>JABTUA010000001.1:3313072-3614261 GCA_015075635.1 Polyangiaceae bacterium
AGCGCCCGTCCGGCACCTTCTCGAGGTACTCGTGGCTCGAGCTCAGCCGCGCCTCGCTGCTCTTCGCGGTGCGAGTCCGGCGGTAGAGCTCGTAGTCGACGGGATCCGCCGTCAGGCCCTGGGTCGCGGCGCCGCAACCAAAGCAGCAGAGCGCCAGCAAGAACCCCGCCTTCATCGGCTCTTCTCCGGGCAGAAGTTGCACTCGCTGGGCGTGCTCGGCGCAAAGTCGTCCACGTAGCTCGCGTAGTCGTCGCAGCTCGCGTGGCGCAAGGCGCGCAAGCAGACCTCACCGTCGTGGACGAGCGGGTAGCAGTCCTTGGGGAAGGCCGTGGCGATCGGGTATTCGTCGGTGCACGCCTTGGAGCACGCGCTCTCGTCGAACCCGCACTCGTCGCAGCGCGAGCAGTCGATGAGCTTCTTGTTGGCGAAGAAGGTCGGGGCGTCGAGCAGGTCCGGGCTCTGTCCGCAGCCGCCGATGTCCCCGGGTGTCGGCGCCATGCAGAACAGGAGCACGATCAGCGCCAAACCGAGCTTCTGCGCCGTCGCCGCGCGGGCACGGGGCGCGCTCACGGCAGCACCTCGAAGTCGATCAGCACGCCGAGCTGAAACGAGAGCATGGGGATCGCCGTCAGCGCCTCGTCCTGCGTCGCGGCGCCGTAGAACAGGTTCCCGACCAGCTCCGCCGTCAGGCCGAGCCCCGCGGTCAAGAAGTACGCGCCGCCGGCGGCGAGCTCATAGCCCAGGTTGGGGTCGGGCTCGAGCACCACGGGGAGCCCCGCCCGCGCGAACGTGACGAAGCGCGGCGGCAAGCGGTGGAGCAGGAGGTACGACGGCGTCAGCACTTGCTGCGGAACGCCCTGCATCGCGACGGAGAAGTGCACGCTGCCGCCGTGCTGGAAGCCGTCGGGATCGCCGGACGCGGCGCCGAGCGATACGTCGAGGTAGGTGGCACTGAGTGACAGCGACTCGGCGTCCTCGCCGAGCGGGGTCGCGAGCCGGTACGGGTTGTTGAAGCGGATGCCGCGACCGACCGCGACGGCCCCGAGCAGGTGCAGGTAGCCGCCTTCCACGGGGCGGAGCACCGCCGGCAGCTCTTCCTCCGGCGCCTCCTCTGCCCGAGCCGGGGCGCTCAGCGCGAGCGCCGTCACGACGAGCGCGAGCCGTTCAAGCGCACGCGTGCTCGACGTCGTCGACGCTCCGCGGCACGTCGCTGGTGAGGACGCTGGGGCCCTCCGGCGTGACCCACACGTCGTCTTCGATGCGGACGCCAATCCCGCGGTACTGTTCCGGTGCTCCCTCGGCATTTTCCGCCACGTAGATGCCCGGCTCTACCGTGATCACGACGCCCGTGTCGAGGGGGCGTGGCTTGCCGTCGACGAAGTAGCGCCCCACGTCGTGCACGTCCATGCCGAGATAGTGGCTGGTCCGGTGCATGTAGTACTTCTTGTAGGTCTGCTTCTCCAGCACGGTCTCGAGCGGGCCCTCGACCAGGCCCAAGTCCAGGAGCCCTTGCGCGATGATCTTGACGCTGGCGTCGTGGATGGACTCGAGCGTGGCGCCGGCGCGGGTGGCGTCGATGCTGGCGGTCTGGGCGGCCAGGACGATCTCGTAGATGGCCCGCTGCGGGCCGCTGAACTTGCCGCCCACCGGGAAGGTCCGGGTGACGTCGCAGGCGTAGTAGCCGTACTCGCAGCCCGCATCCACCAAGAGCAGGTCGCCGTCCTGCATCTTGCGGTCGTTGCGCCGGTAGTGGAGCACCGTCGCGTTGGGACCGGAGCCCACGATGGGCCCGTACGCCGGGCGCTCGGAGCCGTGCTGGCGAAACACCGCGCGGATCGCCGCCTCGACTTCGTACTCGTGACGGCCCGGTTTCGCGGCGCGCATCGCCGCGACGTGAGCGTCGCGAGTGATCTCCGCCGCGCGGCGCATCAGCTCGAGCTCCTCGCGGGTCTTCAGGCGGCGTAGCTCGTGCACGATGGTCGCCGGATCGACGAGCTCGACGGGCCAGGACACGCCCAGCTTGGCCCGCGCTCGGACCTTGTCGATGGCCGCGAGCACGACGTCGTCGAAGCCCTTGTCGCGACCGAGCCGGTAGTAGAGGCGCGTGGTGTTCTCGAGCAGCTCGGGCAGCTTCTGAGTCAGCTCCGCGATGGGGAAAGCCTCGTCGGCGCCGAAGTCCTTCACGGCCCCGTCCACGCCGGCGCGCGCACCGTCCCAGACCTCCCGCTCCGGATCCCTGGCCCTCACGAACAGGCAGAACGGCTTGTCCTTTCCGCCGCGCAGGCAGAGGACGCTCTCCGGCTCGTCGAAGCCGCTCAGGTAGAACAAGTCCGAGTCCTGGCGGTACTCGTGCTCCACGTCGTTGTTGCGAATCGCGAGCGGCGCGGCCGGCAGGAGCAACACCGCCGGGCCCAGC
Organism: Polyangiaceae bacterium; assembly: GCA_015075635.1. NCBI lineage: Bacteria > Pseudomonadati > Myxococcota > Polyangiales > Polyangiaceae > Polyangiaceae bacterium. The sequence continues at coordinate 3,315,489 of JABTUA010000001.1, forward strand.
GCGTCGAGCACACGCCGGCGGCGTTCGGCGAATTCATTCGTCATCGGTGGGGTATCCTAGTGCGCAAACCGTCGGCGACAATCCTGGAGCGTTCGCGGCGTGCCCGCCACGCTCTCAGCCTCGCGTTTCGCGCTTTCGTGCCCCATGTTTACCGCCGCGCCCTGCCTCCGTCGAGGTTGCTGTCGACGTGCACTCCTGGAGCGTCAGGCGAGAATTTCCACCTGACGGGGGAGTGCGCCGGCCTACCCCTCCGGGTATCGCGAAGCGCGTTCGCCGGTGTTCTCGTGGGTCCCGGTCTCAGTGGCGGATCGCGGTCTGCTCGTGCCAAGACAGCGAAAGTCGAGTCAGCGCAAGCGCCAGATCTCGATCGAGTAGCGCCCCTGGCCGCGCTGGGCGCGAACCTCCGCGCGGTATTCGCCGCCCTCGAACACGCAGAACGGCCCGTCCGGCTTGACGATGGGCCAGCGGTCGTCGCTGGTGTCGAAGGCGATCTTGTTGCCGCCCGGCCCGAACACCTCGATGTCCAGGTCCTCGATGGAGGGCTCGGCCACGGCGAAGATCCGATAGCAGTCGCCGGGCTCGGCCTTGAACCGATGCTCGCGCGGCTTGCCCGGCTCGCCGAGCGTCGCCTCGCGGGACTCGGCCGCCTTGCGCATGCCGTTCGACGGCCCACACATCAGGCCGAGCCGCGTCACGTCCAGATCCGGCTGAGTGCGTGGCTGAAACTGCGCGTAACACCTCAGCCAATTCCCGCCGCTCGGCGCGGCCGAGCCCGCCGGCAGAGGCTCGGGCTCGCTCTGGGGCGGCGAGCTCGGGCGCGGCGGCGCGGCGGTCGTCGCGGCGGGCGGTGCGCTCGCGGACGGGTTGGGCGGCGCGCTGCTCGCCGGCGACGGCGCGGCGCCGGGCTCGCGGCAACCAGCCGCGAGCACCCCCAGCACCAAGACCACGCTCAGCCCACGCACTGCCCACCGCACATAGCCCGATCGGGCCCAGCGTCCCAAACGATTGACTGACGCAGTGCGCCAGGCTAACCCCCCGCCGTGGCCCACAGCGAGATCCCTCCGCCGGGTGCGGACGACCCTCCCGAAGAGAAGGAGCACGAGCGCCGCCGGCTCGAGCGGCTCCTGCCCGAGATCATCAAGCGCATCGTCGAGGCGGGCTACGAGAAGATCACCGAGGGGCCGGAGAACGTCCGCGAGTTCGTGCGCGAGATGAAGCTGCCGAAGGAGGTGCTGGCGCTGCTCCTGGCTCAGATCGACGAGACCAAGAACGGGCTCTACCGGGTGGTCGCCAAGGAGATCCGCGACTTCCTCGAGCACACGAACTTCTCCGAGGAGATGGCGAAGGTGCTCACCATGCTCTCGTTCGAGATCAAGACCGAGGTGCGGTTCATCCCGAACGACGAGCGGCTGGGCGCACCGCCCAAGCCGGAGGTGCGCTCGAAGGTCCGGGTCAAGCGCGACGGACGCACCGAGCCGCCGCCTGCAGAGACGACCGCCGGGGGAGATCAGGAGGATTCGGAGTGAAGCCCCTCAGCGCAGGCAGCGAAATCGACGCCTGGTGTACCAAGTGCCGCATGGACCTCGGTCACCGCATCATCGCGATGCACCAAGGCAAGCCCAAGCGGGTCATCTGCCAGACCTGCAACTCGCAGCACAATTACCGCGCCCCCGCGTCCGAGAAGGCGAGCGTGGTCAAGCGCACGACCGGCGCGCCGCGCCCCGCGTCGGCCGCGCAGCGCGTGACCGAGAAGGCCAAGGCCGAGGCGAGCCGCGTTAACGACTGGGAGAAGCGCATCGCCGGGCAGGCGTTGGACGCTTTCACGCGTTACAGCATCGACAAGAGCTATTCTGCGGGAGAGCTGGTGACTCACAAGAAGTTCGGCGAGGGCTTCGTCGCCGAGGTGCTCGACAGCGGCAAGGTCAGCATCATGTTCCGCGACGGCGCGCGCGTGTTGGCGCACGGACAGACCGCGTGAGGCGCCGAGGGCTCGCGCCGCTCGTCGGAGCGGCGTTGCTCTCGGCTTCCGCCATCGCTCGCGCCGAAGTCGCCATCACTCCCGCCGCCGACGGCCAGCTCGGCGCGTGGCTCGTGGCGGGCCCCTTGAAGAGCGAGCGCGCCCGCGAGCTCGCCGAGAGCGGCGCGACGCCGAGCGCGGGCGCGCAGGCGCCCGGCTTTCGCCCGCTCTTCACCCGACAGGGCGCCCTCGACCTCGATCGCGCGCTCGGCACCGGGCAAAAGGCCGGCGCCGCCGCCTTGCTGGGCGGCAGCTTGGTGCTCGAGGAGCACCTGCACGGCTACCTGCTCGCTTCCATCGACGGCGCCGCGCGCCTGTTCGTCGACGGCAAGCCGGTCTGGGAGAAGAGCGCTCGGTCGTTGCGCGGCGGCGGCTGGGACGCCATCCCGCTCGACCTGAGCAAGGGCAGCCATGCGCTGCTGTTCTTGCTCGAGCACCCGGGCGCGTGGTGGGCGCTGGAGCTGCGCCTGCTCGACGCGCGGGACCTGCTCTCGCCGCGGGGCGCGCGGCTGGTCTTGCCCAAGACCACCGACGCCGACCAAGAGCGCCTGGCAGCGGGTCTCTTGGGTGTGCGACTGGATCCAGGCACCGGCCCGAGAGGGTTTCGCCCGCGGCTGTCACTCGAGCTCGAGCGCGGCTCGGCCCTCGCCCCGCCGCAGGCGCTTCGGGTCGAGGTCCGCGCTGGCAGCGAGAGCCACGAGCTGTCGCTGGGCGAGCTGCCCCTCGGCCCGCGCGGCGTGCCCCGCTTCGAGGCAAGCTTGCCGGCCCTCGGCCCGACCTCGACCGGCCCGCTCGCAGTCGAGGTCCGCCTCGGCTCACTGACTCGGAAGCTGACGGTGCCCCTCGACGCCGAGGCGCCCGCCCTGCTGCTCCGCGCCAGTGCGGCGCGCGACAAGCTCGGCCCCAGCCTGGATCCGACCAGCCTGACCGCCACGCTCGACGCGGCCGTCGTGGCCGTCGAGCACGGCGCTGCCGGCGCACGCGCGCGCCTCCAGGCGCTGCTCGCCGACCTCGAGGCGGGGCGCGATCCGCTGGCGCAGCCGGGTTTGGTCGCGTTCGCGCGACGCTCGGTGGTGGACGCCGAGCCGGACCCGGCTCTCTTGCACGTCCCGGCGGGCTTCGCCCCGGGTGGCCAGAAGCGCTACCCGCTGGTCGTGCTGCTGCACGGGTTGAACGGCACGCCGGAGCGCATCATGGAGGCCTTCCTGGACACGAAGAGCCGCGCGCCCAGCGTGGGTGGCTTCGTGCTCGCGCCTCATGCCCACGGCAACGCGTTCTACCGGGGGCCCGGCGAGCGCGAGGTGATGGCTGCCGTGGACTGGGCCCTCGCCACCTACCCCATCGATCCGTTGCGGGTGTCGGTGAGCGGCGTGTCGATGGGCGGCACCGGCGCCGCGCACCTCGGGCTCTACTACGCCGAGCGTTTCTCCGCGGCCGCGCCGCTCTGCGGCTACCACAGCTACTTCGTGCGCCGCGACACCAAGAACCGGCCCATCCGCCCCTGGGAGACCGAGCGCATGCACCATTGGTCACCGGCCAGCCTGGCGGAGCGCGGGCGCAACCTGCCCCTCTGGGTGGCCCACGGCACGAAGGACTTTCCTCTGGAGAACTCCCGCGTGCTGGTCGACCGCTACAAGCAGCTCGGATACTCGATCACCGACGAGTGGCCGGACACCGGGCACGACGTCTGGACCAAAGCCTACGCCGGCGCGCGGCTCTACCCCTGGCTCAGCAAGGCTGTCCTCGATCCGGCGGCGGCGCGCGTGACGGTCAAGAGCGACTCGCTCCGCTTCGGCAGGCTCCACTGGGCGGCGATCCGCGAGCTCGAAGTGCCCGGCAAGGCCGGCACGCTGGACGTGGACGCGAGCTCGACCCCCGTGCGCGTGAAGACCGACGCCGTCAGCGGCTTCGAGCTCGCGCGCGGCCCACGTCTGCCCAAGACTGGACCGGTCGAGCTGGAGATCGACGGCCAGAGCCTGGGCTTCGCGGCGGAAGAGGCGGTGTCGGCCCAGAAGCGCGACGGCCGCTGGACCAAAGGAGCGCCTTCGGCCCGGGGCAAGCGCCCGGGGCTCGAAGGACCGATCCGCGACGCCTACCTAGAGCCGCTGGTGTTCAGCTACGGGACCGGCGATCCGCGCACGACCCGCGCGAACCGCGAGGTCGCGCTCGGCCTCTCGCGCCGGTTTGGTCCCGAGGTGGGCTACCGCGTCCTCTCCGACGCCGAGCTCGACGCGGCGACGCTCGCCGGTCACTCCGTGCTCGCCGTCGGCTCCCCGCGCGACCATCTGCTCCTCGGTCGCGTCGCCAAGGATCTCCTGATCCAGAGCGAGCGCGGCGCCCTCGTCGCCGGCGCGCGGCGCTTCGAGCGCGCCGGCACCGGCGCGATCTTCATCCAGCCGAACCCCGCCGCGAAGGAGCGCTACCTGGTGGTGGTCACGGCGGTGGACGCCGCCGGGATCTGGCGCGCGCTGTCGCTGCCCCAGCTCTTGCCGGACTTCTTGATCTACGACGAAGGCCTCGGCCCGGCGGCCGCGGAGGTCGTGCTGGGCCGCGACGCGCGGGTGCTCGCCGGCGGGTTCTTCGATCTGGACTGGAAGCTCCCGCGTCAGATCGGCGATCCGGTGGGGGCCCCGAGGTAACATCGCGGGGTGACGCCCAGCCATCGCCTGCCCCTCGCCCTGCTCGGGCTCGCGACCGTCCTGTGTCTGGCCACGGTCTGGGCGCCACCCGCCGGTCGCGTGAGCTGGCTGCTCGAGGTCGGCCCCGGGCTCGCCGGCATCGGCGTGCTCGGGGCGGTGTACCGCCGCTTCCGCATGTCGAACCTGGTCTACGTGTGCGTGTTCCTGCACCTCGTGATCTTGGTCTATGGCGGCTACTACACCTACGCGCTCACGCCGCTCGGCAACTGGGTGCGCGACCACTTCCACCTCGCGCGCAACCACTACGACCGCGTCGGCCACGTGGCGCTCGGGTTCTTCCCCGCGCTCTACACGCGCGAGGTCCTGCTGCGCACCTCGCCGCTCCGCCGCGGCAAGTGGCTGGCGTTCATCGTCTGCAACATCTGCCTGTCGCTCGGCGCGTTCTGGGAGCTCTTGGAGTGGTGGACGACGCTGGTGGTCGCCTCCGACGTCGGCGCGGCGTTCCTGGGAAGCCAGGGCGACGTCTGGGACGCGCAGTGGGACATGTTCCTGGCCCTGCTCGGGGCGATGCTCGCGCTCGCGCTCCTCAGCGGCGCCCACGACCGCTCGATGAAGCGCGTGTCGGACGCTTGAGCGAGCTCGGCGAAGGCCCGCGCGCTCCCTGGCCGGGTCGCGGAGCTGCGCTCTCTTGGCGGGGGCGCTCGCGAAGCGGCGCCGATCTGCCGGCCGCGCGCTCGTCCCGCTCCGGGCCCTTGCCCCGCGCCTCGTCCCGCCGCCGCTGACCCGTCGGCGCGCGGGAGGCGAGCTTGCCGTGCACGCCGGGTACCATCTCGACCCCGCGCACCCGCTTCGGTACGCCAAACTGGTGCTTGAGCTCGGTCAGCTCGTCCACCGTCAGGTGGCGCCACTCGCCGGGCCGGAGCCCCTCGACGTCGATGCCGGCGAAGCCCGAGCGCACCAGCCGCAACACCGGAAACCCCGCGCTGTCGCCCAAGCGCCGCACCTGGCGGTTCCGCCCCTCGCGCAGCGTCACCTCGATCCAGCTCTTGTCACCCTCGTGGCGCAAGAGGCGCACCGTCGCCGGGCGGGTGGCCCGCCCGTCGATCTCGATGCTCTCGGCGAAGCGCTGGAGCGCGGCCTCGTCGAGCACGCCGCGTACCTTGGCGACGTAGGTCTTCGGCGCTCCCTTGCTGGGGTGCCCGAGCACGGCTGCAAAGTCGCCGTCGTTGGTCATCAAGAGGACGCCGCTGGTGTGGAAGTCGAGGCGCCCGACGGAGACCACCCTGGCCCCCACCCCGCGCACCAGACTGGCCACGGTCGGTCGGCCCTCGGGGTCGCTCATCGTGCACATGACCGCGCGCGGCTTGTGCAACACGATGTAGGTGCGCTGCTCGGCGAACAGGCGCTTACCGTCGAGCTCGACCCGATCGCGCTCCGGATCCACCCGAGTCCCGAGCTCGGTCACGACGCGGCCACCCACGCGCACCCGCCCGGCGAGGATCAGCTCCTCCGCCTTGCGCCGAGAGGCGACGCCGGCACGGCTCAGTACTTTCTGCAGGCGTTCGAGCGTGCTCACTAGTTTTTCTTGCGAGCGCTCACCTGGGCATCGGTCGGGGCGTCGGAAGCGGCGCCGGCGTCGGCTGCCGCCTCCTTGGCGGCCCGCTCCTCTTCCTCGCGCTCCTTCTGCTCGGCGATGCGGGCAGCCTCTTCGTCCCGGTCCCAGCGATCGACGTGACCGTCGTGGTCGAGATCGACGCCCATGCGTTGCAGGCGCCCTTTCTCGTAGATCTCCCAGACGTCGGGCTTGCCGTTCTGGTTGGTGTCGCGCTGCACTCGGCTGAGCTGCCCGTCGATGTAGAAGCGCACTTCGTCCGGTAGGCCGTCGCCGCTCGTGTCCTGCTCGACCTTGGCGATGCGGCCGCGCGCGAACTGGATCCAGGTGTCGATGCGTCCGTCACCGTCGGTGTCGGCCTTCTCGTAGATGGCCTCGCCCTTGTCGTTGTAGGTACGCACGACGTCCTTCAGGCCGTCGAGGTTGGTGTCGACCTCGCGGCACAGGAGCACGCGGCGCGCGTCCTCGCCGATGCCGACGATGGCGAACACGCGGCGGATGTTGGGCTGGATGGCGCCGGGACCGGTGGTCTCCTGCACGTCGCGATCCTTGCGGTCCTTGAAGTCGCACTGCGAGCGGTCGTCCTGCCCGCGCTTGTCCACGGCCACGCCGCGGTCTTGGACCGCCTTGGGTCGCGGCGCGTCGCTGCCGCCGCAGGCCAGGAAAGCCAGGGGACCGGCCGAGACCGCGAGCGCGATGCCGAAACGGTGGAGAGCCTTCACTTCTTCTCCTCCTTCTTCGGCGCTTCGGGCCCACCCGGCGCAGGCATCTCCTTGTTCTCCGTCTCCTCGGGCAGCGCGCCGGGACGCTCGAAGGTGTGCTTGGGCCCCTGGGCGCTCGCGCGCGTCGGCGGCACGTAGCCAGTCTGCTTGCAGTAGTCGATGGTGGCGCCGGGATCCGGTCGCCCGTCGCCGTCCACGTCCGAGTGGATCATCGGGCATTTCTCGTTGCCTGCCGCGAACTCCCACCACTGATCGACGATGGCGTCGCTGTCCGAGTCGCGCTCGGTGCGCGCGAGCTTGCCTCCCTGGTAGAACTGCCAGGTGTCCAGCCGACCTGCGAGGATGGTCGAGCGCTGCTGCTCGGTGAGCGAGCCCGCCTGATAGATCTGGATCTCGTCGATTTTGCCGTCGCGATCGTAGTCGCGCTCCCGGCGCCGCAGCTGCCCCGAGCCGTCGAAGTACGAGTAACCGTCGACCTTGCCGTCGAAGTTGAGGTCGACGGCGCGGCACGTCTCCCGGCCGCCGCTCTTGACCAACCAGACGTCGGGCTTGCCGTCGCCGTTCGCGTCCAGCTTCTCCGCCGAGCTGATGTCGCAGTCCTCGTGGACGACGCGTGTGTCCCGGCGCTGGGGCCCGCCCTCGGCCGACTTGGCACCCGCCTGGGCCGACCCACTACAGCCTGACTGAAACGCGAGCAGCGCGAGCGCGCAGATCGCGCCCCCGGCCCGCCCAATGCTATTCATGTTCGAGTTCCGTTGAGAGACCAGAAGCGACCCGCGGCACACCGCGAAGCGGGCGTCATCCTACCTCAGCCCGCCGGGCCGGAACACCTGATCGCAGCGCGGCGCGCCAGTCAGGACGGGGGGCCGGGAGCTACCCCGAGAATCACCGTTTTTTCTTTTAAATTCAGACAATTGTTGCCCCGGCCCCGGATTGACAACCGACATATTGGCATCTATTGTAACGGCTGGCAGTTGCGCCCGGGTCCCGCACGATGTCGCGCAAGAAGATTTCCACCACCGTCTACATCACGCCGGAGCAGAACGAGCGCCTGCACCTCTTGCACAATCGCACCAAGGTCCCCGTCGCGGTGTACATCCGGGAGGGCATCGATCTGGTGCTGAAGCGCTACGAGCACGCACTGCCGGGGCAGATGACTCTGAGCGACGCGGCCCCAGCCAAGAGCAGCAAGAAGGGCTGAGCAATCCGCTGGTCGGGCGCCAGCCGACGAGCTAGAGCGCGGTTCCTCTTTCCTCGTCAGATCGACGGCGTATGCCCACCCCGACCAGCAAGATTCGGAATTTTTCCATCATCGCGCACGTCGACCACGGCAAATCGACGTTGGCCGACCGCATCCTGGACGTCACCGGAGCGATCACCGCGCGCGAGAAGGTGGAACAGTTCCTCGACAAGCTCGAGCTGGAACGCGAGCGCGGGATCACCATCAAGGCGCAGAGCGTCCGCCTCAAGTACAAGGCCGCGGACGGCGAGGAGTACCAGCTCCAGCTCATCGACACCCCCGGCCACGTGGACTTCAGCTACGAGGTGAGCCGCAGCCTCGCCGCCTGCGAAGGTGCGCTCCTGGTGGTCGACGCCACGCAGGGCGTGCAGGCGCAGACGGTGGCCAACGTCTACCTCGCCCTGGACAACCACCTGGAGATCGTCCCCGTCCTGAACAAGGTGGACCTGCCTTCCGCGGACGTGGACCACGCCGCCCAGGAGGTCGAGGAGGTCATCGGTCTGGACTGCAGCGGAGCCATCATGGCCAGCGGCAAGACGGGCCTCGGCGTGCAAGAGATCCTGGAGGCCGTGGTGGCGCGCATCCCGCCACCCAAGGGCGACCCGGAGAAACCCCTGGCCGCGCTGATCTTCGACAGCTGGTACGACAGCTATCGCGGCGCGGTGATCATGGTGCGCGTGATGGAGGGCGTCCTCGAGAAGGGCGACAAGATCCAGTTCATGGCCACCGGCAGGACCTACGAGGTCACGGCCATCGGCTGCTTCAACCCGCACCCGGTGGCCCTCGACGCCCTGGGCCCGGGGGAGGTCGGCTTCATCGCGGCGAACATCAAGTCCACCGAGGACACGAAGATCGGCGACACCGTGACCTTGGCCGGCAGGCCAGCGGAGAAGGCGCTACCGGGCTTCAAGGAGGTGAAGCCGATGGTCTTCGCCGGCGTCTTCCCGACGGACGCGGCCGAGTACGAGAACCTCCGAGACGCGCTGTCCAAGCTGCACATGAACGATGCGTCGTTCCGCTTCGAGCCGGACACCTCCGACGCCCTCGGCTTCGGGTTCCGCTGCGGGTTCTTGGGCCTCCTGCACATGGAGATCATCCAGGAGCGGCTGGAGCGCGAGTACAACCTGGATCTGATCACGACCGCCCCGAGCGTGGTCTACCGCGCCTGCCGCAAGAACGGCGACGTCGTGCTGGTGGACAACCCCAGCAAGATGCCCAGCGTCGGCGACCTCGACCACATCGAGGAGCCGATCATGAAGGTCACGGTGCACACGCCCGCGGACTACGTGGGCGCGGTGGTCGCCTTGTGCGAGGAGCGGCGCGGCGTGCAGAAGGGCATCCACTTCGCGGCCCAGACCCACGTGGTCGTCACCTACGAGCTGCCGCTGGCCGAGGTCATCCTCGACTTCCACGACCGGCTGAAGAGCGTGTCTCGCGGCTACGCCAGCATGGACTACGAGCTCTTGGACTACCACGAGGACGACCTGGTCAAGCTGGACATGCTCTTGAACGGGGAGCCGCTCGACGCGCTGAGCGTGATCGTCCACCGCGCGAACGCCTACAGCCGCGGTCGCGCCTTGGCGAAGAAGCTGAAGGAGCTGGTCCCGCAGCAGCAATACGAGGTGGCGATCCAGGCCGCCATCGGCAGCAAGGTGATCAGCCGCGAGACTGTGCGCGCCCTGCGCAAGGACGTGACGGCCAAGTGCTATGGCGGCGACATCAGCCGCAAGCGCAAGCTCCTGGAGAAGCAGAAGGAGGGCAAGCGCCGCATGAAGTCCGTGGGGAGCGTGGAGGTGCCACAGGAGGCGTTCCTCGCGATCTTGAAGCTCGACGAGGGTTGAGACGCCTCGTCGCGCGGAGATGCACGTCTTCTCACGGGTCGCCGCAGCCGAAAGGCCCTTGGGTTCTTGGCACGGCCCGCGCTAGGTTTCGCAGCATGTCCCAGCGTGCCCGCGACAAACGCCTGGCGGAGCTCAACGCCGCTGCCCCTCCCCTCGGGCGCGTCGAGCACGTCGGCACCACCGCCTTCGGTCCGGCGCTTCGTCTCGAGCGCTTCCGCCTCGGCAACGGGCTCGAGGTGCTGCTCTGCGAAGACCACTCCGCGCCCGTCGTCGCCTACCACACCTGGTACCGCGTGGGCTCGCGGCACGAGCGTGAGGGCAAGACCGGTCTGGCCCACCTGTTCGAGCACCTGATGTTCAACGAGACCGAGAAGCTCCCCGCCGGGGAGTTCGATCGGAAGCTCGAGGAGGCGGGCGCCGAGAGCAACGCCGCCACTTGGCTCGACTGGACTCAGTACACCATCGCGGTGCCCAAGGAGCAGCTCGGCCTGGTGATCACGCTGGAGGCCGAGCGCATGTCGCACCTGGTGCTGCGCGACCCGCAGGTGACGAGCGAGAAGGAGGTGGTGGCGAACGAACGCCGCTACCGCGTGGACGACGACGTCGAGGGGTCGGTGAGCGAAGTGCTGTGGGCGACGGCGTTCCGTGAGCACGCCTACAAGTGGCCGACCATCGGCTGGATGGCGGACATCGAGGGTTTCACGACCGAGGACTGCCAGGAGTTCTACCGGACTTATTACGCGCCCAACAACGCCTGTATCGTGGTGGCCGGCGACGTGACCGAGACGGCGCTCCTCGGACGCATCCAGAGAGCGTACGGACACCTCCCGCCCTCGACACTGCCCCTGGAGGACGTGCGGCCGGAGCCGCCTCAGATCGAGGAGCGCAGGCAGGAGCTGACGAAGCCGACGGCGACCGAGAAGGTGGCGGTGGGCTACCACGCCCCGGCCATGGGGGACTTCGACCACCCCGCGCTCTCGCTCCTCTCGGAGGTGTTGTTCGGCGGCCGCGCCAGCCGCATGCACCAGCTCCTGGTGCGCAAGCTGGAGATCGCCACCGAGGTGCGCGTGTTCGTCGGCCCGTTCCGCGACCCTGGCCTGCTGGAGATCTACGCCTCGGCCCGCGGCACGTTCACGGCCGAGCAGCTGCTCGCCGCCATGGACGAGGAGCTCGCGAAGGTTCGAGCGGAGCAGATCGCCGACGACGAGATCGAGCGAGCGCGAGCCCGGATGGAGCTCTCGCTCATAGCCGGGCTCGAGACAGCGGACGGCAAGGCCTCGACCATCGGCTTTTACGACACGGTGCTGGGCAGGCCGGCGGCCGCGTTCGAGCGGCTGGAGGATCTCCGGCGCGTCACCGCGAGCGACCTCCGGCGCGTCGCGCGACGCTACCTGGCGCCCGAGCGTCGCAGCGTGATCCTGGTGCGCGCCCAGATGGGCGAGAAGAAGGAGGCTGCGGAGTGAGCGTCCGGACCATCGACCTCGGCGGCGTGAAGCTGCTCCTGGAATCGAGCCCCGCGCTGCCGTTGGTCCACCTGACCGCGGCGCTCTTGACCGGATCGCTGGAGGACCCCGAAGGCAAAGAGGGGCTCACGCGCCTCGTCGCGCGGGCCATGCGCCGGACGGGCGGCGGCCTCGGCCAGCACGAGCTCGACTCCCGCATCGACCTGCTCGGCGGGTCGCTGGGCGCCGACGTGTCCCACAGCACGGTATCGTTCTCCGGCACGGTGATCGCGCGGAACTTCGACGCCTTCCTCGCGCTGTTCACCGACGTCCTCGGGCGGCCGGGCTTCGCCGAAGAGGAGCTCGCGTTGCTCCGACGGGAGACCGAGGCGGAGGTCATCGAGTCGCGGGACAACGACCGCGCGCTCGCGCGCCGCTGGTTCGGGCGCAGGCTGTTCGCGAACCACGCCTACGGCCGCTCGGTCAGCGGACGACTAGCCAGCGTGCCCGGCATGACCGGCGCCGACGTGCGCGCGCTCTACCAGAGGCTCTGGGCCCGGCAGAATCTGGTCTTGGCGTTCTCCGGCGACATCGACGAGGCCCGCGCCCGCCAGAGTGCCGAACGCCTGCTCGCGGCCCTGCCCGCCGGCGAGCCGCGCCGTGACACGCTGGGCGATCCGACCGGACCTCGCGGGCGGCACCTGGTCCTGGTGGACAAGCCCGAGCGCACCCAGACCCAGATCCTGATCGGGGGCCTCGGCACCCACCCGCGCGATCCCGACCACATCGCGCTCCACGTCGCCAACACCGTGCTCGGCGGCACCTTCACCGCGCGGCTGATGAAGGAGATCCGCAGCAAGCGCGGCTGGTCCTACGGCGCCTACTCCAGCCTGCCCTTCGACCGCCACCGCCAGGCGTTCAGCCTGTGGACCTTCCCCAAGGCCAGCGACGCCGCCGCTTGCATCGGCGTGGAGCTCGAGCTGCTCCGGATCTGGTGGGAGAAGGGCATCACCAAGCGCGAGCTTGCTTGGGCCAAGCGCTACCTGACCCGCAGCCACGCCTTCGCGCTCGACACGGCGACCAAGCGGGTGGGCCTCGGGCTCGACTCACTGCTCTACGACCTGCCCGAGGGCTACTACGAGGGCTACCTCGACCACGTTCGGGACGTGACCCTGGAGCGCGCGAACGCGGCCATCCGGGAGCGCATCTCCCTCGACGACCTCTTGATCACGGTCGTGGGCACCGCGAGCGAGATCGAGGAGGGCGTGAGGCAGGCCATCCCAGGCCTGGGCTCACACGAGGTCATCCCGTTCGACGCGGACTAGAACCAGCTCACGCCACGACGCCACGAAACGCCACGAATTTCTCTTCGCAGAAATTGAAGAAGATCCGCTGGCTCCCGTGGCGTTCTTCTTGGCGCCGTGGCGCTCCTTCTCGTCTTCGCCTCGGCTCAGAAATAGCCCATCAGCCCAACCTGCAGGCCGAACGAACGATAGCGCCACTTGCAGTCCTCTTCGTTGTTCGGGCCGCCGCACTCCCGCTCGCCCATGAAGTCGATGTCGAAGGTGGGGCCGAGCAGGAACGCGAAGTGTTCTGCGGGCGAGATCGTGAACATCGCCTCCAGCGTCAGCGCGAACCCCGAGTGGTCGTTACGGTCGCCGTCTGGATCCGCGCTGTGATAGGTGAAGCCGCCGCGCGGCCAGAAGCCGAACACCTCCGTGAATCCGATGAAGTAGCCGACCCGCGGCGCCAGGATGAAAGCGTCACCGCCCTGCCCGTTGTCGTCGTCATCGAAATCCGCGTAGCCGAGCGCGCCGCCGATGCTGAGGGAGTCGATGACGAAGTAGTCGAAGCCCAGGCGGGGCACGTTGAACGGATAGGAGACCGCCCCCCAGCCGAAGCCGAGGCCGGAGTGATCCACCTCGTCCTCGTCCCCGTTCGGGGCTTCGTAGTCGATGGTCTGCCGGTAGAACGCGAACAGGCGCTCGGCGCCAAATGCCATGGTGCCCGACGTGCCGAAGGGCTGGGTCTGGGCGAAGGCGGCGCTCCCTCCGAGCATCACCGCCGAGAACGACAGAAATCCGATCAGCTTGCGCATGAATCCTCCGCTTCCTCTCATCCAAGGCCGACTAGGGCCGCAACCTCAGCCGCGAGCGCCTGCGCGACCCGCGTGGCTTCTTCCTCTTTGACGCTCATCCGCTCGCCCTCCCCCAAGGGGACCGAGAGATCGACGTAGATCTTGAGCTTGGGCTCGGTGCCGCTCGGGCGCACCAGCACGCGGGCGCCGCCCTCGAGCTCGAGTGCGATCAGGCTGGTCGCCGGCAACCAGCGGGGCCGCGCCTCGGCGCCGCTGCGGAAGTCCGTGACGCGGCTCACGCGTTCGTTGCCCAGGCGTTCCGGGGGCTTCTCGCTGACGAGCTGCATCGCGCGCTCGATCTCGGCCAAGCCTTCGCTCCCTGCGCGCGTGATGCTCTTCTGCACGCTGACCCAGAGACCGTGCCGGCGATACAGACGCTCGAGCCGCTCGCCGAGGCCGCGCCCCTCGCGCTGCTCGTGCGCCGCCAGATCGGCGAGCAGGAGCGCCGCGCTGACGCCGTCCTTGTCGCGAACCACCCGGCCGACCGAGTAGCCGAGCGCCTCCTCGTAGCCGAATGCGAAGCGCACGCCTTCCTGAGCCTCCAGATCCAGGGCGGCGTTCCAGATCCACTTGAACCCGGTGAGGGTCTGCTCGAAGCGCGCCCCGTAGTGCTCGGCGATGGCGCCGAGCATCGGCGACGAAACGATGCTCGAGCCGACCAACGCCCGCGGCGCTCGGAGCGCGTGCTCGAGCAGGAAGTCGCCGAGGAGCAGGCCAACCTGGTTGCCAGTGAGCTGACGGAAGCGCCCGGTGGCCGTCGGGATGCACACCGCCAGCCGATCTGCGTCCGGATCGTTGGCCAGGATCAGATCCGCCTTCTTCTCGGTCGCGAGCGCCGTGGCCAAATCGAGCGCGCCGGGCTCCTCGGGGTTCGGAAAGTGGACGCTGGGGAAGCGCCCGTCCGGCTCGGCCTGTGCCTCGACCACGTGCACGTTGGGGTAGCCGGCGCGCGCGAACGTCTCCTTGACGTAGCGCCAGCCCACCCCGTGCATGGGCGTGTAGACGATGCAGAGCTGCTGGTCGCGCTCGACCCGCGGCCGCACGGCGTCCACTTCGGCCAGGTAGCGATCGAAGAACGAGTCCGGCACCCTCTCGGCGCGGGGGTGCGAGCCGCTCAGCACCCCGGCTTCGAGCGGCACGTCCTTGGCGCTCGGCACGGCCGCGATGCGCTCGGAGATCTCGACGTCCACCGGCGGGACGATCTGCGCGGCGTTCGCCGCGTAGACCTTGTACCCGTTGTACTCCGGCGGGTTGTGGCTGGCGGTGATCACGATCGCGGCGGTGGCCGAGAGCTGGCGCGCGGCGTACGCAACCAGCGGCGTGGGCACCGGCTGGTCGAAGAAGCGCACCGGGATCCCCGCGGCGACCAGCACGCCGAGCGTGTCCTCGGCAAATTGGCGGCTCGACAAGCGTCCGTCGTAGCCGACGACTACCGGCAGCGCGCGCGCGTCCGGGTGCCGAGCCAAGAGGTAGTCGGCGAGCCCTCGGGTGGCGCGGATGACCACCGCGCGATTCATACGGGAGAGGCCCGCTCCCACCACGCCGCGCAGGCCCGCGGTGCCAAACTCGAGCGGCGCGAGCATCCGCTCGCGGAGCTCCGCCTGGTTGCCCGCGGCGATCAGCGCTTCGAGCTCGGCGCGCGTCTCGGGATCGGGGTCTTGGGCGATCCAGGCGCGCGCGGCTTCGATGCTCGGCTCGTCGGACATGCCGCGAGCATAGTGGGATCCGCGCCGGCTTAGAACCTGTGGGCACGTGTGGGACCCGGCCCGGGGGCCCGATCTGCTGCCTGTTGCCCTCAGGTCGGGCGGCGCCGTTCTCGGACCAGCTCGGACGAGAGCGCGAGCTGCCCGCACGCTGCCGAGACGTCGTCGCCGCGACGCGTGCGCAGGAAACACGACAGCCCGGCCCGGGTCAGCTCGCCGCGGAACGCCTCGACCCGGGCCTTGGGCGAGGCTCCGAGGTCCGAGGCCGTGATCGAGTTCATCGGGATCAGGTTCACCTTGACGCGCAGCCCACGCAGCGTCTGCACCAGCGCGCGCGCGTGCCCGACGGAGTCGTTGACACCTTCGATCAGGGTGTACTCGATGGTCATGCGACGACGCTTGGGCAGCGGGTAGCGGCGTAGCGCGTCGAGCAGCTCCGCGAGCGGATAGCGACGATTCATCGGCACGATGCGCCCGCGGGTCTCGTCGTCGGGGGCGTGAAGAGAGACTGCGAGACCGACCTTGCCGTCGAAGTCCTCACCCAAGCGCCGGATCCCCGGCGGGAGGCCCACCGTGCTCACCGTGATGCGGCGCGGGCCCATGTTCAAGCCGTCCTTGTGGCCGAGCAAGCGAATGGCGCGCGCGGTCTCTTCGTAGTGGTGCAGCGGCTCGCCCATGCCCATGAACACCAGGTTCCTCAGGTACTCGTTGGCTTCGAGGTAACGCCGCGCGATCAGCACCTGCGCGACGATCTCCGCTGCCCCCAGCCCGCGCACCAGACCGGCCTGTCCGCTGGCGCAGAACACGCAGCCCATGGCGCAGCCGAACTGGGTGGACACGCAGAGCGTGACGCGCTGCTTCGGCTCGTCGCCCGCGCTCTCCGGCTCGTCGCCTTCGTCCTCGACGGCCGCCCCCACGTCCGCGTCGACCTCGTCGGCGCCGGACTTGGTCATCGGGATCAGCACGCACTCGACGCGCGCACCACCGGCCAACTCGAGCACGAGCTTTCGAGTGCCGTCCGCGGAGCGATGCACCTCTGCCACCGTCGCTGGCGGCGTGAACCCACTCTCGGCGAGGCGCGTACGCAGCGCCGCCGGCAGATCGGTCATTTCGGCCGGGTCGAGCACGCCGCGCCCGTGGATGGCCCGGAAGACCTGGCCGGCGCGGTATTCACGCTCGCCGAGCTCCGCGAACAAACGCTGCCACTCCCCGGGAAGCCGCGCGACCGCGTGGATGTCTTCGGGCCCGCGGGCGCCCGTCACTCCGCCCCGCGCGCGGGCGGCGAGCTCGCTCGCCTCGCTCACGCTCCGCCTCGCTTGGCCTCTTCCCAGTACCCGTCGAGCTCGGCCAAGGGCAGCCCGGGCCCGGGCTTTCCGTCCTCGCCCTGGGGCCAGCCGCCGTGGGCCGCGCGCACACGCGACTCCACGTGCGCAAAGCGCTCGCGGAAGCGATCCGCCGACTTTCGGAGCGCGGTCTCCGCGTCGATCTGCTGGTGGCGCGCGAGGTTCACCAGCGCAAACAACAGGTCCCCGAGCTCGTGCTCGATGCGCGCCGGGTCACCGCTGGCGATGGCCTCGTCCAGCTCTCCGACCTCCTCGCCGACCTTCGCCCGTGACCCCGAGGGGTCGGGCCAGTCGAAGCCGACGCGGCTCACCTTCTCGCTCATGCGCTGGGCGCGGTGCAGGGCCGGCAGAGAGCGCGGCACTCCGTCCAGGATGCCCCTGCCCTGCTTCTCGTTGGCCTTGATGGTCTCCCAGTTCCGGAGCACCTCTTCGGCGCCGCTGACCTCGACGTTCTCGAACACGTGAGGGTGCCGGCGCACCAGCTTCTCGACCACGCCCCTGACCACGTCGTCGGGACCGAAGCTGCCCACGCGCCGGCCGAGCTCGCTCAGGAACACGACCTGCAACGCCAGGTCGCCGAGCTCCTCGGACAGCTGCTCGTGGTCGTTCGCCTCGATGGCGTCGATGACCTCGCACGCCTCTTCGAGCACGTAGCGACGCAAGGACGAGAAGTCCTGCTCGCGGTCCCAGGGGCAGCCCTCCGGCGAGAGCAGGCGCTGCATGAGCGCGACCAGGCTCGGAAAGGTCTGACCGCGCTGCTCGACCAGCGGCAGCTTCTCTGGAACGTCGAAGGGGCGACCCATGCTGGCCGGGTGGTAATTCACGGCGGAGCTTCGGGCAACCCCGGCTAAGCTCCTCGGCCATGGAACCCGTGCTTCTCGTCGAACGGAGCGGAGCCGTCGCGACCCTCACCCTGAACCGCCCCGGCACGAAGAACGCGCTGAGCCGGGAGCTCGTGCTCGAGCTCGGGCGCGCGCTCGCGGAGGTCGAGGCCGAGGAGGAGATCCGCGCCGTCGTGCTCACGGGTGCCGGCGCGGCCTTCTGCTCGGGTGCGGACCTCAAAGCCGGGATGGCGGAGTTGGCCGAGCTCAGCATGGAGACCCGCATCGACGAGTTCCACACGCTGATCCGTGCCATCGTCCACTCCAAGAAGCCGTTCGTTGCTCAGGTGGACGGAGCTGCGGTGGGATTCGGCGCCGATCTGGCGCTGGCGTGCGACCTCAGGGTGCTCTCGACCCGGGCGTACCTGCAGGAGAAGTTCGTCAAGATCGGGCTGATGCCGGACGGCGGCGGGACGTTCTGGCTGCCGCGGCTGATCGGCGTGGGTCGAGCGCTCGAGTACCTGCTCCTGGGTGAGAAGATCGAGGCGAAGCTCGCGGCCGAGCTCGGCCTGTGCAACCGCTTGGTGGAGCCCGACGCCCTGAGCTCGACCGCCAAGAGCCTGGCCGAAGCGCTCGCCGCGGGTCCCCCGCTCGCACTGGCGCAGATCCGTGCGGCGGTGCGCGAGAGTTTCCGCGGAAGCATCGACGAGGCGCTGATGCGAGAACGCACGGGTCAGCTCGGTCTGCTCGCCTCGAACGACATGCTGGAGGGCGTGATGGCGTGGGCGCAGAGGCGTGCGCCCGAGTTCAAGGGGCGCTGACGCGGGTCAGAACAGGTAGCGCTCGCCCGAGTCGCACAGGATGGTCACCACGTTGCCCTTGCCCAGCGCCTGGGCGACCTCGCAGGCCGCGTGGACGTTGGCGCCGGAGCTGGGCCCCACCAAGAGACCCTCCTCGCGCGCGATGCGCCGCGCCATGCGATCGGCCGCCACGTCACTCACGGCGACGATCTGATCGATCACGCTGCGATCGAGGATCTCCGGCACGAAGCCCGCGCCGAGACCCTGGATCCCGTGCATCCCAGGCGGCTTGCCGCTCAGGACCGCGCTCGACTGCGGCTCGACCGCGATCACCTTCACCGAGCGCCGTTCGGCCTTGAGCGCTCGCCCGACGCCGCTGATGGTGCCTCCAGTGCCGACTCCGGCCACGAACGCCGCGATGTCGCCTTCGGTCTGCTCCAGGATTTCCTGAGCCGTCGTCGCGGCGTGGCTCGCCGGGTTGTCGGGGTTGTCGAACTGACTGGGCATGAACGCGCCGGGCGTCTCTTCCAGGAGCGCCTGCGCTCGCTGCACCGCGCCGCCCATGCCGTCGAGGGCGGGGGTGAGCACGATTTCGGCGCCGTAGGCGCGCAGGATGTAGCGGCGCTCCAGGCTCATGTCCTCCGGCATCACGAGCACGCAGCGGTAGCCTCGCACCGCGGCGATCATCGCCAGGCTGATCCCGGTGTTGCCGCTGGTCGCCTCGATCAGCGTCGCGCCCGGTGAGAGCTTCCCGCTCCGTTCGGCTCCGAGCACCATGCCGAGCGCCGGCCGATCCTTGACGCTGCCCGCCGGGTTCGAGAGCTCGCACTTGGCCCACACCGTCGCCCCGCCCTCCGGGCTCACCCGCCCCAGGCGCAAGAGAGGTGTCGCGCCCACCAGCCCGAGCACGTCGTCGGCGACCCGATAGCCGCTCTTGCTGCGTCGGGCGCGGGTCGCTTCGGGTGCCTGCGCCGGCTTCTTCGAGGCCATCGACCGCACGCTACAACAGGGGCTGACAGGCCGCGACTCTCAAGGCTCCGGCCGCTCCACCACGCTGGCCGGCACCGCCCCGACGGTGAGCGGCACGTGTTCCTCCAGCGCAGCGCCCTGGACGCGAGCCAGCGCGACTACCAGCGACAGGCGCTCGCTCCAGCGTGCGTCCGTGACCTCCCCGACGGCGGTGTCGTCTCCGACCTTCACGACGGGGACCCCGCGTGCCGGAACGTCGGGGCCGCCGAGGGTCAGCGACACCAGCCGGCGCTTCACCTTGCCGCGCATGCCTTGCATGCACACGACCTCCTGTCCCAGGTAGCAGCCCTTGTTCCAGGCGACCGCCCGCTGATCCAGCGCCGCTTCGTGCGGGTTGTCGTCGAGGCCGTAGTCCACGCCGTACCGAGCGACTCCGCGCTCCAAGCGCAAGAGCTGCCAATCTTCGGCGGTCCCGAGCACCAGCGGAAGGCCGCGCGCGTGCATGGCCTCCAGCGCGTCGCCCCGCCGCCCTCGCTCGACCACGAGCGCCGCGCCGCCGAGCCCGGTCCAGTCGATGCTGCCTGCTGCTCCGGCCGTTCGAGCCGCAGCCACCTCGGCGGCCTCGCCGGCTCGCGGTCCGTGCAGGCCGAGCCAGGTGTGGGTCGCCGTCCGATCGCTGATCTCGGCGTCCTCCATCACGAGCATGCGGTCGAAGTACTCGAGCAACTCGCCGTGTTTGCCGGGCGCGACCGAGAGGTAGACGCGCTCGGCGTCAGCGACGATGTGGAGGTCGCTCATGACTTTGCCCGCCTTGCTCAGGATCAGCCCGAGCGCGCCTCGACCGGGCGCGACCTTCGAGACGTCACAAGTGACGATGCCGTTCAACCAGGTCAGCCGGTCCCGCCCCGTGACCGCCAACGTGCCGCGCTCGGCTTCATCGACGACCAGAGCGCCGGTCCGGGCAGCTTCGGCGGCAGTCGGCATCAAGGCTCACTCCAGGGGAATGTCGTCGTCGAGCATCGGGTAGATGGGGCCGTCCTTCAAGGTCAGGTCGAGGGTCGAGCCGTCGGGCTTCTTCACGGTGAGAGTGACGCCTGCCGGCGAGTTCGCGTTGACCAAGCTGCGCGCTTCTGCCTCGTCCAGGGTCTTCACCTCTTTACCCTGGATACGTATGACCTGATCGCCGCCCCGCAAGCCCGTGCGCGCAGCCGGTGACTCGAGCGCGACTCGTGTCACGAAGATGCTCTGGGAGCGAAACTCGTAGCGCATGCCCAGGCCAATCCGGGCGTGGGCTGGCTCCGCGATCATCGACAGCTTCGCGCCGCTGTCGCACTCGAGGTCGATGACACCCCGCCGCGCCTCCTCGGCGAACGCACGGATGAGCTTGACGCAGATCGGGTGGTTGTTGATCGGGTTGCTGTCCCAGAGCTCCAGGCGGACGCTGGTCCCCTTTGGGATTCGGTAGTTTGCCCGCGGCCCGTCCGGCCAGGTCGGCGTCAGCGTGTTCGGCTGCGTCGGCGTCCGGAACAGCTCCTTGTCCCCGGCCAGCACCTTGACGAACGGATCGGGCGCCGAGCCCCCGACCGCGTCCCACTTGCGGCCGTCCCGGGTCGTCTCGGGGATCGTCGCGCCCTGGATGCGGATGAAGAACAGGTCATCCGGCGGCGGCGGGGTCAACGTCTGCCCCGCCGGGACCGCGCGCGCCGGCGTCGCGACCTCCGGGTAGACCGCGGTGCACGCGAGGGCCGTGGCCCCAACCGATGCCAGGAGCAAGCGCGACGCGAACGGGCCGAAGAGACGAGGCAGCATCTTGGGCGCGGAGGCTACCACCGGTCAGGCAGCGTGGGCCAGGGTGGGACGCCCGTCCGGCCCGCGCCTGAGGCCCACCGCGGCAGCCACGTCATCGCGGTACCCCTGCCACGCCTGGAGCACCCGCTGCATCGTCTCGACCACCGCGAGACGGCGCTCGGCTTCCACGTGGTCCAGGACCACCCGCCAGGCCGCCGCGCGGTGCGAGCCCTCGACCGAGCGATGGGCTTTGGTGAGCGCGAGGCTCTGGAGCGGCAGCCCGTAGTGCAGCACGAGGGGATGTTGCTCGAGGGGCGGCTCGGGGCGGCGGGGCCGAGCGGGGTCGAGCTCGCCGCGCTCGTACGCGGTGCCCTCGACGAAGATCGTGGTCACGGCGGCTGCCGCGTCCCAGCCTTCGGTGAGGGTCACGTGATCCAGGAGCGCTCGGTAGCGGGCCGCGCCCGGTAGAAGCTCGACGTGGTCGAAACGGGCGAGCGCCATGCCGAGCCCGCGCGGGTACTCGAGGAACAGCTCGGGGTGTGGACGCCCGGCATGGAGTCCTCCGGTCTCCTCCTCGTACACGTTCTCGATCAGCTCGCGGCGCGCCGCGGGGATGGGACACGCAACGTATGCGCGCGCGACCAGCACCGGAAAGTCCCGGACGTAGGTGGCGTACTCCTGTTCCAGGTGAACGTGCAGGCGGTCTCTCGGGACCAGTCCCTGGGTGAAGCCGGACCAAGCCCAGTGGTGTTTCTGATCCATCACGCACAGGAGTCTTTCGAGGAAGGTCGCGCGGTCCATCGCCCCCAAGAGTTAGCGCGTGGCCGCGCGCGAGACGAATTTGCGGGCCCCTACCGGCCTACTGGCCGGCGGCGCAACGAATGTGTGACAACTGCCCGGAGACACCCCATGCTTGGAGGAAGAGAGTCGGTCGGAGCGCACGATGGCAAGGATGTTCGGGTTCATCGGCAATCGCGCAGACCTGGGCGCCCGAGTGCTCGAGCTGCACTCGGGGGCGCTCACCGTGCGGACTGGCCCCGGCGAGCCGCTGGGTTGGGGCATCGGCTTCTACCAGTCCGGTGAGGTGCTGCTCAGGCGCCGCCCCATCGACGATCGTCCGGTGATCGAGATGGCGGAGGCGGCTCAGGGCCTGCGCACCGACGTGCTCGTGGGACATGTGCGCCGCGCCACCGTGGGGGCCCTGCGCACCGAGAACACGCATCCGTTCCGCTACCGCTCCTGGCTGCTCGCGCAGACCGGCACCGTCCAGGGCTTCGATCGGCTGCGGGACCGCTTGCTCGAGTCTTTGCCGGAATTTTTGCGCAGAAACGTGCGCGGGGACACCGACAGCGAGCTGTTTTTCCACCTGTTCCTCTCGTTCCTGCACGACGCCGGCCAGCTCAACGACGGGCACGTCCCCACCGAGCACGTGGCGGCGGCGCTGCGTTCCTGCATCGCGCTGGTCGATCGACTGTCTGCCGAAGAGGGGCACGGCCAGAACTCCGGGGACACCCTTGTGACCAACGGCGAGCAGATGGTGGCCCTGCACCGCAACGGCGGAATGGCCTACCGGGTGCTGCGTGGGCGCTACGACATCGAGGAGCTGCTCGGCGCGGAGAGCCGCATGCACCTCCGGATCCCCGCCATCGAGAGCACCCATTTCACCCTGATCGCGTCGGAGCTCGACTTCGTTCCGCCAGGCTGGACGCCGGTCGACAGCCCGAGCATCGTCACGCTCACGCGGACGGATGACCCAGTCGTGGAACCGATATAGGCGAGCGCTCGGGCTCGGCGTCGTGCTCGTTCAAGGCGCTTGTGCCTCCGGCCGATCCGCATCGCTCGAGACGGCGAGCGCGCTCGGCAACGAGCCGCGTCGCGCGGCGGGTATCGCCGTCGACCCGGCACCCGAGCCCCCCGCTCCGACCAGCGCCGCGCACACGGAGCAGGGCGTCGTCGTGCTGCGCGCACCCCAAGACCCCGAAGCGGCGCGCGAGGTGGTGCGCGGATTCTTCCGCGCAGTCAGTCAAGGCTCGTACGGCGAGCTCGAGCCGTTCATCTCCGAAGAGGCTTGGCTCAGCGCCGGGGCGATGGCCGGGCGCCAAAAGGCTCGGCAGTACTGGCAGCTGAGGCTGTCACGACTCGACTACGCCTCTTTGGCCGGCAGCGCGGTCTTTCGAGACGGCGAGGTGGAGACGTACCGCGCCGCCGACCTCGCCGCGCTGCGCCCGCCGCGGGCGCTTGGGGTGGTCGCGCAGGGCGACGACGTCGTGGTGCGCGTGCCCATTGCCGCCCCGCGCAGCGGCAAGACGCGGCTGTTCGGCGACGAGATCGTGTTCGTGCTTCGTCCCAAGGGCAATCGCTACGCGATCGTGGACATGGCCGAGGAGTTCACGCTGCCCTGAGCGAGCAAGCCGCGGGTCAGTTCAGCCGCGCGCCCATGCGCGGCAGCTCGAATACCCCGCGCTCCTTCGCCGACGCCAGCATCCGTAGCGCGGCGCGGTAGCCACGCAGCACGAGCGATCGAGCCGCGAAGCGATTCAGGTAACCGAAACGCCCGATGTCCGGCGCGATGTCGATGAACGTGCAGCGCGGGTGGACGTGGGTGTAGAGGTCGATGCCGCGCCGCTCCTTCTCCGTCAACATGATGTTGAGCGACTGGTTCATGACGGAGAGCGGGCCGCGACGCGCCAGGCTCCGGTGCAAGCGCTCGCCCTCTGCGGGCCGGTAGATGTTCGACACGATGACGAT
This sequence comes from Polyangiaceae bacterium, assembly GCA_015075635.1. Classification (NCBI taxonomy): domain Bacteria; kingdom Pseudomonadati; phylum Myxococcota; order Polyangiales; family Polyangiaceae; species Polyangiaceae bacterium. The sequence goes on from JABTUA010000001.1 coordinate 3,339,311, forward strand.
GTCGGCGCCTGCCTCGACCGCCACGTCCGCGGAGAGGGTACGAGCGATCTCGCCATCGAGGTGGTAGCGACCGTTGATCTCGTAGGGCCGGAAGAGCCCGGGCACCGCGCAGGACGCGGCGACGGCGCGACTGATCGGGGTCTCGGAGTCGTAGCCCTTGCCGAACAGGACGCGCTCGGCACGATCGATGTCCACCGAGGTGACGATCAGGCGGTTCTCGACCTTGCGGAAGTCGTTGACCGGGAGGTGCCGGCGCAGATAGCGCTCGAGCTTGTCGAGCGAGAAGACGCCGCTCGTGAGGTAGCCGGGATCGAACAGCTGCTTCAGCGTCGGCAGCCCGAAGAACGCGTCCATGTGGAAGCGCGGGCCGTCGTGACGCCGCTTCCACGGCAACCGGTAGCCATCGAGCAGGACGTCGAGCGGGATCCCCTGCCCGTAGGTCGCTGCGACGATGGCTCCCGCGCTCGCCCCCACGAAGATGCTCGGACGGATGCCGAGCTCTTCACAGGCCTTGAGCACCCCGAGGTGCGCGATGCCGCGCGCCGCTCCCCCCGTCCCGACGAATGCCACGGTGGGCTTTTTCATGCTGACGGTACTTCCGCTGGGCCCGAGACGAGATCGAGCTCATCCATAATCTGATGGACGGAGCGACCACGCACCAACTTCCACGCTGACGCAATGTGTCAAGATCTACATGCCGGAGACGATCTTGAAGGTGTCCCCCGACGGAACCAGCTCGAGGCGGTTGTCCGCGACCACGTGGCGCCAGACATCCCCGGCGTCCGTCGGGATCTTGTAGCTGGCGCTGTAGGTGTAATCGACCATGACGATCTCTTTCCGACCTTTCCCCACACGCCGATAGCGGATCTCGTAGCGGATCCCCTTGGTCTTGGAGAAGCGGTCCTCGAGGTGCGCGCGTAGGCCGGCGTAGTCGAGGTCATCCGTGGCGTCGGTGTTGCCCCCGTCTTCGTAGTAGCTCGGGTCGGCCAGCTGCAGCAGCCGACCGATCTTCTTCTGCTCGACCGCGCGCCGGTACTCCTCGCAGAAATTGATGACCTTCCGGTTGGCGTCGGTGTCTTCGACGTCCGTGTTCGGAATGGTGGCCCCGCCGCAGCCAGCCAGGGCCAGGGGGATCAGCAAGGCGGCGAAGCGGGAAGGGGCGGAGAAACGCATGGAGAGGTTGCTCGGGGCAACGCTCGGCGTGGCCGGGCGCATTCCGGGGGCACACTGCCAAACGCCACCGGCTCCGGCAAGCTCTTCCCGCTCACGCGCGCGCTTCGGCCAGGGCCCGGCGGAGCGACGGCCAGCCGGGCGCCTCGCCCCCGAGGGCGCCCCGAGCAGCGTCCGCGGCGCCGAGCTGAGCGGCCAGGCGTGCGCGGCAGAGCGCTTGCCCCTCACCCGACCCGAGCACGACCGCCATGGCCCCGTGGGCGGGAACTGGCCACTCCGCTGCCCGCCAGAGCGCTGGCACCACGGCGACCACGTGCTCCGCCGCTATCACGACCGCTCGCTCCACCCTGCCCGCGCTCACCCAGTCGTGCGCCACGAGCAGCGCCTCGACCGCGGCGGCGGGTCCCGCCCCGACGCTGAACGATGGCCCGCGAAGGCCCAGAGCGATCGTGCACTCCCCCGCGCACAGGTTGGGCGACGTCGCCGGAAACCTGCGCGGCTCCGCGCCGCGCGTCAGGCGCCGTCGCTCGAAGTCCGCGTCGATCTCCAGCGTCGCGGCGGCGCTTCCGACCACGACGGCGGAAGCCTCCGGCAAGTCCACGAGCCGACGCACGCTCAGCGCTGCCGCGACGCACGACAGCGACAGCGGATCCATGCGCGCGAGCTTGATTGGATCGGTGAGGACACGCCCGCGGAGCTCGGCCGGATCGACGTCTTCGATCACCGACCCCACCCCGAGCAGACACACGGGCCGCGCGACCGGGTGCGCTCGCGCCTCGCTCGGAGCGCCGGGCGCCGACAGCACCAGCGCCGCGTTGGCACCGCCGAAGGCGCTCGACAGCTTCAGACATGCAGCAGCGGGACCGGACTCCGCGCGGTCGAGCAGGCGCGCAGTGAGCGCCGGCTCACGCTCGCCGCTGCCGGAGGTCGCGGGAGCCAGATCGCGTTCGAGCGCAGTGATGGCGCTCAGCGACTCGAGCGCCCCCGCCGCGCCCAGCGTGTGCCCGATGCTGGCCTTGAAGGCGTGCACCACCACGCGCGGAGCGCTCGGGCCCAGCACGGCCTCGATGGCCTTGGCCTCCGCGGCGTCGTTGTACGAGGTCCCCGTTCCGTGCGCGCTCACCAGGCCGATGGCCGCGGCGTCGAGCCCCGCATCGGCGAGCGCGAGCCGCGCGGCGGCAGCGAGCCCGGCTCCGGTGCGATCGGGCGCCGTGACGTGCTGCGCGTCGCTGCTGGCCCCAAATCCGAGCACGCCTCCCAGCGGCGCGTGCGCGCTCCGGCAGAGCGCCAAGAGAGCAGCCCCCTCACCGAGCGCGAGCCCGTCGCGCGCGCTGCGGAACGGCGCGGGGCGAGCGCTGGTGGCGCCCAGGCACTCGAAGCCCGCGGCGATGAACGACGACAGGGCGTCGTAGCCGCCGGCGATCACCAGATCGGCAACGTCCAGGGCGAGCCAGCTGAGCGCATGCCCGATGGCAAAGGTCGATGAAGCACAGGCCGCGAGCAGCTGCGTGCGGAGCTCCGGCGGCGCTCCGAGTCGGCTCGTGATCCGCCGGAGCGGGCCGAAATAAGCGGAGCTCCGGGCGAGCTCGCGCTCGATTTCGCGGCCGCTGTCCACGCGGGCGACCAGCTCCTGGAAGCTCGACATTCCGCCCCCCGAAGTGCCGACGGCCAGGCCGATGCGAAGCTGGCGAAAGTCGGGCATCCGCTGCTCGAGCTCGACGAGCAGCTGGTCCATCGCCACCTCGAGCAGCGCCGCGGCACGATCCGTCCCGGCCTCGGGGCCGAGCTCGGCCGCCCGCGCCGCAAAAGGTTTGGCGAGGCCGGCAGCTGCGAGCTCGGGGTCACGACGCACCGCGAACGGCGCAGGCTCGCCCAACTTCCCGGGATCGAAAGCGGCGGAGCCGACACCGAGAGCGGAGATCGCACCGAAGGCGACGACCAGCGCGCTCATGGGCTCGCCGCGCCTCGCGCGAAGACGAACGCGTAGGCGCGAAGGCGCCCCACCGAGACCCAGAGTGTCTCGTCCGCTTCGCCGGCATGAAGCGCGGCCACCGCGCGGGCCAGTCCGAACCCGCCGCGCGCTTCGGCCGGGACTCCCGGCCAGCTCGGCGCCTCCGCGGGGACGTCCCGCCAGCTCGAAGCCCCCACGAACTGAGCGTTTGCCTCGCCCGCGGGGCTGAATACCCGCGCTCGCGCGCCCGACGGCGGCGGCAGCTCCTCTGGTCGCGCCGCGTCCGCCCAGAAGCGCACGCGCACGTCCGAAGGGGAGCCGTGGCGGGACACCAGCACGAAGCTCGCGCCCTCACCGCGTCGCACGCTGCCGTCCAGGCCGTCGCGGTACAGGGGCGCGAGCAGGCGTTCGACGACCTCGTCGTGGGCTTCGGCCGCGCCTGCGACCATCGCGTCGGCCTGGCCGTCCTCGAGCAACGCGAGAGCGCCGCACAGCGCGGCCTCGGCCGAGGTCGCCAGATCCGCGACGGCGAGCACCGGCCCCCGCAGGCCCAGGTAGATGGCCGCGTTGCCACCCGGCGCCGAGGGCACCAGGTGCGGGAAGTCCGCGGGGCTCGCGAAGCGTGGACCACGCTCGAAGACCCGGCGCAAGAACTCCACTGAACGCTCCACGTTGCCGTACGCCGAGCCGGTGACCAAGCCCACCTGGCCGGGCGCGTCTCCCAAGCGCGAGACGACGGCGGAGGCCCCGAGCGTCACCAGGGCCGATGCCCGATCGAAACGTCGCGAGCGCGTTGGGTCCAGGTGCTCGAGCAGCGGCTCGAGCGTGCTCGCGAGCGACGTGACCCGTGCGGCCTCGGCATCTGGCAGCGCTCGTCCACCCGAGAGCGTGGTCACGGACAGCACCGAGAGCGGCGTCGCGCGGCGAGATCGCGGAGCGCGTGCCCGCTGTGGCTCCGAGAACACGAGCACGGTCCCGGTTCCGCCGAAGCCGAACGAGCTCGACAGCGCAGCGCGGATCGGCAGAGCCTCGGCGCTCCCGATCACGTGGCGGAGCCCGAGCGAGGGGTCCGGGGTGCGGAGCCCTCCCGTCGGCGGCGCGAGCCCCTCTGCGACGGCGAGCGCCGCGAAGCCCGCCTCGAGGGCACCCGCAGCGCCCAGGGTGTGCCCCACTTGTCCCTTGGACGACGAGACGCGGATCCGCGAGAGCTCGGGGCCGAGAGCGCCGGCCAACGCCCGAGCCTCGGCGGCGTCGTTCTGAAGCGTCGCCGTTCCGTGCGCGTTGACGTAGTCCAGGTCCGCCGGCCCGAGGCCCGCCCGCGCGAGCGCGCTCGTCAGCAGGCGGGACGCCGTGGCGCCGGATGGCTCGGGGTGGGTGATGTGATGGGCCTCCGAGGCCACGGCCCAGCCGTCGAGCCAAGCCAGGACGGGTGTGCCGCGGGCCCGCGCGCTCTCTTCGGACTCGAGCAACAGAAACGCCGCACCTTCGCCGAGCGTGAGACCGGCCCGCTCGGCGTCGAAGGGCCGGCACGGCTCGGGGGACATCACCCCGAGCGCGTTGAACCCGCTGAAGGTCAGCCGACACAGGGCGTCGGTACCTCCGGCCAAGACCCGCGCTGCGCGGCCGCTCTCGATCCAGCTCGCGCCGAGGAGCACGGCGTTGGCGCCGCTCGAGCAGGCGCTGCACACCGACGCCGAGTGCCCACGAGCGCCCAGGCTCTCCGCCAGACGCTCGAGCGAGGTCGACAACGGATAGGACAACAGGCGCCGCACCGCTCGCTCGGGCAAGAGCTCCGACCTCTCGACCAGAAGACGCTCGGCCTCCAGCATTCCACCGGTGGTGCCACCGACGGCGAGACACAGCCCCGCACCAGCTTCGCTCAGCCCTGCGTGGGACAGCGCCTCCCGCGCAGCCGCCACCGCCATTCGGTCGCTACGCGACCAGAGGTCTTCCTCGCCACTCGGGACGAAGCTGTCGTCGAAGCGCGGCACCTCTGCCGCCAGGGTGGAGCGTTGTCCGGTCGCGTCGAAGGCCTTCACCGGCGCGATCCCGGACTCCCCAGCGCACAGACGCGCGAACGTCGTGCGCGCGTCGCTGCCCAGGGCGGAGACCATCCCGACGCCCGTGACCGCGACGCGCTCGGCCCGGTTCGCCATGCTCAGGCCGATCGCATCCGCTCGACCTCGCGCGCCAGCGCCGCCACCGAGGCAAAGACCGGCCGCGCCGCTTCGCCTTCCGGGAGCCGGACGCCGAAGCGCTCCTCGATGGCCATGGCCAACTGCAGCGCATCGAGGGAATCCAGGCCGAGCCCGCTACCGAACAGCGGGGCCTCGTCCTCGATGTCGTCCAGAGTGCGATCCCGGAGGTCCAGCTCGTCGATGATCAGCTGCTTGATGCTGCGCTTGAGGTTTTCGTGATCCACGGTCGGCCTGGGAGGGGTCGAGCCGCAGCATAGCGCGAAGTTCTCCGAGTTGAAGCCAGGCAAACCCCCGGGCCGCGGGGCCGCACGACCGGCGCTCTCGTCCCCACGAAAATCGCGCTAAGGTCCGTTGGCGAGGCTCGAAGATCATGAGCAACCTGGTCGGCTACAAAACGGACCATGGCGTCGCGCTGCTCACGCTCGACGACCCACCCACCAACGCTTACACCCACGAGATGATGAAGGAGCTCGACGACGCGATCGTCGAGGCTCGCTTCGATCCCGACATCCACGTCATCGTGCTGACGGGCTCCGGGGACCGCTTCTTCTGCAGCGGCGCAGACGTCGACATGCTCCGGGAGACCGACTCGACCTTCAAGTATTACCTGGCCCTCCACGCGAGCGAGACGCTGCGACGCCTGGAGGAGACGCCCAAGCTGTGCATCGCGGCCTTGAACGGGCATGCGACCGGAGGAGGCTTCGAGCTCGCGCTGGCCTGCGACATTCGCATCGCTCGCCAGGGGCCGTTCAAGCTGAGCCTGCCCGACGTCAAGCTCGGCTCCCTGCCGGTGACGGGCGGCACCCAGCGACTCACCCGCTTGGTCGGCGGGTCGCGGGCGATGCAGATCCTGATCGAAGGCGAGGACTTCTCGCTCGAGCAGAGCCTCGACTGGGGGCTGCTCCACTACCTCTGGGAGACGGACGGCGTGGAGTCGTTCCAGCAGAGAGTCCGCGACTACGCGCACAAGTTCACGCCTCCCGAGAAGGCCTCGCTCGCCGTCGGCCGCATCAAACGCGCGGTGCAGGCCGCTCTGGATTTGCCCATCGAGCAAGGGCTCGCCCTCGAGCGCGAGCTCGCCGCCGAGCTGTGCGCGTCCGAGGACGCGAAGGAGGGGCTGGCGGCCTTCTCGGCCAAGCGACAGGCGGTCTTTCGCGCCAGGTAGAAGGACTCGGGTTTCACGCTCGCGCCCTCCCGTCCCAAGACAGCGAAGGTCGATTCAAATCCCCAGCTTCTTCTTCACTGCGGCGAGCACGTCCGCGTCCCGCACCCGGTCGGCGTCGGCACGATACGACAGCACCATGCGGTGGCGCAGCGCGGGGAGCGTGAGCGCGACGACGTCGTCCACGTCCGCTGCCGGCTCGCCGCGGAGGGCCGCCCGGGCTTTGGCGGCGAGCACGAGCGCCTGGCTGCCGCGCGGGCCCGCTCCGAAGCGCACGTAGGAGCGCACCGCCTCCGGCGCGTCCGGTCCGTCGGGGCGCGTGGCCCGCGCGAGGCGAACCGCCAGGTCCACGGCTTCGTCCGTGACCGGGATGCGCGGAACCAGAGCGCCGAGCGCGCGGATCTCCTCGACGCCGAGCACCACCTCGACCTCGGGCATGGCGCCGGAGGTCGTGCGCCGCGCGATCTCGCGCTCCTCGACCTCGCTCGGGTAGTCCACGTGCACCTCGAGCAGGAAGCGGTCGAGTTGCGCCTCGGGCAGCGGATACGTGCCCTCCTGCTCGATGGGGTTCTGTGTCGCGAACACCTGGAAGGGATCGGGGAGCGGGTGCGTGGTGCCACCCACGGTCACGTTGCGCTCCTGCATCGCCTGGAGCAGCGCCGCCTGCGTCTTGGGGGGCGTGCGGTTGATCTCGTCCGCCAAGACCAGGTGCTTGAAGATCGGGCCGGCCATGAAGCGGACCTCGCGCCGGACCGCCCCGCCGACCTCGACCTCGTTCAAGACATCGGTGCCGGTGATGTCCGCCGGCAACAGATCGGGCGTGAACTGCACGCGGCCGAAGCTCAGCGAGAGCGCCCGCGCGACGCTGGCGACGAGCAGGGTCTTGGCCAACCCGGGCACGCCGACCAGGAGCGCGTGGCCCCGCGCGAGCAGGGTGATGAGCATGGCCTCGACGACCTGGTCCTGACCGACGACCACGCGAGCGACCTCCCCGGTCAGGCGCCGGCACGCCTTGGCGCAGCTCTCGAGAAGCTCGGCGTCGGAGGGGCGCGGTTGGGATTCGGTCACTGTCGGGTGCAGCCGGCGGCCAAGGTCGAAGGCGGCGAGCATACATGGGATGCACCCCTCGCGTCCCTCCAAACGGACGCCCCAGCCCGGGGTTGCCCCGGCAGCTTTTTGCGTGGTAGCCGGCACGACGTGCAGACCGAGGTCACCGACGCGGGCGCGGCGCCGGCTCAGACGAGCCGGATCGTCGTGGAGCGCCCGCCGCCGGGCCTCGCGCGGGGAAAGTACGCCTGGCCGGCCTGGGGGATCGGCGTCCTGGGAGCGAGCATCGTCCTGCTCGGGCTCGTCTACTTCGCGCTCCTTCGGAGGCGGCGCCGCCGGCGATGAAGGGCTTCTTGCGAAAGCTGGTGATCGCGATGCTGCTCGGCGTCGCGGTCTACGGCGTGTTCGTGGCCTGGGCCGGCTATCGCGACATTCGCGCGTCGCTCCAGAGCTTCCGCTGGAGCGCGTTTGCGCTCGCGCTCGGGCTCGCTTCGGCCAACTACGGGCTCCGCTTCTTGAAGTGGGAGTACTACCTGGCCCGCCTCGAGATCCGCGGCATCCCCAAGCTCGACAGCCTGCTGGTGTTCCTCTCGGGGTTCGTGCTCACGGTGACGCCCGGCAAGGTCGGCGAGGTATTCAAGAGCGCGGTGCTGGCGGAGACCCACGGCGTCGCAGCGGCGCGCACGGCACCCATCGTGGTCGCGGAGCGCTTGACCGACGTGATCGGGGTGATCGCGCTGATCGTGATCGGCAGCCTGGGCTTCTCCGGCGGGCTCTTGTGGGCGGGTATCGGCTCGGCGGCGGTGGCGTGCGGCCTCGTGTTCGTGCTCTGGCGCGCGCCGGGTGAAGCGCTGCTCGCCTTCCTCGAGCGGCGACCGGGCCGCCTCGCGAGCGCCGCACCGAAGCTGCGGGAAGCGTTCGACAGCCTGCGCATCGTCGCGAGCCCCGGCGCGCTGCTCTGGCCGAGCTTCTTGTCGGTGCTCGGCTGGGGCGGTGAAGGCGTCGCCCTCTACCTACTGGTGCGCGGCTTCGGCGTGGACGTGCCGGCCCCGCTCGCGATGTTCTTCTACGCCACCGCAACGCTCGCCGGCGCGGTCATCCCGGTGCCCGGTGGGTTGGGCGTCGCCGAAGCCATGATCCAAGAGCAGCTGGTGCGGCTGGCGCGAGTGCCTCACAGCGCCGCGACCAGCGCCATGATCCTGATCCGCTTCGCGACGCTGTGGTGGGCGGTGGTCGTGGGCTTCGTGGCGCTGGCGGTCCTGCGCAGGCGCTTCCCTCGCCTCATGCGCGACGGCGCAGAGGCAGCGGTTTCGCCCTAGCCGAGCGCCCGGAGTCGCTCGAGCGCGCGCTGCATGTCTTCCGGCAGCGGCGACTCGAAGCGCAGCGTGGCTCCGCTCACCGGGTGGACGAAGCCGAGCAGCGCCGCGTGCAGCGCCTGGCGGCCGAGCGCGAGCTCCACCGCGCGAAGCTCGGGGTCCTGCGAGCGCCGCCCGTAGAGCGCGTCGGCCAGGATGGGGGTCTTCGTCTGCTCCGCCAGGTGGACGCGGATCTGATGCGTGCGCCCCGTCTCCAAGCGACACGCCACGAGGGCTGCTCGCCCCCCGGAGAGCACTTCCAGCACCGAAACCAAAGTCACTGCGCGACGACCCTCGCGCACCCGGGTGGTGAAGCGCAGGCGGCTCTTGGGATCGCGGCCGTGGAGGGTCTCGACGCGCCCCGCCCGGGGCACTCCCAGGGTCAGCGCGCGGTACTCGCGCTCGACGTCGTGGCGCGCGAGCTGCGCCTTGAGCCCCTCGCGGGTGGCCTCGTCTTTGGCCACGACCAGGATGCCGCTCGTGTCCTTGTCGATGCGGTGCACGATCCCAGGCCGGAGCGGTCCAGCGGGGTCCCGGGGATCCGCCGGCGCGCCGCCGAAGCCCTCCCGGGACAGAAGGCCGCTCACCAAGGTGCCGTCGCGGTGGCCGCGGGCGGGGTGCACGACCACGCCTGCCGGCTTGTCGACCACGATCAGGTGCGCGTCCTCGAACACGACCCGGTACGGCACGCTCGGATCCGGCAGCGCCTCGGAGGGTGGCGGCGGCCCCGGCTCGACCTCGACCGTGCTGCCCTCGCCTGGAGTGTCCCGCGCGCGACACGGACGACCGTCGATGCGAACGCGGCCCTCGCCGATCCAGCGCTGGATCGTCGCGCGGGAGGTGCCGGGCAAGAGCCGGGCGAGGAGCTTGTCGACGCGCTCTCCCGAGAGCTCGGCGTCGATCTGGAAGCGGCGCATCCGCGCCTGCTACCAGATGGGGCTCTTGATGTGCCCCTTCGACTTGATCAAGATGTCCACCAGCGCGCGATCGTAGAAGTTCCTCTGGTAGAGGTCGGGAGCGACTCGGCTCTTGTACAGCGCGCGGCCCTCCTCGATCTCCTCCGCCAGCTCGTCGAACAGGGAGTCCTGCTCGATGCCGCGCACGATCTTCTCCTCGTTGTAGAGCGAGAGGTCACTGGCGATGGCGCGAGCCAGCCGGCGCGCAGCTTCTTCGGTCTCGATCAGCGGCATTTCGGGGCGTCCTCCGAGCGAAGTATCACCCGGCGGCTCGCGGGATGTCAAAACGCGGGGGATCCGTCCCCTCGCCGGGCGGCGAGGCCGAGGCCCGCCATGGCGGCCACCAGGGGGAACACCACCAGCGAGTAGCGCCCGGCGCCGAAGAACACGGCATGGGTCGCGGCGGTCATCAGGATGGCCGACGCGCCGAGGCCGAGCGCCGGATGCTCGAGCAGGCGGCCGCCGAGCAGCAAGCAGGACGCCACCAGCCCGAGGGCGCTGACCCAGGCGAACGGCGCGAACAGCGCGGCGATGCCGAAGAGCGCTAGCGCGACCCGGGCGCCTCGGCGTGGCCCCCTGACGCGGGCGATGCCGAGGTGCGCGAGCGCCAGGAGCCCGCGCTGCAGTCCCGTCTCGATCACGCCTAGGGTGAGCTTGTCCCGCTCCGAGAAGCTCCCGGGCCCGGACGCCCCGAGGTACCAACCCGCAGCGCCGCAGTACTCGAAGGTCGATGCGAGCTTGGCGGGTGCGAGCGCGAGCCAGCGGAGCGGTCGTGCGCGAACCAGCTCCCCCGCCGCCTTGGCGAAACACGCGTCCTTTTCCGCTTCCCCGAAGACGCTGCGGCAGGCCTCGGGGACGCTGGGCCCGGCGATCGGTACGAAGGTCCCCGTCGCCCCGTCGGTCGCACCGATCAACAGGTTCCAGCCGACGTTCGCGCTGACGACCACGCAGCGGTCCATCTTCTCGCAGTTCCGCAGCGTCCACGGCAGGAAGACGCAGGCGGACGAGAGCGTGACGGCGAGGGCGCCCCAGACCATGCCGCGCCGCGCGCGACCGGACCCGGCGATCAGACCGAAGAGCGGGGCGATGAGCAGGCTCTGGCCGCGCACCAAGGTGGCGAGCCCGAACACGCCACCCAGGAGCAGCCACCAGCCGAGCGGGCGTGACGAGCGCCGCGCGATCACCGCCAGCCAGCCGGCGACGGTGAGCAGCGACGCCGTCACGCCTTCGGTCATCAGCGCCGGCGTGTAGAGGACGAGCGCCGGGTGCAGGGCCGCGACTAGGCCGGACAGGCCCGCGCCAAGGCGCCCCACCGAGGCGGCCGCGATGCGATGCACGGCCAGCACCGCCAGCGCTCCCAGGAGCGCATTCAGCGTCATGCCCACCACCGGCTGCGCACCGAACAGCGCGTAGCCCGCGCCGAGCAGCCCGGGATATCCGACCGGATAGTGCGCCACGAAGGTGACGGCGCCGTCCGGCCACTGCCAGGTGTAGCCCAGGCCCCGAGCCAGGCGCGTCCCGAGCTCGTGGTAGAAGCGCGCGTCCTCCACCGGCGGGAAACGCTTCGCGGCCCAGATCACCACGGCGGCGCGCACCAGCGCGCCGAGCGCGGCGAGCACGACGGCGTCTCCGACGGGCGCGGCGACCGCGGCGACCGCGCCGAGCCGAGCGCGGAGGCGAGCCAGCATCACGGATAACGCTCGAGCAGCCCGACCCGACACAGGTCTTGGACCACCTCGCAGGCCGGCAGCCCGACGACGTTGGTGTACGAGCCGGCGACGCGCTCGATCAAGAAGGCGCCGATGCCCTGCGCGGCGTAGGCACCGGCCTTGTCTCTCCCCTCACCCGTCGCAGCGTAGCCGGCGATCACCTCGTCGCTGGCCGCCCGCATGGTCACCTCGGTGCGGACCGTTCGCGCCGAGACCGGCTCGCCCGGCGCGTCGCTCCTCGAGATCAGGTAGCGGGTGAAGACGGTGTGCGTCCGCCCCACGATGCGCCGGAGCAAGCCCCGAGCATCGGCCTCGTCCGCGGGTTTACCGAGGATCTCGTCGTCGACGACGACGATGGTGTCCGCGACCAACACACCGGCGAACGGCGCCTCCCCCAAGAGCGGCAGCACGCTCCCGAGCTTGTCCGCCGCCACCCGCTCGAGGTACCCCAGCGGGGTCTCGCCGGAGCGCGTCGACTCGTCGCAGGCCCCAGGTTTCTGGATCAGGGCGATGCCGAGGTCGCCCAGGATCTGCCGGCGTCGAGGCGAAGCGGAGCCGAGCACCAGCGGGCGGTCCTTGCCGATCACGCGCTCCGCATAGCACACACGAAGTCCGATATAACGTGGCGTCGATGTCCGGCTTCACCCCCCGCGGATTGGCGCTGCTCGCGCTGCTCGGGTTCGCACGCCCGGCCAGCGCCACCGAATGCGACCCACCCTCGGGGATCTCGACGTGCTTCGACGCCAACACGCTCTGGCACCACGCCGGCCCCTCCCGCTTCGCCAGCGTCGCCCCCGCCGAGCCCGTGCCCGAGCGCCGCCTCGCGTTCGCAGGCCTGCTGACCTACCTCGACCGCCCGGTGCTCTTGAACGCCCCCTCCCCCGACCCGGAGGGCCGCGACATTCGCGTGGTCGGTAGCGTCGTGGACCTCTCCCTCGCCTATGCGTACGCGCTGCCGGGCGGCCTCGAGCTCACGCTGGCCACTCCCGTCGTCCTCCACCAGAGCGGCGCGGGCGCCGAAGGCATCACATCGCAGAGCGCGCCGCCGCTCGGCGCCGTCGCCGTGCGCGATCCGCGGGTCGGAGTCGCGCACGCGCTGCCGCTCGGGCTCGGTCCGAGCTTCGCGCTGAAGCCGCGCCTGGAGCTCACGCTCCCCCTCGGCGACGACGACCGCTACGCCGGCTCCGGGGCGTTCGGCCTCGCGCCATCGGTGGCGACGGCGTTCCGCGCCGGCGCGCTCCACGGCGCCGGCGAGGTCGGCGTGCGCTTGCGCCGGGCGGTGACCTTCGCCACCGCCCGCGTCGGCTCGGCGCTCGCCACCTCCGTGGGCTTCGGCGCCGATCTCTGGGACGAGCGCCTGTCCCTCGAGCTCGAGGCCTTCATACTGCCCTCGCTGGTCTCTCAGCCCGGCAGGCAGACCGCCTCCTCGCGCGTCCGCGACGGCGTCCTGGTCCCCGCCGAGTGGCTCGCCAGCCTGCGCTCCGTCCCGACCTCCGATCCCGCGCTCGCCCTCTCCCTCGGCGGCGGCACCGGACTCCCGCTCTCCAGCGAGACCCGGGCGACCGACGGCGGCGCGACCACCGAACACTTCACCGGCGTGACCACGCCGAGGTTCAGGTTGTTCTTCGGCGTGCGGTACAGTCCCGGGATTTGATCTCGCTCCGGATTTTGATCTCGCTCCGCGGACTCCCCACGCGCCTCGCGACCCTCGGATTCGATCTCGCTCCGCGGACTCCCCACGCGCCTCGCGACCCTCGGATTCGATCTCGCTCCGCGGACTCCCCACGCGCCTCGCGACCCTTCCCACCAGACAAACAGGCGGCGCCCGGACTCGCCGGGTCTTTTCACTCTCCTCACTCCGGCGGATCGTGATCTGACCTTGCCAAGACCCAAGGGGTCCTCGCGGCTCGGCCTGCGGCCGAGGCTTCGCATGGACGAGCCTTCTTCTGGCTCTGGCTCTGGCTCTGGCTCTGGCTCTGGCTTTGGCTCTGGTTCCGGTTCCGGCTCTGGTTCTGGTTCTGGTGCCCGTCCCCGTCCCCGTCCCCGTCCCCGTCCCCGTCCCCGGTCTTCTTCTTCAACCTGCTCGTGCTCGCTCCCGCGCTCCGCCGCCCGTCAGAACACGCGCTCGTGCACGTAGATCGAGTCCCCCGCCTGAAGCGGCAAATCCGGCGAGCGCCCGTCGGTGATGGCGTCGACGCTGATGACCACCGTGGTGCGCCCGCTCTTGGTCTGACGGGTCAGGTTCAGCCGGTCGTGGTTCGCGATGGCGGTGAGCCCGCCGGCCAGCGAGATCGCTTGGATCAACGTCAGCCCGGGCGTGAGCGGGAAGCTCCCGGGCTTGGCCACCTGCCCGAGCACCGTGATGCGCTTGCTGTTGTACTCCTTGACGGAGACCACCACGCTCGGGTCGTTCAGGATCTTCTCCTCGATCAGCCGCTTGCGCACCAGGCGAGCGACCTCCTGCGGCTCGAGCCCGGAAACCTTCAGGCTGTGGATGTAGGGCAGGTCCACGGTGCCGTCGGACGCGATCTGGTACTCCGAGGGCAGCTCTTTCTCTCCCACCACCTGGAGGGTGAACACGTCGCCGGGGCCCAGCGTGGTGCTCTCGATGGGCGCCGGGAGCTTCACGTTCGAGTTGTCTTGACCGCCCGTACAGGCGGCGAGCGACGCAGCCTGCACGCCGAACACCACGAGCAGGAGCGTGGCGGCGAGGGCGCGGAGCCTGGCTGGAAGAAACGAGAGCATGGAGGTCACGCGACCGGGCGAGTCGCGGTGATTGGATGAGCCCGGGACCCGATTCGTTCGCGACCCGCGCTCACATGAACCAGCGAACGCCGAGCCACGCCTCGTAGCGGTTGTACTGAAGATTGTCCTGCGCCGTCTGGTCCAGCGGCACTCGGGTGTTGCCCAAGGATGCGTCGTACCGCAGCGTCGTGTTGATGCCGATGGTGTCGCTGGGGCGGTACTCGGCGAACAGGGTCACGTCCGCCCGGGACTGGCCGAAGCTGCCCTTGCGCTGGGTGCCGTCCCCGAAGTAGGTCGGCGAGTGGGTCAGGTAGGAATAGCCACCCTCGAGGTTGATCAGGAACGCTCCAGCCACGAAGTAGGAGAAGTTCGCGTAGCCGCGATCGCGGCGGTAGAAGTCGCCCAGGTAGCTGTTCGTGTAGTCGCGGACGTAGCCCGCAGCGATGGTCGAGAGGCCCACTGTGGCCTGGTCCGGCGCCAGCGACGGCTGGGGCAAGAGGAACCACTTGAGCTCGGCCTGGCCCACCGGGCCGTCGTAGTTGTGCACCGGCACGCCGCCCCGCGACTCGTAGAAGCTGGCGGCCCAGCCCGCCATGGCCAGCATGGCGAAGTGGTGCGTGATCAGGCCGTTGACGCCGACCTTGCTGTTCACGGTCTGCGCGTCGTGCTGCAGATTCGTCGCGTCCGTGTAGCGGACGAAGCCGATCTTGCCGTCGTAAATCAGCGCGGTGCGCGGCAGGAAGCGCCAGCGCCCCCGGGTCATCAGGTAGTGCTGGTAGTTGTTCAGGTTCGAGTAGGCGTCGCGCTCGAAGAAGTTGTAGTTGACCTCGTAGCCCAGGCGCCACTCGAACAGGCCCCCGCCCGGCCGCCAGTTGATGCCCGCGCCGAGGCGCACGCTGTCCCGGTCGAACGCCAAGCTGTCCTGGATCGAGTTCGACGGCTCCGCGCTGCGCACGAAGTCGCCGTACAGGTCGAAGCCCCAGGGCTTCTGCGGCAACACGTCGAGCGTGAAGTTCACGCCGGCGTTGACTGCGTGGTCGTTGTCACCAACGGCGGTGTCGTCCTTCGAGTCGGTGGCGAAGAGCTTGTTGTAGGAGAGGAAGGTGCCGGCGCGGAAGTTGAGCTTCGGCGGATCGCCGCCGCCCTCGCGACGCTGCGGGCCGAGGGTGGACAGAGACAAAGACGGCGTCACGCGCAGGCGGATCACGCTGATCTTGTCGCCCTCGTCGTCAGCCAAGAGGAAGTAGTTCGAGTCGTAGCCGAGCTCCGCGCCGATGCCGGGGTGCAACTCCAGGTTGCCGGTGCGGTAGCCGATGCCCTCCGCATATCGCCGATCCTTGATCCACGGCTGCGACTGCGCAGCGGCGGAGAGGCTTGCGGTCGCGACCAGCAGGGTGGTCGCCAGAAAGGCACGAAGTCGCATGTCGGGTCAGCGTCCGGGAGGGTCGGGAGGAGGTGATAGTCGATTCAGCGGCCCGTTGCGAGTGCGCTACTGAGTGGGGCTGGCGATGACCGGGGGCTGGGAGAGGATGGGGTCGGTGGGGTACGCGGAAGGGTCGTCGGGGATGGTCGGGTCGATCTCGACTGTCACCTGCGTGTCGCCGATGAAGCCCGTCTCCTCGCCAATGCACTGATTGGCTTCGGCGACGAGGCTGCGGACGCGATCGCGGAGGACTTGGATGACGGTGAACTCGTGGCGGGAGCGATCAGAGTCGTTCTTCTCCGCTGCGCCGCGCAGGTTGGGCATGCGGTCACGCGCCGAGCGCGTGGCCACGTCGATCTGGTTCAGCTTGTCGTTCAGGCAGAGCACCTTCACGACGTCACGCTTCTCGCGCGCTTCGCTGAGCTGACGGCGCACGGTGCTCGCCCCGCGCTCCATCTCCGGCAGGTAGGTCTCCGCCTCGTCGCGCATCTGCGTCGGAGACAGCTTCACGTCGCGCTGCGTCGTCACGTCCGGAGGCGGTGCGGGCGCGCCTTCCTGCGCGACGGCGACGCCGAACGCGAACGAGATCGCGGTGGCGACCGCCATCCCCCAAAGCCGTTTGGAAAGCATCGAGGCGAACCTCCCTCTACCCTTCAAAGTCGCGCCAGTATAGAAATCGGGCCCCACCCTGTCAACGAGCCTGGGCTTGGGGATAAGTTTCATATTTTCCGCCAGTTTCGTGACCCGACACAGGGTCGTCCAGGCGGTTCGATGCGCTGGCCCGATGGGGTATTCACCCACAAGGCTCGGGGGCCGGGTTCCGCCCCAGGGAGCCCTGGCGGAGCCCAGCTCGCGGTCGGGCCGCGCCTCACTGCTTCACGAAGCTGACCGGGACCACGATCACGGCGCTGCCGCCCTCGGGCGGATCGAACTGGGCCGCCTGGGCGCGGGACTGGACGCAGCTGGTGACCGAACCCGGCAGATTACCACTGGCCGAGGCGGTCACACCCTGGACCTCACCTCCAGGGCCGACCTTGATGCTGAGTCGAATGCTGCCCTGGGCATCCGGGTTCTCGGCCAGGCCGCGGTTGTAGCAGGCGCGGAAGCCAGCACGCATGCCGGCGACCACACGCGCCGCGTTGCTCACGTTGCCGCCGCTGACGTTGGCGCCGCCGACGTTGGCGCTGCCCTTCGGCCCTTCGACCTTCTTCACTTCACCGGTGCCGGTCGTGCCGCCGGTCTTGCCGGTGGTCCCCATGCCCGCCAGACCCGACCCACCCATGCCGGGACGGATGGTGCCGCCGCCGCTGCCGAGGTTCAGCCCGCCGATGCCGCCGGCCGAGACGCCGGCGCCGCTGGCCGCAGCCGCGTCGAGAGCCCCGGTGGGGACTTCACCACCGCGGAGCACGCCCGCCGTCGCCGGCCCCTGGCTCGAGAGCGCGCCGATCGTCGCCATCTCGAGGTTGTCGAGCTCCTTGCTCAGCGCGGCTTGCTGCGCCGCGCTCATCGGGCCCCCCTTGCCGGGCGCCCCGCCGCCTTTTGCCCCGCCCGCGGACTTCGGCGCGGCCTTCTCCGCCTTTTCGGACTTCTCCGCGTTCGGATCGACCTCTTCCTTGGTCTCCACCGGAGGCGGGGGCGGCAGCGACTTCATCGAGTCGACCAGCCCGGCCACGCTGACTTCTTCGTCGAACACCGGATCGAGCCAGTCGGAGTACACGGCGCCGATGGCCAGGAAGTGGAGCAAGAAGGAGAACGCCGCGATCATCGTCGTCCCCCAGTCGATGCTGGTTGCACCCTGGGTCACGCTCACCGGGAGCTGCGGCTTCGGCTGCACCGGAGGAGGCGCGACGAACTGGAACAGAATCGTCGTGTTGCCGACGACGACCTTGCCGCGCGAGTCCTCGGTCAGGCGGATCTGATAGGCGCCCTGCGGCGTGCGGCGCGCTTGGCCCTTGAGCATCGAGAGATCGGAGATGCCGGTCGGCAGCGCGATGCGACCGTTCATCCCGTCCAGAAAGTTCAGCGAGTAGTCGTTGCCGACCAGCTCGAAGAGGCGAAAGGTCGGGGGCAGGTTCTGGGTGGCGATGACGAACATCGCCTTCTCGCTCGGACCCACGGTCACGTGGGTGCGCTGCTTGACGATGCGCTCCTCGATGATCCGGCCACCCTGTACGACGCCGATGCGCAAGACTTTCGGGCCGCTGAGCGCGACGGCGCGCATCACCGCCGTCATCTGCCCCGGTCGTTGACTGCCTGGCTGTTGATACGGCTGCTGCTGGGTCATCGACTGCGCTCTCCGCGGTGCGGCGACTGGGAAGACCCCACGCCGCAGCGTTCGACAGCCCGGCGGAGACCTAAGTTCCCGCCGGGTCCACGAAAGACTAGTCGGGGGTCGTCTCGGGGTCCACTCGGCGCTGCACCGCACCCCCGCCCACATTGTCCGACTCCCCGAGCAAGCGCTCGAGGATGCGCCCGAGCCGGTCCCAGCCGTTTCGGGCCCGCCGCCCGCGCTCGTCGGCGGATCTGCCGAGCAGGATGCAAGCCACGGCCCCGACCAGGCCGACCGCGAAGGGCGGGCCGGCGCTCACCAGGGCCATGGGGCCTTCCTCCGGAAGCCGCCGCCCCAGCTCGACCAAGCCAACGAGCGCCCCGGCGGCCAGCGCGACCCGGGTCGCGCTCTTGGGGATCTCCCGGCTCACCTCGAGCTCGCGCGCCACGTCCCCCAGCGCTTCGTTCAGGCTGGCCACCGCGGCCGCGCGTCCGGGCGCTTCGAGCGCCTCCCGCGCCACGCGGGCGAGCTGGCCGTCCGGCGGCAACTTGGCGAGCAAACGCTCCCGACTCGCCCGCTCGAGCCCGTCGCTCGCGACCGCGTCGCGCTCGATGCGAGTCACCAGCGCGAGCCGCTTGGCGCTGACCCGGATGCAGGCAGCGGAGACGAGCAGAGCGAGCAGGATGGCGATCACGCCCGGCGATCCTCCAGGTTTCAGCGAGGAGCGGAAGAGAAAAGAAGGTGAGGTCACCGGGGCCAGGCCGTCGCGGGTGAGATCCTCTCCAGCCTCGGGAAATACTGGCGAACGCGCTTCGCGATACCCGGAGGGCCGGAGGGGTGGGCCAGCGGACGCTACGTCACCGTGGGGGACGAGCCGCGCGGCGCGTCAGGTAGCGAGGCGCGAAACTCAAAACGGATCCTGATAAATCGCCTTCTCGATCCGGTGCAAGAACGGCTGCCGGAGCTCCGCCAGCGTGAGCTTGGGCTGGATGCGGCTCACGTCCACGGCGGCAATGGGCTTCTGCACGCGGCCGACGATGGTCACCTCGCTGATGGTGACCACTCGGCTCTTGCCTTGAGCGAGCGCGAGCGAAGGGACGCCGAGAACGAGCGCCACGACTCCAAGCTGGATCGACCTCTTCATTTCTTGGCTCCTTCGGCGGGCTTCTTGGCGTCGGTGGCAGGAAGCTTGCCGGTGGAGGTGCCTCCGGTGCCGCCGCCGGTCCCCGCGGCAGGCTTGGCCGCGGGAGCTGGCTTGCTCTTCGACTTCTCGGCTTCCTCGAGCAACGCCTTCTTGGTCTTGGCGCGGGTGAGGAGCTCGTCGGTGTCGTCGCGCTCCCCCGCCTTCCCCTTCGGCTTCATCTTCTTGTAGAGCTCGAGCTCGCTGATGGCCTTGTCCACCGCGGCCTTGGGCTGGATGCCGGCGATGTTGTCGCTGAAGAGGTAGAGCAGGCCGAGGTTATAGTGCACCTGGGCCAGCGAGCTGTCCTTGCTCGCGACCCACTCGAGCTCCTTCTTGGCCTGGTCGGCCTTGCCGAGCAGCCGGTAGGCGTCTCCGAGGTTCAGGCGCGCGAGCACGTGATTCTTGTCGTACTTGAGCGCGCCTTCCAGCAGGTTCGCAGCCTCGAAGGCGTTGCCGGCCTCGAGCACGTAGCTCGCGAGCTGCACGCGGGCCTCGACCAGGTCTGGTCTGGTCTCCACGGCACGCTTGAAATCGTCGAGCGCGCCGGCCTTGTTGTTCTGCTCCTGGTAGATCAACCCGCGCAGCAAGCGCGCCTCTGCGTTGTTCTTGTCGCGCGCGGGGTTCTCGTCGCCGTGGCCGTCGAGGATGGCCTTGAGGGTGTAGAGCGCGAGATCCAGCCGTCGCTTCCGGTAGTGATCGCGGGCGATGGTGACCATCACCGGGCGATAGTCCGGGTTCTTCTTCAAGGCCTCCTTCGCGAGCTGCTGCGCTTCGGTCGAGTCGCCCTGGATGGACTTCACTTCCGCGAGCGCCGCCGTCACCGCGGCGCTCTTCGGCATCTTCGCAGCCTTGCCGTTCAGGAAGCTCTCGGCCTCGCTGGCCTTGCCGTCGCGCGCGAGCAGCACGCCGAGCGAGTAGATGGCGGGCTCGTAGTCGGCGACCACGGAGACCGCGCTCTTGTACGCCGAGGCCGCGCCGCTCGACTCCCCGAGCCGCTCCTTGACGACGCCGAGCGAGTAGAACGCCTGGTAGGCGTTGGAGTCCGCCTCCGTGGCCTTGGTGAACTGCTCCCGCGCCGACTGCAGGTCGCCGGCCTTGAAGGCGTCCATGCCCGCGTTGTAGGCCTGCGCCGCGGAGGCGTTCATCTTGGGCCGATTGGTCGCTGCCTCGCCGCTCGACGGCGCGTCCGTGACGGCGAACTGCTGTCCCCCCGGCGTGTAGACCGCGCCCGGCCCGCCGTGGGTCGACTGATCGATCTTGCCGGCGCCCGGGTACTTCGCGCCGGGCTTGTCCTTTCCGCCGCAAGCCACCGTCGCGAGCGCGAAGGCGATCACCAGGGCCGAACCGATTCGAAGCTTCATCATCTTCGCCTCACTGCGGGAGCACCGGCAAGGGCCGGGGCATCCCTTCGGGCTCCGGCCGCGTGACCTGGCCGGGTCGCATCTTGAGGAACATGCCCTCGGTGTAGTTGAGGTCCTTCACCTTCGACGTGAACTGCTTCATCTTCGCCTCGCCGATCACGTCGGTGAAGAACGCCAGGCGACGGATGGCGTGGATCACGCCGGGGTGCGACACGTTGTAGCGACGCGAGAGCATGATGGCGTTGCCGTAGCGGTCCACCATGATCTCGTCGGCGCCGTTGATCTCCTTGTCCCGGGCGTCGCGCCAGGCCTGCTGCACCTTCACGCGGATGGCGTCGACCTTCTCTTGCAGGTCGGGGTTGTCGCTCTCCTCGGCCTTCTTGAGCATCGCCTCTTGCTTCTTGTCGAACATCTGAAGCTCGGGCGGGCGCACGTTGTAGAGGCCGGTGCGCAGCGAGTCGTAGAGCGTGCCCTGGCGCGCGATGGCCACCGTCGAGTACTCGGGCGACACGTACTTGTCGATGATGACTTGGAGCTTGTCGTACCACTGCTTGGCGACCGTGGCGTCCTTGCGATAGGCCTCGATGACCTGCACCGGCGTGCCCTTGAAGCGGTGGTGGCCCGACTCGTAGTCGAACTTCTTGGTGATCTCCTGGTCGAGCATCGTGTACTCGCCCTGGGCGGCCATCGTGGCTTCCGGCGAGCCGAGGGCGCTGTTCTTGCCGTCCTTCATCGGCGCCACCTTCTTGTACGCCTCCCAGGCGTCCATGGTGTTCTTCCACCACTTGTTGGTGTCGCCGGCGTCGGACGCCGCCTTGGTCTTGGCCACGTGGTAGGCCGCGTGGACCACGTATTGCGCCGCCTCGGACTTCTTCTTGTTGGCCTCGTAGTAGCTCGTCATCGAGCTCTGCGCGTTCTTCCGCGCCGTCGCGTTGGCGCCGGTGTCGGGGCTGAACTCGTCCCACTTCTTCAGGTCGCTGGAGGCAATGATGTAATCGGCCTCCGCGATCTCCTTGGGCGAGGCACCCAGTGTCTTGAAGCGGTCGCGTGACTTCTGCATCCCGGTCTGGTCGCCCAAGCTCGAGAAGAGCGAGAGCGACTGGCGCGCCGCTTCGCGGCGTCCGGTGGGCTCGAAGTGATCGATGCTGCTGATCTTGTCGAACGTCTGAGCTGCCTTCGGGTAGTCGAAGAAGAGCACGTACGACCCGGCCAGCGCGTCGTAGGCCGTCTTCAGGTACTTGACCCGCTCCTCGTACTTCTTGGGGTCGGCCATCACCGGCGGTTTCGCCTTGGTGTCGCCGTTCTTCAGCTTCTGAAGAAGGGTCTCACTGCCGTACTTCGAGATGAACAGCTCGTACATCTCGATGGCCTTGTCGTATTCGCCCACCTTCTTCCAGGCGAAGGCGCCGTTCATGGCCGCCTCAGGCGCCTCGTCGCGAGCTGGAGCCAAGTCGAGGGCGGTCTTGTATGCGACGGCCGCTGCGCGCCAGGTCTTCTGGCGCTCCGGACCGTCCGGCATGCCTTCGGCCTTCTTGAACAGCTCCGAGGCCTCCTGATAGGCGAGGCCCTCCCCGATCGGCTTGCGCTTGTTCTCCTCGTCCTTCTTGCTCTCCTCGCTGTAGGCGCAGCTCTTGCCCTGCGCGAGCTTCTTGATGGTCGCATTGTCGCGCTCGAAGAGCGCCATGCTCATCAGCTTGTCCGATGCCTTGTAGCCCCACTCGTTCTTGCCGCAATGCTGATCGACGAGCGCCTGATAGCGGGGCTTCGCGCCGGCGAAGTCGCCGTAGACGAAGAAGTACTCCGCGTTCTGGAAGGCGTAGAGAAGGCCGTTGCCCTTGGGGTCCCGATCCACCGGGATACGCGCGTTGTATTCGTCGCGCGCCTTCACGGCCTCGAGCACCTGCGCCGGGATCGGGTCCTTGATCACGGTGCGGGTGGCGGGATCCTCACCGTTGAAGCGGACCTCTTCGCGCTTCTGGAGGCCCTGCGCGCCCTTGCTCTCCTCGTGTTTCTTGTACTCGTCCTCGAGGATCTTCTCCGCGATGGTGACGACGTAGTAGCCGGCGGGTTGCAGGTACTTGTCGTCTTCGTTCGAGTCGCGCACGGCCACGGCGGCCTCGCGCGCGCGCACGACCTCTTCGGTCTTCGGCGTGCGGTTGATCGCCACCTGCAACACGACCACCCAGTAGCGCGCGTCGGCCAGCCAGAACTTGCTCTCGTAGGCGTCGAGCGCGTTCGGATCCTGGTTCAGGTAGCCGGCCCAGCCGGTCTCGGCCATGCGGTACTCGTCGATGGCCTTCTCGATCTGCGCCTTCTGCTCGGCGGGGTTACTGAGCTCGAGCGCGCGGTTGTAGTAGATGCGCGCCGCGTTGGTGTGGTCGGCGGCGGCGCGACGCAGGCCTCCCTTGACGAGCTGCTCGGCTTGGGCGAGCGCCTCGGGATCGTCGCGGTTGGCGTCCGTCCAGGGCGTGGCGCCGACGTAGGCCGCGAGCTTCGTGCGTGCCTCCAGGGCCTTCGAGGCGTACTCCGCCTTGGCGGGGGATCCGTCCGGAGCGAGCCGCGTGAGCTGGTCGTAGAGATCCGCGACGCGGTTCTGCATGACCGGGGCGTCGCGATCCATCGGGAACTTCTTGAGCGTCAGCTCCAGCGTCGCGATGGCGTTCCGGTTCTGGGTGATCTCGATGTATTCCTGGGCCAGCGCCTTGTAGATCTCGACGGACCACTTCTTGTCCTGGGGGATCAGCGCCGGGTCCTGCACGCGGGCGATGCCGATCGCCATCTTCTCTTCGGCGACCAGCGGGTTCGGCTCGGTGTCGAGCACGTCGTTGCGCGGGATGTAGGGGTGATCGCCGGGCGGGCCGTCGAAGTCCACGTAGGTCAGGGAGCCGGCGATGTAGGTGAAGGCCTCCTGGCGGAAGTCCGCGCCCGGGTCACCGGTCTTCGCCTCGAGCTCGTCCGCGTGGTGCAGGAGCTTCACGAACTCGTCGACCGCGGTGCGGTAGCGCTGCTGCTTGAAGTAGGTCCAAGCCAGCTTGTACATCGACACGCCGTACACGGGCGGCTTCTTGAACTGCATCGAGTGCTGGTAGGCACTCACGGCTCGGTTCAAGTTGTAGGGGCCGCCCTTGGGATCGATCTGGTCGAAGTGGTTGTTGCCGATCTGCCACCAGATTTCCGCCATGTAGCGCGGGTCTTCACCGGGCCGGAGCTGCTGGGGCAGCGGCTTGCAGTCCAGCGGATACGGATCGCGATAGGCGAGCTCTTCGTCGGCCGTACCGACGGGCGCCGCGCCCTTCTTGGCGGGCGGCTTCGGGGCCGCCTTCTTGGGCGCACCCTTGCCGAGCGCGCCGCCGTCGAGCGGGACCGGATGCTTGTTGTTCCAGTCGTTCCAGAACTTCTCTTCGTGATCCTGCTCCAGGGGCTGGAGCTCGATCTTGCTCGCGTCCTTCTTGTCCGCCTTGACCTGGTAGCGATTGGCGCAGACCAGCGCCCGCCAGGCCTGCTGGCCTTCTTCGATCTTGGCCGAGTCGGTGTAGGCGTGGCCGAGGAAGTAGTGGACCGCCGCCATCTCCTCGTACTGCGGGTACTCGTCGATGATGCGCCGGTAGAGCGCGATGGCCGGCTCGAGGCCCGCGGCGAGATCGCCCTCTTGCTGCTCTCGGGCGCGCTCTTCGTAGAGCGCCGCGAGCCGGAACATGCCGTCGGGAGTCGCGGACGGGTGCGCGTTGTCGCCGCTGTAGAGGGCGATGAACGCCTCCAGACGCTTGATGGCCTCCTCGCGGGCCTCCTTCAGGCCCTTCTTCTCGATGCCGATCTCGCGATCGAGCGTGTTGAGAATGCGGCGCCGGCGCTCCTCGTAGTGGTGGCGCACGATCATGGTGAGCGTGTCGCGGAACTCCTTGGCGCCCTTCTCGTAGTCCTTGGCTTCCTGCTGGAGGATCTCGTAGGCCTTGAGCTGCGCGGCGCTCGGAGGGGGCGGCGGCGGCGCGCCCTTCTTCATCTTGATCTCGGGGGCTGCCGCCGCGGGCGCGGCCGGCGTGGCAGGCGTCGCGGAGGCCGGCGGCAGCGCGCCGGCCGCGGCGGGCGCACCTCCCGCGGCCGGCGGGGCGGCGGCCGGCGGGGCGGCGGCCGGCGGGGCGGCGGCCGGCTGCGAGACCGCGACCGACGGAGCGACCAGCGACGCCAGCACCGCCCCGGCCAGTACCCAGTTACGCGGAGCACGACGCATCACAGGTCACCTCCGGCGTCGTCGAGCACCTCGCGGAGCTCGTCGTTGAGGTTCTGCTCTTCCCGCGCTCGCTCGCGCTGCAGGTTTCGCACACGCATCAGCTGTTCTTCACGCACTTCCCAGGCCTGTTGGACGATGCCGACGTCCGCTCGAAGCACGATGCTCTTCAGCCGGTCCCGAACCAGCCCGAAGTTCTTCATCGCCAGCTCGCCGACCAGGAGCCGAGCCTGCTGATCCAAATCGTCGAGATCGCTGGCGTACTTCGCGAGGTTCTGGGCTTCCTTCTCGACCTCGGCGCGCAGGTTCTGGGCTTGGGCGTCGGCCTCGCGCTCGAGCCGCCCCTTGGTCTGATCGAGCGAGTCCTCGACGGTGTCGGCGCGGCGCAAGATCGGCTGGATCTGCCGGGCGTAGTCCGCGGCCCCGGGGTCGCCGCCGGAGGCGACGAGCTGGACCTCCCGGTTGAAGACCTCACGAAAGCGGCGCCGGACCTGGTCGTCCTCGACGTAGCGCTGGTCGCCGAAGCCGACTTGGGCGCGCCCCATGTCCACCATCTCTCGGTACTCGGCGATGCGCTTCTTGTAGGCCGCGAGATCCTTCTCGTTGGCGGCGATCTCGGCCTGGAAGCGCTGGCGGCTGGTGGCGTCGGCGTTGACGCCGAACTTGTCCGCGTCCTTGAGCACCCGCTTGAGCCCGTTGACGATGGCGCCGAGCTTGTCGGACTCGAGCTCGAGTTGCTGCAAGCGCTGGCTCACCTTGTTCCACTGTTTCTCGCCCGCGGACTCGCGCTGCGAGAAGTCCCCCGGCGTGACCGGCAAGTACTCCATGCGCTTCATCAGCGCGCGGCGCTCGGTGCGGACCGTCTGGAGCTCCCCGCTGGCGTTGCCCGCCTCGTCGTCCATGCCCTGGGCCAGCGTGCGCCGGGCCTGACCGGACTTGTTGAGCAGCGAGAGCGTCTGCTCCATCGCGGCCATCAGCTCCGGGAAGGCGCGCATTCGCGTGCCGGAGCCGAGCACGGCGTTCAGCTTCACCACCAGACGCTTGCTCTTCTTGATCAAGTCGCGTGAGGCCGTGACGTCGTCGATCACGGAGAATGCGCGGTCGTTCTCGGCTTCTTCGCGCGCCCACTGAATCACGATGGGTGAGAGCGCGCCCTTCTCGGACTCGAGCTGCTCGCCGACCAGCTTGTCGTAGTAGACGGCCGGGTCCTGGGTGTCGTTCAAGAACGTGCTCACCTGCTCGCGGATCGGGTCGAAGCGGCTGCGCACGCTCTTGTACAGCGTGAGCGCCTTCTCGAACTGACCGGACCTGAGCATCAGGTCGGCGCGCAGGAGCGAGCCGTCGGCGAAGCGCAGGTTCTCCGGATCGGTGATGGAGAGCACCTCCAGCGAGCGCTGGGCGCGCTGGTAGTCGCCGAGTCGGACGTACACCCAAGCGAGCTCGTAGAGCATGCCGGAGAACTCCGGGCTCTTGCGATCGACGTGGCTGTAGGCGTCGGCGGCGTCGAGGAAGTTGTCGGTCTCGTAGAACAAGCGTCCGATGGCCATCCAGGCCAGGTCGATCACGTGACGCTGCGACTCGGTCTCCGCCTTCATGCGCGTGACGCGGCGGAACTGCTCGATCGCCGCGGCGTAGCGCGCGGTGGGGATCGACTCGACGGCGGTCTTGGCCACGATGCTCGCGGTCTCTTGGTCGGCCTTGGCAGCGGCCTCGTCGACGACCGGCGTCGCTTGCTTCACCAGGATCACCCCGAGCAGGTACTGCGCCTGCAGTCCGTAGCCCCCAGTGGCCGAGACGTTGCCGAGCGAAGCCTTGGCTGCGTCGTAGTCCTTCTTGGCGAAGAACGCCTTGCCCCGCGCGTATGGCAGCGAACCGGTCGCGTCGGTCGTGGGCAGCGAGGACAGCTTGGCCATGACCTCGTCGAGGGTGTCGTAGCTCTGCGTGCGCAGCGCCACGTCCACGAGCCGGCTGACGGCGCGCCCCGCGTAGCTATCGTAGGGGCTGGCCGAGGACTTCTCGAGGATCTCCCGATAGGCGCGCCGCGCGGACAAGTACTGCTTGGTCTGGATGTAGCTCTCGCCCAGGAAGAACAGCGCGTCGGCCTGCGATGCGGTGTCGGCGCGGCCCTGGCGCCCGAGCTCCACGACCTGCGAGAAGACCTCGATGGCTCGGTCGTAGTCCTTGTTGCGGAAGAGGATGTCGCCGGCGGCGATGCGCTGAGCCGGCGTCATCTTCTGCCGGCTGGCGCGGGCAGCGGCCTTCTGCACGTTGCCGACCCCGCCCTCGACCGCCGCGATGGCGGACTCCGCACGCGTCCGCGCCTCGGCCGCCGAGACCGCATGCGCGGGCTCGACGAACGCGAGCGCGGCGAGCGCCGCACCGAGCGCAATCCAACGCGGCGACGGAGCGCCGAGCAGGGAGAGCCAGCCGCCACGCGGCGACGAGGCCCCGCATCGCATGGGCATCACTTTCCTCCAGAGCCGAACGAGAACGAGCCGGAGAGCCCGGACTTCTGATTACCGCCGCCGCTCGACGGCGCCGCGGAGGCTCCACCGGCGCGGAGCTTCTCGACGAAGCGAACCGCCGGACGCTGCTCGACCGGGGTGGTGACTCCGCCCTTCTCGTAGGCGACGGCCTCGAGCTCCATGGTCTTGCCCTCGGTGACCGTGAACGAGTGGCTCGACTTCACCTCGAAGCGGTAGCCGCGCAGGTAGGAGAACACCCCATAGCCGTAGCCCTGGAACTGCAGCAGCACCTGGAGCGTGTGGTCTCCCGGCGGCACCGAGCCGCTGAAGATCGGGATTTCCTTCTGCGCAGCCAGCGCGCCGGTGTCGTCCTGCTTGTTGTACTGCACCGCGCCATCGAGCACGAAGAGCGCACGGTTCAGCCGGAACACGCTGCTCATGTCGTTGGTGAACTTGACCTCCGCCCGCGCCCCGCCGACGCCCCCGGACAGGATGGTCTCGCTGAGCAGGGAGAGCCGCGTGTGGCTCCTGCGGATCTGCTCTTTCAGCTCGTCCACGCGCTGCTCGAGCTCCCGCAGGCGCACCTGGTACGTAGCGCCATCCATCTGGCCCGAAGCACTGGTGGCCTTCGGCGTCGTGGGCTTGTCGTCGGGCTTCGTCTCGGCCGCGGCCTCAGCTTTCTTCTCGCCTTCGGCGGGCTTGGTCGCCTCGCCTTCCTTCTTGGCGGCGTCCGCGGGCTTGGCCGCCTCGCCTTCCTTCTTGGCGGCGTCGGCGGGCTTGGCCGCCTCCGTCTTCTTCGCGTCGGCGGGCTTGGCCGCCTCCGTCTTCTTGGCGTCGGCAGGCTTGGCCTCGGTCTTCGGAGGGTCGGCGCCTTGCGCGCCTGCCACGGGGGCGAAAGTAAGCGCCGCGATCATCGGCAAAGCGAATGCCATCCAGAGTCGCATCGTTGTCCCTCTCTCGAGTGTTGAGACGACGGATGAGGCTGTTTCGGATCACCGAACCTCCCCCAACCTTCGAGGGGGGCGCAGAAACCCGTCGGGCACCATCCTGGCTCGGCGGTAACGCCCTCTTATGTTCGGGATTTGCCGAGGCTGCAACAGGGGAGGAACTCTGGGTCTGGGGGCCGGCGCCCCCGCGAGCTCGGAGCGGACCCTGGCCCATAGGCCGGACCTGGTCGAGCCGCGCCACCGGGAGCGGTCCTTGCGGGGCCGCGTCACCGGGGAGTAGCGTTCGAAACGGCCGCAGATCGAATCCCGTGCTGGTGCGTCCGACAGAGTTGAGGGTCCCGGGTCAACCTTCCCGGGAGCTCTTCGGAACCAAACCAACAACGTGGGCCGACGTCCATCACCTGCCCGGGTCGGGGTGACGGATGGCGACCGCACGGGGCGATGCGACGGACGAAATGCTCATGGTGCGCTACCAACGCGGCGACCGTGAGGCGTTCGCGGAGCTCGTGAAGCGTCACAAGACGCCGATCTTCAACTTCGTGCTGCGCCAGGTACGCCAGAGCAACACCGCGGAAGACGTGACCCAGGACGTGTTCCTGCGGGTGGTGCAGAACGCCAGCGAGTTCAAGCACGAGGCCCGCTTCTCGACCTGGCTCTACACCATCGCCAGGAACCTCTGCGTCGACCATCTGCGCAAACAGACCCACCGGCGGCACCCTTCCTTGGACCAGCCGGTGACGCAGAACGGGGAGGACTCCCGCCCCATGCTGGACAACGTAGCGGACGTCCACCCCCGGGCGAGCGTGGAGCGTACCGCGGTCGCGGGGGAGGTCGCCGGACGCATCGTGGAGGCCGTCGAAAAGCTGCCCGAAGAGCAGCGCGAGGTCTTCCTGTTGCGCGAGGTCGCCAACCTGCCATTCAAGGAGATAGCGGAGATCACCGGAGTCGGAGAGAACACCGTGAAGAGTCGAATGCGCTACGCGCTCGACCGACTGCAGGAAGCACTGAGCGAGTTCGAAGAGTACGCGCGAGCACTGAGATAGAGATGGACTGCGAGAAGTTCGACCGAATCGTCCTCGACCTGCTCTACGAAGAGCTGGACGAGCTCACGAGCGCCGCGGGGCGACGGCACATGGAGCACTGCTCCCGCTGTCGCAGCATCGCGACGGGCCTGCGCGCGACGCGGCAGATCGGCGGACTTCCGCTGGTGGAGGCCCCCGCCGGGCTCGAAGAGCGCATCCTCGACGCCGAGCGCAATGCCCGGGCCGCGCTGCCGCTCCGGCAGCGCCTGGGACGCAGCATCTCGGTCCTCGCCGGCTACGCCATGCGACCCCAGCTGGCCATGGCCGCGCTGCTCTTGCTGATGATCGGCTCGAGCCTGTTGTTCCTGCGCGCGAGGCCCGGCGCGCGGGAGAGCCTGCGTGTCACCGAGCGAGGCGTTCCGGAGAGCGAGAGCGAGACCGTGACGGTCGTGCCGATGCCCGCCAAGGCGCGTGCGGGTGAGCCGGCGAGCGAGGGACGCGCTGGCCCCGGCGACCGTGAGGCGAAGCGCGAGAAGGCGGCGGGCGGAGCGGAGGAGCAAGACCTGGGCTTCGCCGCGCCGCCACCAGCAGCGGCCGCCGAGCAGACGAAGGACGAATCCGTTCGCACGCCGACCGGCAGCATCGCCGTGGAGGACGACGCCGGGTCCGGAGATGGCGACTACGACCAGGCGATGGCGGACTACCGCGCAGGGCGTTACTCCGCCGCGCAGAAGAACTTCGACAGCGTCGCCAGCCGCGGCGGCGGCAACTCGGCGACCGCCGAGTTGTTCGCGGCGCAGTCGGTCCGCAACGAGTCCGGCTGCTCCGCCGCTGCACCGCGCTTCGAGGCGATCAACTCCCGCCACCGCGGCACGGGCATCGGCAACGAGGCGCTGTGGCAGGCCGGCGACTGCTATCGCGCGCTCGGGCAGCAGGAGAACGCCCGGCGCAGCTACAAGCAGCTGGTCGGCATCGCGGGCTACGACGACCGCGCGCAGCGGGCCCTGGCGGCCCTCGACGAGGAGCCGGTCGCGGCGCGCAAGGCGGCCCCGGCCAAGCCGGCAGAGACCAAGGCGCCCGCCGCCGGCGCCGGCGGCAAGCAGAGCCCGAAGGCCGCGCCCAAGGCCAAGCCCGCGCCGACCACCGACCAGGGGTTCTGACCCGCGCTTGGACTTCCCCCCGATTCGGGGCTAAGGCCCGGACGTGGGTCACGACGACGATCCTCCGGACTTCTCCGAGCGTCGGCTGCGCGAGCGCCGCAGCGCGGACCGCTTCGACGTGGTCTGGTCGGTGGACTGCGAGACCGACGACACCTTCCTCTACGCTTCGATCACCAACATCTCCGAGCTCGGGATCTTCGTCCGCACGAACCAGCCGCTGCAGGTGGGAACGCGCCTGACCTTGCGCTTCGCCGTGCCCACCGCGTCCGAGTCCTTCGTGCTCGCAGGCGTGGTGCAGTGGGTGAATCCGCTTCGCGTGCTGGGGGAGAACCTGAACCCCGGCATGGGCATCAGCTTCGTCGACCTGAAGGCCGACGAGCGCGAGCGCATCGTGGATCTGGTGCGGACGATCGCGTACGTGCGCGAGGCAGTGAAGAACTGACTTCTCGCGTCCGCTGACACCCGGAACGCCTCGCGTCACTTCCGTGCGGTCGAAACGGCCGGCGCGAGTGTTGCTCGCTTCCGCTGATGACCAGAGCGCCTCGCGTCACTTCCGCGCGGTCGAAACAGCCGGCGCGAGTGTTTCTCGCTTCCGCTGATGACCAGAGCGCCTCGCGTCACTTCCAGCCGGTCGAAACAACCGGCGCCCGGCCTCGCCGGGTGCTCTCACGCACCTCTCCGTGGCCGATCGTGATCTGATCTTGGCAAGACCCGAGGTGTAGTTCCGGGCTCGGCCTGCGGCCTCGCAACCCCCTGCACTGGCTCCTGCTCCCGCCGGGTGCGGGTGCGCGTGCGCTCACTTCACGCGCAGGCGTCCGGCTTCGAGCCGGTTGTCGTTGTGCCGGCCGCGCTTCACCTCCAGCCGCCGGCTCCCGATGAACAGCCCGAAGAAGACCTCGTAGTCGCCCGGCGTGAAGTTCGGCTCCAGGGAGAACGGGTAGATGTCCACGATGTGGTCGCCCACGCGCCACAAGTGGAACGCATACTTGTTCTCGAGCGTCTGGTGATCGCCGTTGAAGCGCCGCTGGAACCCGTCGATGTGGATGAAGGTCTCCCAGTTGCCCGAGATGCTGGCGACGACCTTGTAGTAGGTGCGGAACTGGTACTGCTTCTGCGGCACGACGCCGTCGACCGGGCGACCCGAGAGGTCCGTCACCTCCCAGCCGAGCACGTCGAGCTGCCCGCCCAGGTTCGCGTCCAAACGCACCGCGGGGTTCGGCGGCTGGTCGAGGACCCAGGCCGCGAATGGGTTCTCGTTCTTCTCGCCAGCCGCGAGCCGGTTCGACAAGAGCAGGATCTCGCTCGAGCGGGCGTCGAGCACCGGGACGTTGCCGGGAGCGCCCGGCAGCCCGCGGTGAAGCGAGTTCAGCTGGGGCAGATCACCCGAGCGCACCACCAACCAGCGGCGTTCGTCAGCTTCCGTCAGCCAATTGAACGCGGCGTTGGCATTCTCGAAGGTGGGCACGTTGCGACCCGCGTAGTAGGTCGCCGCGCCAGCACCGACACCCACGATGCCGAGCGCCTCGCCCGACTTCGCGTGCTGGCGGTAGGCGTCGAAGACCTCCTTCGGGGAGATCTGCGTCGCGAGCTTGGGGAAGTAGCCGAAGCTCAGCACGGCCCCCGACGCCGCCACCGCGAAGGCCGCGACGGTGGCGCGCGACAGCGGCAAGCGCACGAACAGCTCGCGCAGGACGTCGCGTCCCAAGAGGCCCGCCGCGGGCAGGACCAGCACCAGCACCGGCAGCCCGAGGTAGCCCCAGGTCGCGAGCTGCCGCGCCAGGGGACCCGCTTGGTCGAACTGCTTCCAGTGGAAGTAGCTCTTGCTCAGCCAGGTCAAGACCGCATAGCCGACCAGCGCGGCCTCGGCGACCAGGAAGCCGAACCAGAGGTTGCCGGCCCAGAGCGTCTTGAGCGCTCGCGGCCAGGCCAAATACTCCTCGCGGTCGAAGCGCCGCGCGGACCGGTCCGTGCTCTCCATGGTCGAGCCTGCAAAGCCAGCCAAGAGCACCAGCGTGGAGATCTTCAGCAGGCGGTGCGCCGACTCCTTGAAGCTGTCGGGAAAGCGCGGATCGTCGACCACGAACGCAGACAGGCCCTTCTCCGGGAAGTTCTTGAAGTCGTAGTAGAGAAGGATGGCGAGGGCGGCGACCCCCATCGCCAGCGCGCGGGAGCCCGGCGCTCCGCGGTCGAAATCACGGAGCGCGAGCGCTGCGATGACCGCCAGCATGCACACCCCCGCGAAGGGCAGCTGCCCGACGGTGGGCGCGGTGAGCCCGTGCGCGCCGAAGGCGACCGCGGCCACGATGACGCTCACCACTCGGAGCGCCGTCTCCGGCGCGACGCGGCTCGGCTCGACACCGTGGGGAGGCGTCAGTAGGCGCCCGACGGCGAAGGGCACGAGCGCGCTCCACGGGAAGAGCCCATGGCCCAGGTAGTGGACGACCGCGTCGTAGGTCGGCAGCATCTTGGGCGGCTTCACCGCAGCGCCGAGCAAGAGCGAGAACTGCGCCGGATTGGCGCTGGCTCGGCCGAGTACCTTGAAGCCCATCACCAGCGCGACCACCCCGAGCGCGAGCGCGAGCCCGCCGGCCAGATCGCTCAGGCGGTCGGCGCGAGCTCCGGACCGGGCGCGCAGGATGGCCCAGCCGAGACCGACGCCGAGCGCCGGCGGGACAACTCCGAGCAGGACGCCTCGCGCGCCGAGCCCGGCCGCCAAACCCACGAGGCCGACGAGGAGCCAGGCGACTCGGCGCGGGCGCGAGGCTTCGGCATCGAAGCTGGCGAGGCCGAGCCCCGCCACTGCCATGGCGAGGGACGACATCGTGACGATGTCCCCGAGCATGGTGCGCGAGTGCAGGAAGTAGAGCGGCATCGTGGCGAGGGCGAGCACCGCGAACGCACCCGCAACGCGATCCGCCAACCGGGCCACCAGCGCGTAGGTCGACAGCGCGCCGAGCGTCCCCCAAATCGCCAGCGGCAGGCGGCCGGCCCACTCGTGCAGACCGAACAGCTTGAAGCCGAGCGCGATGGACGTGAACGGCAGCTGCCCCCTCGCGAGCTCCCCGAGCGTGGGCACGCTGTTCGTCGAACCCTCGATGGCGAGCCCGGAGGCGCCGAGCAAGGTGAGCGCGATGCGGCGCGACAGCTCGGCGACTCTGAGCTCGAACGGATCCCAGATGCCGCTCTTGGCGATGGGGCCGAACAGGCTGAGCAACAGCAGCGCGAACGCCACGAGCGGAAGCCACATGGCGCCGCGGCGACCCGCAGCGGCCGTGCTCTCCACGCGCGGCGCGGGCTCTCGGGCGGCGTCCTGGGCCTCGGGCTCGGACTCGGGCAGCTCGCTGCTCGTTCCTTCGTCAATCTCCGTCGCGCTCATGGCAAGTGAAGGGCGGGCGGGACCTTAGCAGAAGTTTTCGCAGAAAACGCCGCTTCCGAGCCGACCTCCGCCGGCCCGCCCGGCGCAGGTTTTTACAGACGAATCCGCGGTCCCGGCGAATGAGCCGCTTGCAGTCTCGGATCCGCTCGTGAGAAGACGCCTCCGCTCATGCGCTTCGGCTCCGTCGCTCTGATCGGCCGCACCAACGTCGGCAAATCGACGTTCTTGAACGCCGCGCTCGGTGAGAGCCTGGCCGTGGTGTCGCCCGTACCGCAGACGACGCGCGAAGCCCTGCTCGGCGTGGTCCATCGCCCCGACGCGCAGATCGCCTTCGTGGACACCCCCGGGCTGCACCGGCCGAAGAGCGAGCTCGGCCGGCGGATGAACGCCACGGCTCTGGAGGTCGCGCGGAGCGCGGACGTGCTCGTGGTGATGACCGACCTGGATCCGAAGCTGGCGAAAGACGCCACCGCCACGGTCGCACGCGATCGCGAGGTGATCGAGCTCCTGCCCAAGGGGCCCGCCCGCTTGCTGGTGGTCAACAAGGTCGACCTGGTACGCGACAAGCAGAAGCTCCTGCCGATCTTGACCGCGTACGAAGCGCTGCACGACTTCGCCGCCCTGGTCCCGGTGTCCCTGAAGAGCGCGGGCGAGGCCGAGCGCGTGCTCGACGCCATCGTGGCGCTCTTGCCGGAGGGCGAGGAGGGCTTCGAGGCCGACACGCTGACGGACCGTGCGACGCCCTATTTCGTGCGCGAATACGTGCGCGAGCAGGTGCTCGCCTTGGCCAAGGGCGAGGTGCCCCACGCCGTCGCCGTGAGCATCGACGCGATCGAGGAGCGGGAGCGCGTGCTCGCGGTCAAGGCGACGATCCACGTCGAGAAGGAGGGGCAACGCCGCATCTTGATCGGCAAGGGCGGCGCCTCGATCAAGGCCATCGGCACGGGCGCGCGCAAGCGACTCGAGGAGCTGCTCGACCGGAAGCTGTTCCTCGAGCTGTTCGTGCGCGTGACACCGAAGTGGAAGCACGTCCCTCGGCAACTGGCCGAGCTCGGCTACGAAGCGCCCCGCGAGAAGAACCTGCTCGGGGCGCTGCCGGACGCCCCGAAGCACAAGGCGCGAGGCAAGCGATGAGGCCGGTCGTCGCCATCGTCGGGCGGCCCAACGTGGGCAAGAGCACGCTGTTCAACCGGCTCGCCGGCAAGCGGCTGGCCATCGTGCACGACCAGCCGGGTGTGACTCGCGACCGCAACTACGCCGACGTCCACCTGGCGGGTCGCGAGCTGGTCCTGGTCGACACCGGCGGCTTCGACCCGACGGACGAGGATCCGATGCGCCAGGGCATCGCGCGACAGGTGAAGGCCGCGCTGGCCGAGGCGGACCTGGTGGTGTGCGTGCTCGACGGGGTGATGTCGCCGACGCTCGCGGATCGCGAAGCGATCAAGCTGCTCCGGCGCAGCAAGAAGCCGGTGCTCTACGTCGCCAACAAAGCGGACGACAAGGACAAGGCCCTCGCTGCCAACGAGCTGTACGAGATGGGGATCCCCGAGCTCCTGCCGGTGTCCGCGCTGCACGGGCGAGGGACTGGGGAGCTGATCGCGGCCATCTCCGCCGCGCTGCCGTCGCCCGCCGCCGCGAGCGACGAGGCCGCGGACGACAGCGCGATTCGCGTGGCGGTGATCGGTCGCCCGAACGCCGGCAAATCGTCGCTGGTGAACCGGCTGGCCAAGAGCGAGCGCTCCCTGGTGGACGACCGCCCTGGCACCACCCGCGACCCCACCGACACCCGCGTGGAGCTCGACGGCCAGGCCTTCGTAGTGGTGGACACCGCGGGCATCCGCCGCCGCGCGCGGGTCGAGAAGGGAATCGAAGCCGCGAGCGTGATTCGCGCCCTCCGCAGCATGGAGCGGGCCCAGGTGGTGGTCCTCTTGTGCGAAGCCCTCGAGGGCGTCGCCGAGCAGGACGCGCGCCTGATGGGCCTGATCGCGGAGCGCGGACGCGCGGTGGTCATCGGCCTGAACAAGACCGACCTCCTGGACAAGGCCGGGCGCAAGAAGGCCGAGGAGCAGGTGCGGGACGCGCTGCGCTTCGCCCCCTGGGCGCCGCTGGTGCAGCTCTCGGCCAAGAACGGCTGGGGCGTGTCCGACCTGATGCGCGCCGTCCGTCGCGCGGCCGACGAGTTCACGCGCCGCGTCCCGACGGGGGAGCTGAACCGCTTCTTCGAGCAGGTGCTGGAGCACCGCGCGCCGCCCACGCACAAGGGCCGAGCCCCGCGCATCTACTACATCACCCAAGCCGAGACGGCTCCGCCGGTGTTCGTGGCCGTGACCAACGCGCCAGATCACATCAAGGAGAGCTACAAGCGCTACGTGGTCAATCAGATCCGCAAGAGCTTCGGCTTCGAGTGCGTGCCCATAGAGCTCAGGTTCCGGGGCAAGGGCAAGAAGAGCGAAGGGTGAGGTAGGAGGTGTCGGTGTGCGACCGAGCGGCTCGACTCGCGCCGCTCGGCGGTCAGCCGAGCCCCGGATTCACTCGAGCAGTCTGGCCATGATCAGATCTCGATCCGCCAATGAGGCGTGAGTGAGAAAACCGGCCGGACGCGCTTCGCGACGACCCTTGGAAGTCCCCGGAGGGGGATACCCGACGGGGTGGGCCGGCGCCGGCCGTTTCGACCGAACGGAAGCGTCGCGTGGCGTTTGCTGCCGCCAGCGGAGCGCGAATTAGGACACCCCCTAGTCCGGACACAGCAGCTTCGCCACCCCGCCGAGCGTGCCGAGGTCGTGCACGTCGCTCGGCAGCGCCGGGATGTCCACGCGCGTCGGCTTGTCGCCGTGGCGCCCGGCGACCAGCACGCGGTCGAGGCGCTCGAGCTCCTCGGCGTCCGTCTCCGCGAGCTCCGTCTCGTCGAGCAGGGCGCGCTCCAGGCGCTCGGCGCCGGTGATCCCGAGGTCGAGGCGGTGCCGCGAGAGCGACGCGCGGATCTCTTCCAGACCCGGGTGGGCCCGCGGTCTTCGGTGCACGCGGTTCACCACGAACGCGTCGCGGTGCATGCCCTGCTCCTCCAGGCGATCGGCGAAGAAGAGCGCCTCCCTCACCGCCGCCGGGGCCGGGGTGGTGACCAGCACGTAGCCGAACTCGGGGCCGCGAAACGCCGCGGCCACCTCCGTGGCGCGCTGCCGGAAGCCACCGAACAGGTCGTTCAGGTCCGTGACGAAGGCCGCCATCTGCTCCAGGAAGCCGCCGCCGGTCAGCTTGCCGATGCCGCGCAGCACCACCGCCACGCTCTTGGCCACCAGGTTCAAGCTGAAGCGGCCGGAGTGCTCGAACGCCTGCATCAGCCAGCGGATGGCGGCGCTGTCCAGGGCGTTGATCAGGCGCTCCGGCGCGTCCAAGAAGTCGAGGGCATTGCTGGTGGGCGGAGTGTCCAGGACGATCAGGTCGTAGCCGCCCTCGCGCTTGACGCTGAGCAGCTTCTCCATCGCCATGTACTCCTGCGTGCCCGCCAGGCTGGTGGAGACGTATTGGTACAGACGATTGTTGAGGATCCGGTCGCGCGCCTCGGGGCTGGAGGAGTAGCGCACGACGAGCTCGTCGAAGGTGCGCTTGGTGTCGAGCATCATCACGCTGAGGTGCCCAGTGACCGTGAGCCCGGCGCGCTCGAACAGCTCCGGAGCGACGACCTGCTCCTCGCCGGTCATGCTCGACAGGCCGAGGCTGTTGGCCAGACGCTTCGCCGGATCGATGGTCAGGCAGAGCACTCGCTTGCCGCGCTCCGCGGCGGCCAGGCCGAGCGCCGCGCTGACGGTGGTCTTGCCCACGCCGCCGCTGCCCACGCACAAAACCACGCGGTGGCGGTCGAGCAGCGGGGTGAGCGTGGGCGCGGACATCGCGGCAGAGCCGCGGGAATTAGCAGCTTTCGATCGGCCAGTCACTGCCGACCGCCGGCCAGCCCGAAACGGAACTTGGCCCGCTCGCCCGGGGTCTGGCACGCACCAAGGCCCGATGGAAGGCTCACTCGATCGCCAGCTCAGCGCCGAGAGACCCACGGAGCGCCGGGCGGGGCGCCGCGACGACACCCTGGGGGCGCTGGGCGAGCTCTTGGACTCGGTGCGGAACGACGGCGAGTTCCAGGCGCTGGCCGTCGCCGACCCGACCGGCGTGCTGGTGGCCGGCGCCGGGGCGTACGCAGACTGCGAAGAGCTGGCCGCGCTCGCCCCGCTGGTGGCACGCCGGGCGGCGAACGACACCATCCCCACGCGGCTCGACGTGGTCACGCGCAAGATGGAAGTCCGCCGGCTCATCATCGACGGGATCGAGGTGCTCCTGTGCGGCCAGGGGGGCGAGACCGACGCTTTGCGCAGAGCGGCGGCCGGGTGCGCGCGCATCCTGGGCGCTCGGCGGCGCTAGGGAGCCCTCGCCACCCGCCACGCCGGAAACTCCGCTAGGCTGCTCAGCCCATGCGCGGCTTCGTGGATCTGCACTGTCACTGGGTGGCCGGGATCGACGACGGCGCCAAGACTCCCGAGGACGGCGTGGCCATGCTGCGCGCGCTGGGGCAGCTCGGGTTCAGCAAGGTGGTGGCGACTCCGCACATGCGCCCCGGACTGTTCGACAACACCCGCGAGAGCCTGAGCGCCGCCTACGCGCGCATGTTGCCGCTGCTCCCGGCGGGACTCCCCGAGGTCGAGCTGTCGAGCGAGCACTACTTCGACGACGTGATCTTCGGCCGCATCATGCACGACGCGGCGCTGCCTTACCCCGGCGGCCGGGCCGTCTTGCTGGAGTTCTACGAGAGCGACTTCCCGTTCAGCATCGACCGCCGCTTCGCCGACCTCAGGCTGAAGAAGCGGCTGATCCCGGTGATCGCCCACCCCGAGCGCTACCAGCGCATCTGGCGCGACCCGGACGTGCTCGAGCGGCTGGTCGACGCCGGCGCCGCGGCGCTGCTCGACACCGCCGCGCTCGTGGGCAAATACGGCCGGAAGCCCCAGAAGACCGCGGAAGAGCTGCTCGAGCGCGGCCTGTATCACGCCGCCTGCAGCGACGCCCACCGGGTGGGCGACGTCGCCGAGGTCGCAGCAGGGCTCTTGCGCATCGAGCGCGCGTACGGACCCGAGGAGGTCGATTTCCTGTTTCGCGAAGGGCCGCTTGCGCTACTGAGCGGCCGGATCCCCGAATGAGCGACGGACCGGGCAGCTGGCTCAGGCGCCACTGGCTCAAGCTACTGGCTTCGCTGCTCGTGGCGGGCGGCTTCGTGTGGCTCCTGCACAGAGGTGCCCTGCCCATCTTGCCGGACGCCAAGGCGTTCTCGAAGATGCGCTGGTGGACGGTGCCGGCCTACATCGCGATTTGGTGCGGGATCCACGTCATCCGCGCCGCGCGCTGGCATTGGCTCCTGGCGCCCATCCACCCGGTACCGCTGCGCCGCATCGTCTCCGTGGCGTGGATTGGCTTCGCCGCCATCCTGCTGCTGCCGTTCCGTACCGGGGAGGTCGTTCGACCGGTGTTGATCCGCAAGAAGGGTCAGCTGTCGGGCTGGGCCGCCACCGGCACGGTGGCCGCCGAGCGGGTGATCGACGGCTTCTTCATGAGCGTGATGTTGTTCACGTCGCTGCTCCTGTCGAAGCCGTTGGACCCGTTGCCGAGCTCGATCGGCGCGCTGCCGATCCCCGCGGCTGTCGTGCCGGGCGCCGCCTACAGCGCGCTCTTGGTGTTCGCCGCCGCATTCACCGTCATGGGGGTGTTCTACTGGCGGCGCGATTTCGCGCGCGCGGCGACCGAGCGCATCGTCGGGCTGGTGTCCGAGCGGCTGGCGGCCTGGCTGGCCGAGCGCGTGGAGAAGGTCGCCAGCGGCCTGTCGTTCTTGCCGCGCTGGCGCTACACGGCGCCATTTCTGGCCGTGACCGCGCTGTATTGGCTGCTCAACGCCGGGGCGTCCTGGCTCTTGGCCTGGGGCGCCGGGTTCGATCACATCAGCTACGCCGAAGCGTGCGTGACCATGGGCGTGTTGGCGCTCGGCATCCTCATCCCCAACGCCCCGGGCTTCTTCGGCGCCTTCCAGATCTCGATCTACGCCGGCTTGGCCATGTACTTCCCGGCCGAGCTGGTGGTCGGGCCCGGGGCCGCGTTCGTGCTCATCATCTACGTCTGCCAGATCCTGATCACGACCGCCGGGGCCGGCCTCGGCCTGTACTGGGAGCGCACCAGCGTCGGAGAGGCGCTCGACGCCCGACCCGAAGAGCTCGGGGACGAGGCCCGCTGACCCCGCGATCGGGAAACTTGGCCGTGGATGGTGCCCGGCGATATCGAAGCACACCATGAAGAGGACGAGTGCCGTGTGGGCCGGAGCCGGCGCGCTCTTCGTGCTGGCCGCGGTTCTGTCCAGCACCGGTGCAGAGGCGCGGGTCGAAGCCGACTCGGACTACACCAAGGCCCAGACCTACAACGCTGCGCTGCGCTACGTGCGGGTCGATCTGGGCTACGAGGTGGTCGAGAAGGACCCCGACGTCGGCTACCTCTTGTTCCGCTACGAGCCGCCCGGGCGCAAGAACAACCCCACCAGCGGCTCCATCGAAGTCGTGGAGAGCAAGGAGCGCGTGAAGATCGTGATCCAGCTCCCGCAGATGCCGACTTACCACGAGACCACGCTTCGCGATGGGCTCTTGAAGAAGCTGCGCGTCGAGTACGGCGCGCCGCCGAAGAAGAAGAAGCCCGAGGACAAGCCCAAGAAGCCCGAGGGTGACGCTGGCGTCGAGGGTGGATCGGACGACGGTTTCGGCGAGCAGAACGCGCGCTGAGCTCTGGCGCGCAGGCTGATAGCATCGAACCCGACCGTGACCCGAGACGACGACCCGACCCCCGCGCCGCTGCCGGAGAACATCGGGCGCTACCGCGTGCTGGGCGCCTCGGGACACGGCGCGATGGGGCGCGTGCTCCTGGCGCGCGATCCGAACCTGGATCGCGACGTCGCGGTGAAGGTCCTGCGGGAGGATCTGAAGCTCGCGCCGGCCGAGCGCGTGGCGCTCTACGAGCGCATGCGCCAGGAGGCGCGCGCCAGCGCCCGGCTCAGCCATCCGAACATCGTCGGGCTCTACGACATCGGCGAGGAGCCAGGCCTGGGACTGTATCTGGTGTTCGAGTACGTGGAAGGGCCGACGCTGGAAGACCGCATCGAGCGCGGGCCGCTGGGCGCCGCGGCGTGCGCGCGCCTCAGCCGCGAGCTCGGCGCCGCGCTCGGAGCCGCGCACCGCGCGGGCGTCCTGCACCGAGACATCAAGCCCGCTAACGTGATCCTCGCCGCGACGGGCGCGAAGATCGCCGACTTCGGCATCGCGCGCATTCCCGGCTCGACCTTGACCCAAGACGGTCGCGTGCTCGGCACGCCGGCCTACAGCGCCCCCGAGGCCATCGAGACCGGCACGTTCTCGCCGGCCTCCGATCAGTTCTCGCTCGCCGCCACCCTGTACGAGGCGATCTCGGGACGGCGCGCTTTTGCCGGCGACGACGCCATCAGCGTGGCCAAGCACATCACGGGCAGCGAGCCGGCAGCGATCGCCGCGCTCTCGGGAGTCGATCGCCACGTGGACACCGTGCTCGCTCGCGGTCTGGCGAAAAACCCATCGGCTCGCTACTCGTCCGCGGACGAGCTCGGCGAGGCCCTGGCGGAGGCGCTGACCTTGGCGCCTCCGCGCGCACAGCTGCCCACCCTGCCGGACGAGCGGCGCCTGGAGGCGCGGGCCGCCCGCCAGAATCGCAGGGATCTGACCGTGCTGGCGCTCGGTCTGGTGCTCGGCGCATCACTCGCCACCTCGGCGTTCTTGCTCTGGCCCGCGGACGAAGTCGACGCGATCGGACCTGCGCCGCAGAGCCTCGTGCTCGAGGACGCAGCACCCGAAGCGGCGCAGCCGGAGCCCCCGCGACCACGCCGAGCAGTCTCGGGGGCTCCCGTGGTTTCGGCCACAGCCGCTGATCGTTGACGTTCCAGAGGCCAGGCGCCCCGGATCGAGCTATGGTTGTGCGCCCGCATGACCCCGCGAAGCGTCCTTTCTTGGCTGCTCGTCCTCTCCGCATTCGCGCTCGGCGCGCCCGCTTGCTCGTCGAGCTCCGAGCCGCCGGCAGAGAACCCCGGCGACGGCGGCTACGTCGGACCCGCGGGCTGCTCGCTCGCGCCCGACTGCGCGCAGTGCTCGGCGTGCTTCGACAGCTGCCTGTGCAACAACGGCACGCCGGGCGGCTGCCTGGCGCAGTGCACCGGGTCGAGCTCGGGTGGAGCTTCCGGCACGGGTGGCGCGCCCTCTGGCGGCGGCGCACCCTCTGGCGGCGGCGCACCGGCCGGCGGCGGCGCGCCCTCCGGCGGTGGCGGTGGCGGCGGCGGTGGCGGCAACTGCACCGCGCTCTCCACGGGCAGCCCGACTTGCGACGCCTGCGCGCACTCCACCTGCTGCGCGCAGATTGACGCCTGCCTGGCCTCGAGCGCGTGCACCGGCTTCCTGAGCTGCTTGAGCAAGAACTGCGCGAACGCCGGCTCGAACCTCAGCGCCTGCGCTCAGCAGTACTGCTCGCAGTACGCCGCCGGGGTCAACGCCTACAACTCGATGGCGCAGTGCATCGGACAGAGCTGCGCGAGCTCGTGCTGACGTGGTCTGGCGCGCGCTCTGGCTCGGCCCGCTCGCGCTCCTCGCGCTCGCCGCTTCGCTCCTGCCCAGCGCCCGCGCAGCCTCGCGCCTGACCGCGCCGGCGCCGGATCCGTTCGGCGCCCGTACGCCGCAGGAGCGGGCGCTGACCGGTGGCGTGGTCACGCTGCGGCAGCCCGCCGGGGCGATGCTCCGGGTCCCGCAGGGCAGCTTCGAGATGGGCTCGACCCCCGAGGACGTGCTCGACGCCGTGACGGACTGCGCCCGCGAGCCACTCGGCGGCCGCTGCAAGGAAGAGATGTTCTCGGATGAGCTACCGCGGCACAAGGTGACGCTTTCGTCCTTCTGGCTCGATCGGCTCGAGGTCAGCGTGAAGGACTACGCGCGCTGCGTCGCGCTGCGCCGCTGCCGTGCCGTCCCATTCGACCAAGGCGGCAAGCGCTTCGACGTGCCGAGCTACCCGGTGTCTCTGGTGCGGCACGCAGACGCGCGAGCGTACTGTCGCTTCCGCGGCGCTCGGCTGCCGACGGAAGCCGAGCTCGAGCGCGCGGCCCGCGGCCCGCGCGGCCGGCGCTACCCTTGGGGCCAGCTCTACAACACCCGCGCCGCGAACCACGGGCGCCTGGGCCTCGACACCACGGACGCCCGCGACGGGTTCGCGGAGCTCGCGCCGGTAGGCTCGTTCCCCGCAGGGCGCACGCCAGAGGGCTTCTTGGATCTGGCCGGCAACGTCGCGGAGTGGGCGTCCGATCGTTACGCCGTCAGCTACCCGCCGGGGCCCGCCGTCGACCCGAAAGGACCCGCCATCGGCGCGGGCAGCGGCGGCAACGTCGTGCGCGGCGGGCACTGGGCCAGCGCGGCCCCCTGGCTGCGCGGGGCGTCGCGCTCGAGCGCCGATCCCGAGACGCGCTCGCCGACGCTGGGCTTCCGCTGCGCGCGCTCGGCATCGCGATGAAACCCGAAGGCTTCGCCGAAGACACGCCGACTCCCGATCTGCGGCTGCCGATCCACGCGCTGACGACCTTCGTGCTGGTCCGTCCGCACTACCCGGAGAACGTCGGCGCCGCCGCGCGCGCCATCAAGACGATGGGGTTCTTGCGCCTGGCGCTGGTCAGGCCGGGCCGCCTGGCAGCCCCCAACCACGAGATGGCACTGAAGATGGCCGTGAAGAGCAAAGACGTGCTCCTGGGCGCGCCGGTCTACCAGAGCCTGGACGAAGCGCTCGGGCCCGCCGGCTGGGTGGTGGGCACTACCTCGCGCCGCGGAGTGTCCGGCGTGCTCACCGCTCGCGACCTCGGTCGGCGCGCCGTGGAGCGCGGCGCGGCGGGGCAGAGCCTCGTGCTCGTCTTCGGCAACGAGAAGACCGGGCTGGGCGAGGCCGAGCGCGCGCTCTGCCAGGACTTCGTGCGCATCCCGATGGCGGCGGATCAGCCCTCGATCAACCTGGCGCAGGCCACGCAGGTCATCGCCTACGAGCTGCTCCTCGCGGCACTCGACGCGAGGGCCGACAACGGGTGAAACTGCCGGTCCCATGCCGCCCATCGACCTGCGCTCCGACACCGTCACGCGCCCCTCCCCCGGCATGCGCAGCGCGATGGCGAACGCCGAGGTCGGCGACGACGTCTACGGCGAGGATCCGACGGTGCAGCGCCTGGAGCACCGGGTGGCGGAGCTCCTGGGCAAGGAGCGGGCGCTGTTCGTGCCCTCGGGGACGATGGCGAACCAGCTCGCGCTGCTCTTGCACACGCGGCCGGGCGACGAGGTGGTGATCGGCGAAGGCACGCACTGCGCGCTCTTCGAGTCCGGCGCTGCGGCGGCGCTCTCGGGAGTGCAGCTCGCGGTGGCGGGACGCGGCGGGTTGTTCGACGTCGCCGAGCTTCGAGCCGCGATCCAACCCGACGCGTACTGGCTCCCGCGCACCAGCCTGGTGGTGGTCGAGAACACGCACAACCGCGGTGGTGGCAAGGTCTTCCCCTTGGAGCAGCTCGAGCGGGTGACGAGCCACGCACGGAGCGCTGGGCTCGGCGTGCACCTCGACGGCGCTCGGCTCTGGAACGCGGCGGCGGCCAGCGGCAC
The DNA here is from genome assembly GCA_015075635.1 of Polyangiaceae bacterium. Taxonomy (NCBI): domain Bacteria; kingdom Pseudomonadati; phylum Myxococcota; order Polyangiales; family Polyangiaceae; species Polyangiaceae bacterium. Next base: position 3,383,744 of record JABTUA010000001.1, read on the forward strand.
GAGCCTCGCCGACTTCGCGCGCACGGCCGACACGCTCAGCGTGTGCTTCTCCAAGGGGCTCGGCGCTCCGGTGGGCTCGGCGCTGGTCGGGCCAGCGGAGCTCTTGACCCGCGCGCTGCGCCTCCGGCGCATGCTCGGCGGCTCGATGCGGCAGAGCGGGATCCTGGCAGCGGCGGCGCTCTGGGCCCTGGACGAGAACCTGCCGCGGCTCGCCGAGGATCACGAGAAGGCCCGGGCGCTGGCCCGGGGGCTCGAGGGCGTCACCGGCTGTCGCGTCGCCCCGGAGTCGGTCGAGACCAACATCGTCAACATCGAGCTCGTGGGCCCGAGCGCCGAGACGGTGATCGCCTCGGCCAAGTCCAAAGGGGTGTTGGTCGGCAGCATCGCGCGCTCGACCTTGCGCGCCGTGACCCACCTGGACGTCTCGCTCGCGGACTGCGAGCGCGCGGCGACACTGCTCGCGGCAGCGATCAGCGAGAATCCGGCATGAGACTCGGACGTCTGCTCTTCGTCGGCCTGATCGTGGCAGCCTGCGCGCCCACGCTGCCGCGCTCGTTCACCGAGGCACGAGCCGCGGCCGAGCGCGCCTATGCCGCTGGTCGCTACGACGAGGCCGCGGAGCACTGGAGGACCGCCGAGCAATCGGCCGACCGGAAGCGCGACCAGACCGAAGCGCGCTACCGCCGCGCCGCGGCGCTGCGCCGGGCCGGACGCCACGAAGAAGCTCAGGCGCTCTTGGCCGAGCTCGGCCGCACCCGGCCGAAGAGCTCCCGTGCGGCTCGGGCGGCGTTCGAGCATGCCGACATCGAGATCGAGCACGGCGATGCCGAGCGCGGCTTCGCCGAGCTGGAGCAGGCCATCCGAAAGTACCCTCGCTCCGGGCTCGCGCTGGGCGCGCTGGGGCGGCTGGCGCGCCACCGCGAAGAACGAGCGGGCGCGGACGCGGCCCTGGCGCTGCTGGCGGAGGTCGGCAAGAGCGGCGGCAGCGCCGAGCTCCGGGAACAGGCCCTGTACGATCGAGCACGCTTCTTGGAGAGGCTGGGCCGCGACGCCGAGGCACTGGCGGCCTACCTCGATACGGCGTCGCGCTACCCCTACCCCCGCGGCGCGCTCTGGGACGACGCGCTCTGGGCGGCGTCCCTGCTCGAGGAGAAGCTGGGCCAACCCGCCCGCGCGATCGACCACCTCGAGCGCATGCTCCGCGAGAAGGAGCCGTCGTCACTGAACCAGGGCTCGTACGAGCGCCCGCGCTACGGCGCAGCACGCTTTCGCGTCGCCGAGCTGTATCGCGACCGGATCGGGGACAAGCCGCGCGCGGTGAAGGAGTTCCGCAGGGTCTGGGACGAGCACCCGACGAGCCTCCTGCGCGACGATGCGATGTGGCAGGCCGCGCGCCTGGAACGCGAGCTCGGCCACGCCGACCGCGCATGCAAGCTCCTGGAAACGCTGGTCGATGACGCTCCGGACTCGCGCTTCTCGCGCTGCGCGAACGCGCTCTGCGCGTCGCTCAGGCCCGCGAAGGGCGAATGCCACGCCTACGTCGTGCGAGACCTCGGAAAAAACGAGGACTGAGCTTCACTCGTCGTCGTCTTCCTCTTCTTCCTCGTCCTCGTCGTCCTCGTCGTCGTCCTCGTCGTCGTCCTCGTCGTCGAAGTCGTCGGCGGCCTCCGAGTCGTCGTCTTCCTCGTCGTCTTCGCTCTTCACCTCGGTCTTGAGGTCGATGCCGACCTCGCCGAGCTGGGTTTCCAGGAGCTCGAACAGCTCGTCGACGTCGTCGCCGTTCCACTCGTCGAGCACGTCGGTCAAGAACTCGTAGAAGTCCCCGGTATCGAGGCGCCGCTCGATTTCCTCGACCTGCTCCTCCTTGAAGGCTTCGAGGATGTCCTCGCGGAGCGACTCCGTGTCGCCTTCCTCAATCGCCTCCTGGGCAGACAGCCGAATTTGCCGAGCGGCACGCCTGTCGAGGTAAATGTCCATCTCAGATCAGTTCTCCGAAGACCAGCGACCCCGGCAATAGACGATGGTCGCAAAGCAAGTCAAGGCCGCTCGGGCCATGGCCCCCGAACCAGGCCCAGAGCACCGCCTTCGAGGCCGAATGCTCGATCTGCGATATACCGAAGGCATGCAGCGCTCCGCGATCGCGTGCCTGGTCGTGCTCGCCTGGAGCGCCCCCGCGCTCGCGGACGAGTCCGTGCCGCCGCCTTCGAGCTTCGACTACCTGCAGTACGGCGTCGCGTTTACCGCCGAAACGGTGGCCTCCGCGGGCGACGTCTGCCCGGACACCGCGGTCGATCCCTGCATCCTGGGCTCGGGAGGCGGGCTGGCGCTCCGGGTGGGCTATCGCACCCGTGGCCCCTGGTACGTGGGTGGGGCGTACGAGTCCTCCCGCCACGAGTCGTCGAACCTGCTCCGGCTCGCCATCCTGCAGCAACTCCGGGCGGAGAGCCGTTTCTACCTGGATCAGGGCCGCCGCTTCACCCCCTACGCCGCCGGGGGCGGCGGCGTGGCCTTGTACGGCAACGAGTGGTCGTCCGAGACCGGGGGCATCACGACCTTCCTGGGCCTCGGGTTCGAGCTACAGCTGAGCCGGACGGCTGTGGTCGGCGCCGGGACGGCGTACCGGGCATTCCTGTTCCGCGGCTGGACGGACGCCGCCAACCAGCGCCGCGCCGACCGGTACCTCGGTTTCGGCCTCGCCCACGTCATCGCGCTGGAGCTGGTGTTCGAGATCCGAGACCCCCTGCCGCGCTGGTGAGCGGCATTCCGGGCCCCCGGCCGGCCCGGACTCAACACCGCTCTTGACGTCCTTGTCCCAGCGGGGTTCCGTTGCGCTCCGTGAAGTGTGACCGGTGCGGGCGGGACAATCCCCCGAGCCTCAGGTTCTGCCAAGACTGCGGCAACCGCCTGCAAGCCGTACCGGCCCGCCCGGCGGAGCCCACTCCACCGCGTGGCGTTCCACCCGCCGCGCGCCCAGCGGCACCCGACTTCGACTTCGCCCCGCGCGGCGCCCCACGCCCGAGCGAGTCGCGTTGCGGTCGGTGCGGCGTCACGAACCCACCCGGCTCACGCTTCTGTGCGGAGTGCGGCGCGAGCATCGGCGGCTTGCCCGCAACGGCCGAACCCAGCATGGAACCAGCTCCGCCACCGCAGCAGCCGGTGTTCGGCGCGCCGGTGGTCGGGCTCGCGCCCGCTCTACCGGCCGAGCCGCCTCCGGTCGTCTGCGCCCGGTGTCGGGGCAGCAACGGCGCGCACATGGCGTACTGCCAGTACTGCGGGGGGCGACTCCACGAAGGTCCGGCACGCGAAGCGCCGCCCACCAGCCCGGAGACGCCCGTGAGCCAGCGCGCCGTCCCTTCGCGCCCGCCCCCACCGCCGAGTCGGCCACCGCCCGCGCCCGTCGTGGCCCCCGCGCCGCCAGCTCCCCGGCCGCCGGCAGCACCGGCGCCGGCCCGGCTCATCGTGGTCGCCCAAGACGGCAGCCCCGGGCGGGACTACCCGCTGTCGCAGAGCGTCACCGACATCGGCCGGAGCGACGGCGCCATCCTCTTGCCCAACGACCCGTATGTCTCCCCGCGCCACGCCCGGATTACCCGCAAAGATGGCCGCTTCTTCATCCGCGACCTGGGCAGCACGAACGGGGTCTTCGTTCGTCTCCGGGCACCCGCGAGGCTGCAATCTGGGGACTTGGTGTTGATCGGGCTTGAGGTGTTAAGGTTCGAGCTGGTGACCGCCGCTGACAAAGGCCTGGGCCCCGCGATGGACGGGGACACCCAGGTTTTCGGATCCCCGATGCTGCCCCGCTACGCCCGCCTCTCTCAGCGCACCGTCGAGGGCGTGACGCGGGACATCTACCATGTCTCCAAGGACGAGATGGTGGTGGGGCGCGAAGCAGGCGACATCGTCTTCACGACGGATCCCTTCATGAGCCGGCGGCACGCCTCGTTCACTCGGGAGCGCGACGGCTCGTTCACGCTGAACGACCTCGGCTCGTCGAACGGCACTTACCTCGCGATTCGCGACGAGGTCGCCCTCGCGGACGGCGATCACGTGCGGGTGGGGCAGCACCTCTTCCGGCTGGAACACAGCCGCGGTCAGAGCTGAGATGGCGGAAAGGTCCTCGGAAATCCGCCTGCATGTCTTCGGTCGCACCGACGTCGGACAGATCCGCGAGCACAACGAGGACAACTTCCTCGTCGCGGATCTGACCCGGAAGAGCCGCAGCCTGCTCGAGTCCGACCGGCACCAAGTGGTCGGGGCCCGCGGCACCGTGCTCGGCGTGTGCGACGGCATGGGCGGTGCTGCGGCTGGCGAAGTCGCGAGCCAGCTCGCTGTGGACATCGTGTACGAGAAACTGGCCCAGGGGGACGCACCCGGCGACCGGGACGAGCTCGCCCGCCGACTGGTGCAGTCGGTCGAAGACGCCGGCATGCGGATCTTCAACGAGGCGCGGGCCGACCGCACGCGGCGCGGCATGGGCACCACGGCAACCGTCGCCGCGCTCCTGGACGACCGCCTGTTCGTGGCCCAGGTCGGCGACAGCCGGGCCTACATCTTGCGCAAAGGCTCGCTCGTGCAAGTCACGCGGGACCAGTCCTTGGTCAACCAGCTGATCGAGGCCGGGCAGCTCACCGAAGAGGAAGCCGAGACCTTCGAGCACAACAACATCATCCTGCAAGCGCTGGGCACCGCTGACACGGTGCAGGTGGACCTCACCTATGTCGATCTGCGCAAGGACGACACGCTGCTGCTCTGCTCCGACGGGCTCTCGGGGATGATTCGCAACGACGAAATCCGCGAGATCCTGACCACCGTGCCGGACCCGCTCGAGGCCTGCAAGGTGCTCACGGAGCGCGCCAACCTCGCCGGCGGTCACGACAACATCACCGTCATCGTCGCGCGCTTCGACGGGGACTCGCTCCAGCCCCCGGCCGCGCAAGACGTGGTCAAGTACACGAAGTACGCCCTCCCGGACTCGGGCGCGGAGTCGGGCGCGCGCGCTTCGGTCAAGTCCGTCGACGACATCGCGGTCGGCCCGCTGTCGGACGAGGCCCAGCGCGAGTCCCGGCGCCTGAAGGTGGGACACACCCTGGTCGGCATGACGACGCCGGTGCTCGATCTCGAGGCACAGGCGGGGGAGCCGGCGCCTGCCGCGCCGCGCCACCCCTCCAACCCGCCGCCGGTCTTCAACCTCGACGACGAGCCCGTCCAGATCCCGACCACGGGTCTCCCGCCGTCTGCGGTCGGCGCGCTGGTGGTCGGCGCGTTGCTCGTGGTCTCGGTGATCGGGTTCTTCCTGTTGCGCTGAGTCGAGTCGAGCCATGCGCCACGCGCTCCGGCGGATCCTGTGGATCGTGCCGACGCTGTTCGTCATCTCGCTCGGGCTGTTCTGGCTTCTGTCCGCGGCCTTGCTCGCCGAGCCGGGCGCTGGCAACGCTACCCCGCGCTTCTTGAACATGCGCCCCTCCAGCGTGCGGGACCTGGCGCTCGGCGCGATGCGCAGCGTCGCTGCCGACGACGACAACGCGACTCTGGCACGGCAAGAGCTCGTCCGTCTCGGCGGCGCCGCGCTGCCCCACGTGCTGCCGGCACTCGACTCGCTCGACCCGCGCGGCCGGTCCCGGGTGGCGCTGGCCCTTGCCCCCGTGGGGAAGCGCATGAACGTCGGCAGCGCGGAGGAGCGCGGCTCACCGGAAGCAGCCGTGCTGTTCTGGACGCGCTTCTGGCAGGACCGTGCCATCGAGTTTCGGCCGGCGGTGGTCAAGCGCGCGGTCGCGCGCCTGGCGGAGAAGTCCACCACGGGAAGGCGCGAGGACGTCCAGCAGCTCGACACGTTCGCGTTGCCCGAGTTGCTCGGCAGCATGCCGCCGGTGGACGGCCCGGAAGACGTCAAACGCGTGACTCGCTTGGCAGCGGCGGCCGCGCGCATCACCGACCGACCCGGGCGCGTCCCGAAGGACGCCAGCGTGGAGGAGACTCGGGCGATCGTGCGATCGTGGCAGAGCTGGTGGCTCGAGCACCGCTCGAGCTACGTCACCCACGACGGCGCGGAGCGCGTGCTGGCGATGGTGAGCGAGACCCAATACGGGCGCTGGGCACAAGGTGCCGCCGTCAACCGGCTGGGAGTCAGCTCAGGCGGCGAGCCGGTGCTCGATCTCTTGGCCGCCAAGGCGCCGCTCACCGGCTGGCTCTTGCTCGTGGGGCTCACCGGCGGCTGGTTGGTCGGAATCGTCACAGGACTCGTGGGCGCCGCCCGCGCGCACCGCCCGCCGGACTTCTTGACCAGCGCCGTCGCCGTGCCCATCGCGGCCTTGCCGGTCACGCTCGGCGCGGTCTGGGTTGCGCCCGGCGACGCGCCCAGAGCCGCGCACGTCGCGGCAGCGCTGCTGATGATCTTGGCCTCCGCGGGGCTGGTCTCGCGCTATCAGCGCAGCGCCACCCGCGTGACGCTGGATCAGGAGTACACGCGCACCGCCCGGGCTTTCGGCGCGAGCCCATGGCGCCTGGCGCGCTGGAGCTTTCGGGCCTCGAGCGCCGCGGCGCTGTCGCTCGCTGGCTCTCACCTGCCCCAGCTGGTCACCGCCGCATTCGTGCTCGAGCACGCATTCGGCCTGAATGGCGTTGCCGCGACCACGCTCCACGCCGTCGCCGCGCGCGACGTTCCCTGGCTCATGGCGGTGTCACTCTGTCTGGCAGCGACTCTCTCCTTGACCCAGATCTGGAGCGACGCGCTCATGGGTGTCCTGGATCCACGCGTCCGTCTCGGGTTCTTGCGCAAGCGAGGCGCGGCGGAATGAGACGGCTCGCGGTGCGCATCGCGTCGACCCTGCTCGCGCTCTTGGTCCTCTTGGCAGTGTTCGCCGACCTGATCGCCTCCGACGCGCCGATTCTGGCCCGCTACCGCGGCAGCTGGCTGGTGCTGCCGGTGGTCACCGAGCCGGCGCTGTTGGCACGCATCGACCGGGCCGAGCTGGAGCAAGGCGGCGTGATTTGGGCGCCGCTGCGCGCCAGCCCGACGCGCGACGCCGCCACGCCGCAGAGCGGGACCCAGCGTTGGGCGCAAACCGTGCACGGCGCTCGCAGCGTCGTCGTGACCACGCTCGGCGTGCTCGCCCTGGCGCTGGCGCTGGGGGTGCCGATCGGCGCCCTGGCGGGGCGCGGCAACTTCGCCGACGCCCTGCTCAGCCGCGCGGTCGAGCTGACGGGCGCCCTCCCTTCGTTGATCTTGGTCGCGGCGCTGCAGGCCGGACGGGTCGCGCCGAGCTGGCTCGCGTTCGTGGTGATACTCGGGGCGCTGCGAGGGGTCGAGGTCGCCAGGCTGGTCCGTGGCGAGGTGTTGCGCGTCAGCGGCACGGAGTTCGTGCTGGCCGCGCGCGCCCTGGGTGGTTCCCCGCTTCGCGTAGTGGTGCGTCACGTCTTGCCTCACGTCTGGGGACCGGTGATCGTCAACGCGACCTTCGGCGCCGCCGCAGTGGTCGCGCTCGAAGCTGCGCTTTCGTTCGTGGGGCTCGGCCTGCCCGACCCGGTCCCGAGCTGGGGACGATTGCTCGGCCAGGTCGGCAGCGCCGGCGCCTGGCCCCTGCTCGGTCCTGCTGCCGGCATTCTCGGCACCACCGTCTGCCTGTACGTGGTCGCCGACTTCCTCGACGATCGCGTGTCCGCGCGCCGCGGCGCAGCGAGTCGGGTCTGAAGCCTTGCGAATCCGGGCGCCTCGATGAATATTGCACGCCCCATGGCGTTGAAAGCGGTCACCGAGCGGGATTTCGAGCAGGAAGTGCTGGCGAGCGAGCTCCCGGTCCTGCTCGAGTTCGGCGCCGAGTGGTGCGGGCCGTGCAAGGTCGTCGCGCCGGAGCTCGAGGCTCTGGCTCGGGAGCTCGAAGGCAAGGCGAAGGTGGTCAGCGTGGACATCGACCGCTCACCGATGCTGGCGCGCGAGATGGGCGTACAGTCGGTCCCCACCTTCGTGGTGTTTCACCAAGGCAGGCCGGCGAATGGTCGCGTCGGCGCGCTGAAGAAAGCCCAGCTCCGGGAGATGATCGAGCCCTTCTTGCCGCGCGCGGCGGGCGCGCTCAAGCCCGAGGAGGTCGGAGCGCTCCTGGCGCGCCGGCAGGTCAGCGCGGTCGACACGCGAGAAGCCGCAGCCTTCGCCCGAGCGCACCTCCCCGGTGCGGTCAACATGCCGATCGAGGAGATCCGCACCCGGCTCGCAGAGCTGCACATGTTGCCCGGCGCGCCCGTGCTGTACTGCCGCAGCGGGGACAAGACCAAGGAGCTGGCGGCGGAGCTCGCGGCACAAGGCATGCCGGTGAGCTTCCTGGACGGCGGGCTTCTGGCGTGGGAGGCGGCGTCGCTGCCGGTGGAGCGCCCGGATTAGATCTTCGTGAGCGCCGCGCGCAAGGCCTCGGCCAGGACCTCGCGCACCGGGACGCCAGCGCCCTGGGCCGCACGCGCGCAGGCGTCGAACTCGGGCTTGACCTGCGGCGGACCGTAGGGCCCTTCGCTGATCTTGACCGGAATGGGGCCGAACCTCGTCTCCACTTCGAGCATGCGGCGGGGGCGCTCGAGTCGGTTGGCGTCGGTCCAGCGCACGCCGATGGTGCTGGTCTCGCGCAAGAGCACCTCGGCCACGCGCGTCTCGGAGCCGCGCTCGGCGAGGGCCGAGAGCGTGAGTCCCGGTCGCCCCTTCTTCATCGTGATCGGCACCGCCCAGGCGTCCCGCGCGCCGGCCGCGAGGAGCGCCGTCAACGCGTGTGCCGCCAGCTCGCCGGTCATGTCGTCGACGTTGCACTCGACCAGCACGTGGCCGCCGCCGTCCGGCGTGCGCGCGGGGGGAGCGCCGAGCACGACCCGGAGCGCGTTCGGCCGGTCGGGCAGCTCGCGGGACCCCTTGCCCCAGCCGATGCGCTCCGGCGAGAGCTCCGGCCAGCGGGCGAAGCGCTCGGCGACCGCACCGACGATGGCGGCGCCCGTCGGCGTCACCAGCTCCGCGTCGATGCCCGCGTCGTAGGTCGGCACGCCGCGCAGGCACTCGACGGTGGCCGGCGCGGGCAGGGGCAACACGCCGTGCCGACAGGTGACCGAGCCGCGCCCCATCGGCAGCGGGCTCGAGACCACGCTCGCGCCGATGTGGGCGATGCAGGCGGCCGCGCCCACCACGTCGACGATGGCGTCCACGGCGCCGACCTCGTGGAAGTGCACGCTCGCGACCGGCACGCGGTGCACGCGCGCCTCGGCCTCGGCCAGGCGGAGGAAGATCCGGCGCGCCAGCGCCTCGACGCCGGGGTCGAGCCCCGCGCGCTGGATCAGCTGGTCGATCTCCGAATGGGTCCGCTCGCGTCCCTGCGGGTCGAACTCCACGTCGAGCGCCGTTGCTCCGATGGCGCCGGCCATCCTGGGGTGCGCTGAGACGCGGACACCCGGGATCCCGAGCCGTTCGACGGCGTCGTGTACGACTCCGAGCGGCACGCCGAGATCGATCAGCGCGGCCACGGTCATGTCCCCGGCGATCCCGGCGAAAGCGTCGAGGAACAGCGTCTTGCCGGTCCCCATCCCGCGGGCGAGCGGCTCGTGCTCGTGCTCGTGTCCGTGCTCGTGTCCGTGCTCGTGTCCGTGCTCGTGCTCGTGCTCGTGTCCGTGCTCGTGCTCGTGCTCGTGTCCGTGTCCGTGCTCGTGCTCGTGCTCGTGTCCGTGTCCGTGTCCGTGTCCGTGTCCGTGTCCGTGTCCGCCGCTCACGCTGCGCCTCGCTCCCCGGCGTTGACCAAACGCAGGACCGCCATCGCGGCGCCGAAGCCGTTGTCGATGTTGACCACCGTCACCCCCGAAGCGCAGCCGGTGAGCATGCCGAAGAGCGCGGTCAGCCCGCCGAACGCCACGCCGTAGCCGACCGAGGTGGGCACGGCCACGATGGGGCCCCGCACCAGCCCACCGACGACGCTGGGCAGCGCGCCCTCCATCCCCGCCACCACGATCACGGCGGGAGCGTCCCTGAGCGCGGGCAGCTCGCCGAAGATGCGGTGGATCCCGGCCACCCCGACGTCGAACACGCGCTCGAAGGGGATGCCGGCCATGCGCAGCGTCTCCGCGGCCTCCTCGGCCACGGGCAGATCGCTGGTACCGGCAGTGACGATGGCCACGGGTCGCCCCGGTCGCGCCACCACCGGCTGGCTCTCGTGGGAGAGCACGCGCGCAGTCGGCGCGTGGCGAAGCTCCGGGACACGCGCCAGGATCTCCGGCACTTTCTCCGGGTCCACGCGCGTGACCAGGACGTTCTGGCCCGCTTCGATCAGCCGACGGGCGATGCCGGCGATCTGCTCGGCAGTCTTGGCCTGACCGAGGATCACCTCCGCCATGCCCATGCGCAGCGCGCGGTGGTGATCGACCCGGGCGAAGCCCAGGTCGGAGAAGGGTAGATGCTCGAGCTCGCGCACGGCAGCACCGACGTCGGTCTCGCCGGCGCGTACGCGCTCGAGCAGGGCTTTGAGCCGATCCGGGTCCATCGAGTCCGGCAGTCATAGTGCACGACCCCGCCTGCGTCGACCGCGGCCGATGACGGCAGCGGGCCGGCGTGCAATCCTCCGGCGCCGTGCCCGCGCCCGCCGCGCCCTTCTTCGGATTCTTGCTCGGGGCGGCCTTCGCGTGGGTCGCCTCGGAGGAGCTCACGCGCGACGGCGGCGTCGCCTCGCGCACCCTGACCGTGATCGCCTTGTTCGGCCTCCTGGTCTACGCCCCCATCGCCGGGTACCTCTTGGCCTTCGCCCCCGACTGGTCGTACGGGTACGTGATCGACAGCCAGCGCCTGCCGAGCGCGGTGGACACGGCTTGGGTGCTGCTCGACGCCGCGAGCGTGCCCGCGGGCTTCGCCCGCGCGGCTCGTCACGCCCGCATGAAGCGCAGCGGGCCCATCGTGCGCCTGATCGCCTTGCCCGCCGTCATCGCGTTCGGGCTGGTGCTCGCAGTGCTGCCACGCCTCGGCGTCCACGCGACCTACGCGCAGTACCATGGGGACTTCGGCACGCGCCCAGTCTCCGGCAGCCCGCTCGGCTTCGCGCTGCTCTCGATGACGCTGATCTTGCTGGCCGGGACGGCGGTGACCGTGGTCTGGCTCAGGCGCTCGAGTCGCGCAGCTCGCCGCGATTGACTCTGGCCCGAGGTCCCTGCCAGGCTCCGACCCGCCGAATGAGGAACGACGACCGCGAAGAGCTGCTCGCCCTGGCCACGGGACTGGTGGAGCGAGCCCGCGCGCTCGGCGCCGACGTAGCAGAGGTCACGGCCCGCGCCGGCTGGGAGCTCAGCGCCAAGGTCCGACTCGGGGAGCCGGAGCTGGTGGAGGAAGCCGGCCATCGCGGCGTCTCGCTCAGGGTCATCAAGCAGCAGCGCGTCGCGGTGACCTCCACCAGCGATCTGTCCGAGGCGGGTCTCGCCCGCTGCGTGAGCGACGCCTTGATGCTCGCCGAGCTGTCCGAGCCGGACCCGTTCGCAGGGCCCGCCGATCCCGCCGACCTCGCGCCCCGCCCGTACCCGGATCTCGACCTGTTCGACCCGGCCGTGGCGGAGATCACCGCCGACGTCGCCGTCGAGCGGGCGACCCGGGCGGAGCGGGCGGCCCTCGACTTCGACCCGCGCATCACGCTGAGCGAAGGCGCGACGTTCTCCCGCACCGTGGGCTCGAGCGCCCGGGTCATCTCCAACGGGTTCTCCGGCGCGCAGCGCGGCTCGTACGCGTCGCTGGTGGTCTCGCCCGTGGCGGAGGACGAAGGCGGCAAGCGCCGCCGCGGCTTCCACTGGAGCGCCCGTCGCCACGTCGCCGAGCTGGACGACGACACCGCGGTCGGTCGCGAGGCCGCCCGCCGGACGCTCGCCAAGCTCGGCGCGCGCAAGGTCCCCACCTGCGAAGCCCCCATCGTCTTCGACCCCGACGTCGCTCGGTCCCTCATCGGCACCTTCGCCGGCTGCATCATGGGCGGGAGCATCTGGAGAAAGTCCAGCTACCTGGTCGGCCGCGAGGGCAGCAGCGTCGCCAGCCCGCTGGTGACGCTGATCGACGACCCGCTGATCCCCCGCGCCCCCGGCTCGCGCCCCTACGACGGCGAGGGACTGCCGTCGCGGCGCAACGTGGTCGTGGACGGCGGCGTGCTCCGCACCTATCTCCTGGACTGCTACAGCGCGCGTAAGCTCGGCTCGAAGAGCACCGGCAGCGCCGCCGTTTCCGGCGGCTCGATCGGACCGAGCACCAGCAACTTCATCCTCTCGCCGGGACAGCTGAGCCGCGAGGAGCTGATCGCCAGCACCGAGCGCGGGCTGTACGTGACGGAGATGATGGGCTTCGGGTTCAACGCCATCACCGGCGATTATTCGCGGGGAGCGTCCGGGTTCTGGATCGAGAACGGCAAGCTGACCTTCCCCGTCAGCGAGGTGACCGTCTCGTCGAACCTCGACGCCATGCTGAAGAACATCGACGCCGTGGCCAACGATCTCGAGCTCAAGACCAGCACCGCCGCGCCGACGTTCCGCGTGTCGAAGATGACCATCGCGGGAACGTGACAGTCAGTCGGCCAAGGCGTTGGGGGCGCCGGGCGACGCACCGGGAGCCGCGTGGTGCCCGAACCCACTCGCGTCGTCGTCCAGCGTCCAGGTCTTGCGGCGCGCCACGCTGACGCCCGCCTTCGGCTTCGGCAGCGCCGGGAACTTGCTGATCAGCTGACCCCCGGCGCGCAGCGCCAGGGCCTCCCCGCTGTTGGAAAGGCCGTTCTTGCCGAGGGCGGGCACTCTGAGGAGCTTGGTACCCTGGGCGGGCGCCGGGTCGGAGCTGCTCGCGGGATCGTAGTCGTCGCGAACGATCAGCGCGAAGCTGCCGGGGGCGAGCACGAAGGCCGGGAGCTCGACCTTTCCGCCACCGTCTTCGAGCGAGAGCGTGGACAGCTCCACCGGGATCGTGCCGTCGTTGTAGAGCTCGACCCACTCCTGCGCTGGCTCGGCACCCAGCGGATTGGCGAACACCTCGCTCAAGACGACGTGCGGCAGCGCCGGCCCGGTGGTGAGCAGCAGCTGACCTCGCGACAGCTCGGCGAAGGCATCGCGGACCCAATACGAGACGAGCTCGGTCGAGTTGGGCGCGAGCCCTCGCAGCACGAGCTTCCCGCCAGGGTCGAGCGGCTCGAGCCAAGCCCCGGGCTCGCCCGAGACGGACCAGAGCGTCGCGGCCTCGGGCGCACGGACGACCGCGCGATCGTCGGCCACCGCGATGCAACCGGGACCGAACGGCAGCTCCGGCCCTGCACAGTCGAGGGGCGCCGGCTGCACATGCGCCGCCGCGGCCGACAGCGCCGCCGGCTCGAGCGAGCGTCCGAGGACCGCGAGCGGCGGCACGAGCGGCTCCGCCTGAGTCACGCCTGCGCTGGCCCTGAGGCTCACGCAGCCGCTCCCCGGCTCGGGCGCGGCCCAGACCGGCTGATGTCCCGGCTCCAGGAGGGCCTCCTCCGCTCCCGCGACGCTCGGAGCGAGCTCGCCGCAGAACAGCCAGAATTCGGCGGAGCCGCCGGCGTCGAGCGGCGGCCAAACCCGCCCGAGAGGTGGCGCAGCGTCCGCGACCACCTCGAGCCGGGCGATCAGCCCGAGCTCGGGGCTGGCCACGCTGTACACCTCGGCTGGCGCCAGGACCGAGAGCGGGCTCAGCACGAGACTGTCGGCGTCCAGCCAGCTCTGCGCCGAGACGATGCGCGCGCTCAGCGTCTTGGGCAGCTCGCGCTCTCGGAGCTTGCGCAGGTGGTATTCGGACAGCTCGCCCCGGATCACGAGCGCCTCCTCGTCGGGCGGCGTCAGGAAGAAGCGCGAGACCGGCTGGATGCGCCCGGCCTGCTCCGGCGGCTCCACGCTCAACGTGAACGGCGGAGCGGCGGAAGGAGGTTCCCGCTCCGGCAAGGGCGCACGGCACGCCCAGAGACACCCCAGGCACAGCAACGGAAAGCGACGCATGAGCTGCCTGTCGGTCGGGTCGAGGCGCGAGTTGCGGACTGATTTCCCGAGCCCCGATGTGATACACGGAGAGCCGTGTCCCCGGAGGAGCTCAAGGCGCTGCAAAAGGAGCTCGGGATCTCCGCCAGCGAGCTGGCGCGAGCCCTGAAGGTGGAACCCAAGACCGTCGTGCTCTGGGAGTCCGGGGAGCTCTTCCCGACCAAGCGCCACGTCGAGTTGATGCGAGAGCTGCGCGAGCGGGGCCGCGACGCTTTCCCCCGAGCGCCCCGCGGGAAGAGTCGAGGCGTGACCGGGATGGCGCGCCTCTCCGACCCGAAGCTCTGGGAGTTGGTGCGCAAGCTCGCGGCGCACCCAGGCTTCTTCGACCAAGTCGCCAAGCTCGCTGAAGAGCTGCCGGATCCGGCCAAGAGCGACGAACAGGGTTAGCCCCTGCTCACTCAGTCGTCGTCGTCGTCGTCGTCGTCATCGTCGTCGTCGTCATCGTCGTCGTCGTCGTCGTCGTCGTCATCGTCGTCGTCGTCGTCGTCGTCGTCATCGTCGTCGTCGTCATCGTCGTCGCCGGGGCCACCGGATTCGTCGTCGTCGTCGTCATCGTCGTCGTCGTCGTCGTCGTCGTCGTCGTCGTCGTCCTGTTCCGGCTCGACCTCCGCGCTGGCGGGCGGCAAGACCGACTCGGTCCGCTCGTCGTCCTCGGAGTCCTGACCGTCGTCCAGGTATGCGGCCTGCTCGGCGGGCGGGAGCACCGAGTCGGTCGGCTCACCCGCCTCCGGCGGCACGCTGCCCGAGAGGTCGATCGGGCCCTCTGGAGCGTCTTCGCCGATTTCGCGCTCGAACACCGAGCGGGACTCCTCGCTGAGCTCGGTGAACTCCTTGAGCGTGGGCAGGTCCCGGAGCGACTGCATGCTGAACAGCTCGAGGAACGCCGGCGTCGTTCCGTAGAGCATGGGGCGCCCCGGCTCGTCCTTCTTGCCGAGGATCTTGACCAGGTCCCGCTCGAGCAGGCCTTTCAGCACCGGCCCCGAGTCCACGCCGCGGATGTCGTCGACCTCCGGCCGCGTCAGCGGCTGCCGGTAGGCGATGATGGCCAGGGTCTCGAGCTGTGCACGCGACAGGCGAACCGGGCGCATCGCGATGAAGTTGCGGACGTAGGTCGCGTACATCGGGTTCGAGCGCAGCACGAGACCTCCGGCCACCTCCTCGATGCGGACGCCCCGCGTCTCGTTCTCGCGGGCGAGCTCCGCCACCAGCTCTTCGGTGCGCTTTTTGTCGATCTTGGCGGCTCGCGCCAGCTCCTTCGTGGTCAGCGGGTGGTCGCTGACGAAGATCAGCGCCTCCAGCAGCCCCTTCAGGAACGCGCGGGTGTCCTCGACGCTCGCCTCGTCGACGGCGGCGCTGTCCTCGCTCGACGGAACGACGGGTTGGGCCGTGGCTTCGGGCTCGTCGCTCTCGAGCTCCGCTGCCGGCTCTTGCTGGAGCGGCTCCGGCTCCGGCACGGGGAGCGCTTCCGGCTCCCCACGCGGGCTCTCCCCGCTCTCCGGACTCGGCTCATCGCTCACCTCGGGCTCGAGCGCCGGCGTGGGCGTCTTGGCCGAGCGAGCGCGCTCGTCGCGCTTCCCTCGTCCCGCGGCCGCCGGCTTCGGGCGGGAGCGCTCGCGCGCCTTCGCAGAGTTCTTCCTGGCCATCAGTCGCTGTCCTCTCGCTTCTCTTCGTCACCGGGTTCGGAGCTCTCCCTCGAAGCGGGCTCCTCGAGCTCTGGCTCCTCCGCCCGAGGCGCGGCTGGAGGCATCGATCCCCCTTCCCCCATGCTGAGCGTCGCGGCCTCTGCCATGGCCGCCGCCTCGTCTTCGCGCACGGCGAGCTCGACGAAGATCGGCCCCAGCGCGCTGTCCTGCGACAGACGCGTCATGCGCAATCGCGTCATCTCGAGTAGGGCCAGGAAGGTGACGACCAGCTCGGCGCGAGTCTTCTGCCCTTCGAACAAGTCCTCGAAGGCCAGCCGCTCGCGCTCGCGCAGCACGTCGGCCAGCTGGTTGATGCGATCGCTGATGCTCAGGCGATCGAGCTGAATCTCGTGATCGATCTGCGTCTTGGCCCGGCGCAAGACGCCCTGAAAGGAGTCCAGGAGCTTGAACAAGCTGATCGGCGCCAGCGGGGCCTGTCCCTCCGCCTGCGGACCGGCCAGCCCGCGGCCGAACACGTCGCGCCCGAAGATCGCCCGCCCGGCGAGCTGCTCCGCGACCAGCTTGTACTTTTGGTACTCGAGCAGGCGCCGGACCAGCTCGAGCCGCGGGTCTTCCTCCGGCTCTTGCTCTTCGTCTTCGACCGCGCTCGGATCCGGCGGCAGCAGCATCTTCGATTTGATGTGGGTGAGCGTCGCCGCCATCACGAGGTACTCGCTCGCGATGTCGATGTTCAGCTCCTGCATCAGCATGATGTATTCGACGTACTTCTCCGTGACGAACCCGATGGGGATGTTCATCACGTCCAGCTCGTGCTGCTGGATCAGGTGCAAGAGCAGATCGAGGGGACCCTCGAAGTTCTCGAGCCGCACGCGATAAGCGTGGGCCCCGCGTTCGGCAGCGAGCTCCTCCGCCAGGCGGCGTGCCGCGTCGGCTTCCGACTCCTCGACCGGCGCCGCGGCGGCGGGGTTTTCTTCGGGGGCGCTCACGACAGGGCCCTCACCCTGAGCCCGAACAGGCTCTCGAGCCCGCCGCTCACGACGCGCATCGGTTGCAGGATGAGCAGGCTGCGCAGCGTGTCGTTGTAGAGGATCAGCAAGAGCAGCAACATCGACAGCGGGGCGATGGTCTCCTGAAGCGAGTCGAGCCGGCGCGGCAAGAGCCGGCTGCCGTCCAGCGGGGGGATCGGCAGCAGGTTGAACACGAACAGGCCGACGTTCAGCACGTACATCGCGCGCAGCAGATACACCAAGGCGCCCCGGCCGTCCTGCGCAAACGCCATGCCGGGGCTGGTGCGGGCGATCAGCGCCAGCGCGGCCACCGACAGCGTCGCCAGCGCCAGGTTCGAGAGGGGACCGGCGATGGCCACCAGCGCCATGCCCGTGCGCATGGACACCCGTCGCGTGAAGCCCGTCGGAGACACTTGCACGGGACGCGCCCAGCCGATGAACGAGAAGCCGCCGAACAACACCGAGGCCACCGGCACCAGGATCGTCCCGAACACGTCGTAGTGCTCGAGCGGAGACAGCGTCAGGCGCCCCTGGCGCCGCGGCGTGTCGTCCCCGAGCTTGTCCGCCACCAGGGCGTGCGCGAACTCGTGCACCGAGAGCGAGAGCACCATCGGCACCAGGTTCAGGACGATGTTTCGGATCAGGTCCGGCGAGAGCACGAGCGCTGCCGTATAACAGCCCCCCTGGCCGCCGAAAACCGCCCCGCTGGGGCGCGACGAATTCGGCCGCCGGCGTGCTACCTTCCCGGTGATGCCAGCGCCCGACCGGGTCTGCTCGCGCTGCGGCGCGCGCTACGACGGCGGGGTCATCTTTTGCCCCGCCGACGGCACGCCACTCGGCGCGCGGGCCCTCCCCGTCGGAGAGGACCCGTATCTGGGCCTCACGCTCGAAGCGGATCTGCGCCTCGAACGCCTGGTGGGCATCGGCGCCATGGGGCGCGTGTACCGCGCGCGCCTCGGAGGCCGTGACGTGGCGGTGAAGATCCTGCACCGCGAGCTCTTGAAGAGCCCGAACGTGGTCGCGCGCTTCGAGCGAGAGGCGCGCATCGCCGGCCAGCTGGCTCACCCCGGCGTGGTGCAGGTGCTCGGCACCGGCCGCGTGCCCGAGCTCTCCGCCGACGTCGGCGGGGAGGGCTACTTGGTGCTGGAGTACCTGGACGGAATCTCGCTGCGTTCGGCGCTGGCCGCCGCGGAGGGCGCGCTCCCGCTCCCCCGTGCGCTGCACGTCTTGCTCCAGATCTGCGACGCCGTGGGAGAGGCCCACGCGCGCGGCATCGTGCACCGAGACATCAAGCCCGAGAACGTGATGCTGGTGCAGCGCGGTGAGGACCCCGACTTCGTGAAGGTGCTCGACTTCGGCGTGGCGCGCATCGAGCGCGCTGACGCCTCCTTCGCCACGCAAGCCGGCTCCATCTTCGGGACCGCGCGCTACGTCTCGCCGGAGGGCGCGCAGGGCAAGACGGCGACGCCCGAGAGCGACGTGTACTCGCTCAGCGTCCTGCTGTTCGAGTGTCTGTCGGGGCGCACGCCGTTCGACGGGGACAGCCCGGTCGCCATCTTGATCAAGCACACCAACGAGCCGGCGCCCGACGTCCGCAGCGTGCCCCGCGCCAGCTACGTGCCGGAGCCCATCGCGACGATCATCGCCGAGAATCTGAGCAAGAGCCGCGAGGGCCGCGCGCGCGACGCCCGAGAGCTCGGGCGGAGGCTCGCCGACGCGGCGCGACGGAGCGGCGTCCTCGGAGCTACCGGGCGCGCGCTCGCGCTCGCGAGCATCGAGCGCACCAAGCAGCTCCCGCTGGGAGCGGACTCGCCGCCGTCGAGCGACAGCGCGAAGCCCGGAGGCTCCGGGTGAGGGCTCGAGTGACGTTCGCGTTCTGGGCCGTGGCGCTCGCGCCGCTGCCCGCGCTGGCGCACGAGGCGGGACAGCCGCACCCGAGCGGCTCGGTGGTGGGGCACGACCGCCTGACCGGCATGGCGGAGTTCGGGCTCGGCTGGCTGCTCCTGCCCGGCGCGGAGGTGTGCGTGGAGCCGAGCATCGCCGGCTGCAGCCGCGGCGACTCGAGCCTCGGGCTCGAGGCCTGGCAGCTGTTCCGGGCCACGCGCTCCTTCGCGGCGGGCGCGGGCCTCTTGCTCGGCCTCACACCCACCACGGACGCCCCGCGCGAAGACCCGCCGGGAGTCTCCCGAGACCACACTCGGCGCTACTTCACGGTCGAAGGCACGGCGCGCTACTACGCGTTCTCCAGCGCGACGTTCGAAGGTTGGGCTGGCCTGAGCAGCGGACTGGTCGTCGTCAGCGATCGCTTCGAGTCCACCGAGGGGCGCACCGACAAGGCCTTGGTAGGCCCGCGCGGGGTGACCATCCGGACCGAGGGCTACACGGTCGGCATGGCGGTCGGCGCGGCGTACCTGTTCTCGCCCGCGTGGTCGTTCGGGGCGGCAGTACGCTACGGCAGCTGGTTTCTGCCGGAGAAGCCCGCCAAGTCGCCCTTCGGGGACGAAGCCTCGCTGCGTGGGCAGGTGAACCTGTTCAGCTTCGGGATCAACGTGGCGTATCGCGTGCCGCTCTAGCGAAACCCGAGTCACCCGGGCACGCGCTGGGACCAAAGCGCGAGCAGCTCCAGCATGCGCTCGAGCACCAGCGCCGCCACCGCGAGCAGCCCGAGGGAACGCAGCGGGGCGAGCAGCGGTTGGATGAACGCCGGGCTCGCCGCGCGCGCCACCAGCGCGCTCGCGACCTCGATCACCATCGACGCCACCAGGAGCGGCGCCGCCACGGCCAGAGCGAGCTCGATGCCCCCGACCAGGTTGGCGGTGGCACCGAGGAGCGGCGCGGCGAACCCGAGGTCCGGGCGCCCGAGCGCGGAGACGACTCGCGCCGGGCCGCCGCCCTCGAGGAACACGATGGCAGCGAGCAGCGACAAGAGCGCGCCGAGCGGGGTGGCGCCGGCTTCGACGTTCGGCAGCCCGGACGTCTCGCGCGCTCCGCGCAGGTCGTCGATGACCCCGCCCGCCATGGTGGCCGCCCAGAGCGCGACGGAGGCGCTGATGGCCACCGGAACGCCTCGAGCCGCCTCGACCGCGAGCGCCACCGGCCAGGGTAAGCCGCTCTGTCCGAGCCCGGGCAGTCCCGGCGCCACCACGGCCGCCAGGGCGAGCCCCAGGGTCACCCGCGCCGGCGCGGGGAAGGCGCGCAGCCCGAACGCCGGGATCAGCGCGACGCTCGGCGCGACCCGTGCCCAGGCGAGCCCGAGCTTGGACAGATCGACCCCGCTCTGTGCGAGCACCACCGCGATCTCGCCGAGCAGACCCGCCACCGCCCGGAGCATCCGCCGAAGCGAGCGCGCACCGCAAGCCGTCGTTGACGCGAGGCGGGGGGGCCGGTAACGGTTCGCGCCGAAAGGCCAAAGGAGAGGTCCTATGAGTCTCGATACGTCCACGGTCGGCTACACGACGCCCGAATACGAGTTCAAGTACGACTGGAAGACGGTCGTGCTCTACGCCCTCGGGATCGGCGCCAAGCGTGACGAGCTCGACTACCTGTACGAGGCCAAGGGCCCCAAGGTGTATCCAACCTTCGCCGTGGTCCCGGCGTACGCGGCCCTGGGTGACGCCTTGGTCAAGACCCAGGGCAACTTGGCGATGGTCGTCCACGGCGGGCAGACGGTGATCATGCACCGCCCCATCCCCTCCGAGGGCAGCATGAAGACGGTGGCGACCATCACCGGCATCTACGACATGAAGAAGATGGCGGCGGTAACGGTGACGACCAAGACCCTGGTCAACGGGGAACCCTGCTTCGACACCGAGTGGTCGATCCTTTACCGCGGCGCAGGAGGGTTCGGCGGCCCCCCACCCCCCCGCGAGGAGGTACCGAGCGCGGCGAAAGACGCGCCGAAGACCTGGAGCTTCGAGGAGCAGACCACCCCGGAGCAGGCGCTCCTCTACCGGCTCTCGGGCGATCTGAACCCGCTGCACGCCGACCCGGACTTCGCGGCCATGGTGGGCTTCCCGCAAGGGCCCATCCTCCACGGGCTGTGCACCTACGGCTACGCCTGCCGAGCCATCGTGAAGAGCTCGTGTGGCGGGGACGCTGACAAGCTGAAGCGCTTCACGGTGCAGTTCCGCAAGCCGGTCTGGCCGGGTGAGTCGATCCGCACCGACGCGGTGGCTCTGGACGGCGGCAAGCTGGCGATCAACGTATTCGCCGGCGGTCGCGAGGACGCGGTCATCACGAACGCCTGGGCGGAGATCGGCTGAGCAACATGGCGAAGAGCGACAAGGACAAGGACGAGCAGAAGAAGGCCCCGTTGGAGGCCGCGGACCCGCCGTGGGCCCGAAAAGGCAAGGAGCCGGAGCCCGACGACGACGACGACGACGACGACGACGACGACGACGACGAGCCGCCGCCCGCGCCGAAGTCCGCGTCTTCCAAGCCCTCCGCGGCGAAGCCCGCCGCCCGTGAAGACGAGGACGAGGACGAGGACGAGGACGAGGACGAGGACGAGGACGAGGAGGACGAGCCCCCGCCACCGCCGCGTTCGAAGCGCGACGCGAAGCCGGCCTCGAAGACGCCGGTGCGCGCCTCCGAGCGCGGGCGTCCCGCCCTGAAGAAGCCCGCGCCGGCGCCCGCCGACGATGGCCTTCCGGACTGGCTGCCTTGGGCGGTCATGATCGCCCTGATCGCCGTGGGCGTGATGGGAGCCATGGGAGTCTTCTCGAAGAAGGCGAGCCAGGACAGCGCTGCCGACGCCCCGGTCACGGAGGCACCCGCCGCGACGGCGCCTGACCAGATCTCCGCCCAGCACCTGCTGGTCCAGTACAAGGGCAGCATGCGCGCAGCGCCGAGCGTCGAGCGCACCAAGGAGGAGGCGAAGGCCCGCGCCGAGGAGGCGCTGAAGAAGGCCAAGGGCGGCGGCAACTTCGACGCGCTGGTCGGCGAGTACTCCGACGAGCCCGGCGCCGCGCAGCGCAAGGGTCAGCTCGGCAAGTTCTCGCGTCAGATGATGGTCAAGGAGTTCTCGGACGCGGCGTTCAAGCTGAAGGTCGGCGAGATCTCCGGGCTCGTCGAGACCGGCTTCGGCTATCACGTCATCAAGCGCACGGAGTGATGGTGGCGAGACGGCCGATCGTCGCCGCGGGCCTCGCCGGCGCGCTCGCGCTGGGCGGCTGCGTGCTCACGACGCACGAAGGCCCGAGCGAGCCGCCCCGCGGAGCGGTGCAGCCCATCTGGCCGCCGCTCGGCGAGGCGCCCGCCACGCCGATCCAAGGCGAAGGCGAAGGCGAGGGCGCGGCGGAGGGCACCACCGCCGCCCGCCCCGAGACCATCGCGGCGCGCCACATCCTGGTGATGCACCGCGCGGGCATGCGCGCGCCGGACACCATCACGCGCAGCAAGGAAGAGGCGAAGGCCCGCGCCGAGGAAGCGCTGAAGCGCGCCCGCGCCGGCGAGGACTTCGCCAAGCTGGTGAACGAATACTCGGACGAGCCCGGCGCGAAGGCGCGCGGCGGCACGCTCGGGCGTTTCCCGCGCGGGGTCATGGTCAAGGAGTTCGAGAAAGCGGCGTTCGCGCTCGAGCCCGGGCAGATCTCCGACGTGGTCGAGAGCCCTTTCGGGTTTCACGTGATCCAGAGAACCGAGTAGCGCGGGGCGGAGATTCTTGCGCCACGAGCGCCACGACGCCACGGACGCCACGAAAGAAGAAGAAGAAGAAGATCTTGGTGTCAAACCGGAGCGCGCCGTCGGTCTTTACTTCGCCGCGCGCCAGGACACGCCGCTGCCGTTCTTGGATTCGTTGATGTACGACTTGAGGTCCGGTCGGCCGATCTCCACCATGCCCACCCGCGAGAGCGGATCGGCCACCACGTACTTCCCGGAGGAGAGCCGGCCGACGACGAGGATGAAGTGGAAGTCATCCGACTCGACTCCGAAGGTGTACTTGTAGCTGACGCCGGCGGCCTTGTGTGCCGCGGTCATTGCTGCGCGGTAGTCCGACCCCGGCCTGCCGCGCAGCATGAAGACGCGCTTCTTGTCGAGCTCTTGGTCCATGTTGTCGAGCGTGGCCTCGTTGGAGCCGAAGGCGCCGAAGCGGACGCCGGCGAGGCCGAGCTTCTCCGAGGCGTTCACCAGCTCGGTGGAGCTGGTCGCGTCGCTGTCACCCAAGCCGCAGCAAGCCGCGCGCACCTTGTGGATGCTCTGCTCCACGCTGAGCCCTGAAGGCTCCTTGCGGAAGATGGAACGCGCCATGGCCATGCTCGTCGGACCGCAGTTGCTCGAGCTGCTCGGCCCATCCTGGTTGTACTTCGCCCAGCGAACCTGACGCTTGAAGAAGGCATCGCGGGCCTCGGGCTTCATCGCACGCTCGACGGCGTGCACGCTCTCGTCGAGCGGAACCACCTTCTGCTTGCCGACGAAGCCGACCTTGCCGTCGTAGCGCACGTTGTAATACCCGTTCGTCACCCCGGCGGCCTCCACCGTGACCTCTTGGCCTGGCGGGATGAGCCCGAGCGGCTGTCCGGGGTGGTTCGCGTCGTCGATGCCGCCGTTCGGGGCGATCGACTCGACGACGCCGGCGCTGTCCGAGGCAGACTTCCTGAGGTACGCATACGTCCGGACGAGAAGCTTGGAGCCCACTTGCGGACCGCCCGATCCCGCGTCGGGCGTCGAGCCGCCCGCCCCGGCGCTTGCGTCACCGCCGCCGGCCCCGGCGCTTCCGCTTGCCCCACTGGTCCCCCCGGACCCTGCGGCGCCGCCGTCGGGTTGCTCCGGACAGAAGTCGAGCTCCAGGCAAGGGTCGGCTGCGGCATCCGACTCGGGCAGCTCGATGACCTGCCCAGGCGGGAGCTCGCGGCCCTCGGCCGAGCCGAGGTCGCTCTCCCCGTCACACGCGGCGAAGCAGACGGAGCACGCCAATAGCCCGATCCGCCCCGGCAACATGGCCCCAGAGTACCACGCACGCGGCGGAGCGCCCACACGCCTCGCCCTCCGGCGTCGTGCCAAGCTCCAACGCTGGTGGCGCGCGCGGCCTGGGAGACTGATCCACGCTCCGCGGCTCGCCCTGGGGCAGCGGTAGAAATGCGCTACACGACGCCACGGTTCTTGTCTCGAGGACCGGTTGGACCTTCCGACCTGGAAGTCCCGATCAGCTCAGATGACGTGCCGGGATCAGCGCTCGGGGGAACACGACCATCGCAGCGGACGAAGCGCGTTCAGGGCTGACACCAGTGTTTCTCTTTTTCTTTCGTGGCGTCGTGGCGTCGTGGTGTCGTGGCGTCGTGGCGCAAATTCTCCGACGTCGAATCTCAGCGACTCAGCCCCGGAGCATGCTCTTCGCGATGACCATGCGCTGCACCTCGCTCGTGCCCTCGGACTGGTCTTCGCTCCGCGGATCGCCCACACGTCCGGCCACTCTGGCGTTCGGTCGAGACGGCCGGCGCCGGCCCGGGCCGGCATTCTCACACGCCTCTCTGTGGCCGATCGTGATCTGATCATGCCAAGCCCCAAAGGCGTGATGGCGCGCTCGGCCTCCGGCCTCGCGGGTGCCCTGCACCAGGTCGACCGAGTCTGGTCCTGGTCTCGAGCCTGCTCAGCCCCGCAGCATGCTCTTCGCGATGACCATGCGCTGCACCTCGCTGGTGCCCTCGCCGATCTCGCAGATCTTCACGTCGCGCAGGTGGCGCTCCACGTCGAACTCCCGCGTGTAGCCATAGCCACCGTGGATCTGCACCGCCTCGTTGCAGGCGCGCGTGGCCGCCTCGCTGGCGTAGAGCTTGGCCATGGCGGCCTCCGGGGCGTAGGGCTCGCCGCGGTCGCAGAGCCAGGCGGCGCGCCGGATCAACAGCTCCGCCGCGTCGAGCTCCGTCTGCGAGTCGGCGAGCTTCCACTGGATGGCCTGGAACTCCGCGATGGCCTTGCCGAAAGCGCGCCGCTCCTTTGCGTAGCCGAGCGCGAGGGCGAGCGCGCCGCGACCGAGCCCGAGGGCCATGGAGGCGATGCTGATGCGACCGCGGTCGAGGATCTTCATCGTGTCGTAGAAGCCCTGATCGACCTCGCCGACGCGGTTCTCGTCGGGAATTCGCACGCTCTCGAAGGTGAGCTCCACGGTGTCGCTGGAGCGGCAGCCGTATTTCTCGAGCTTCTTGCTGGCGGAGAAGCCGGGCGTGCCGCGGTCCACCACGAAGGCGGTGATGCCCCGCTGCGCCGGCACGTCTTTGTTCGTGCGCGCGAGCACCACGCAGAAGCCGCCCACGGAGCCCTGCGTGATGAACATCTTGGTTCCGTCGATCACCCAGTGGTCGCCGTCGCGGCGCGCCGTGGTCTGCATGCCCGCGCTGTCGGAGCCGGAGCCGGGCTCGGTGAGCGCCCAAGCCGCCAGCCACTCGCCGCTCGCGGCCTTGGGAAGGTACTTCCGCTTCTGCGCTTCGTTGCCGAAGCTCAGGATGTGGCTCGTGCCGAGGCCGTTGTGACTGGCCACGGTGAGCGCCAGCGAGCCATCGACCCGCGCGCACTCCTCGACGCAGAGCGCGTAGGAGAGCGTGTCCATGGCGGCGCCGCCGTACTCCTCCGGGATGCGGATGCCGAGCAGGCCGAGCTCCGCGAGCTTCGGCACGAGCTCGTGCGGGAAGCGTTCGGCCTCGTCCCACTCCTTGGCGTGCGGGCGCACCTCGCGCTCGCAGAACTCGCGCACGGAGGCTCGGAGAAGTTGGTGTTGCTCGGATAGCTCGAAGTCCACGCCCGGCTAGCTAGCATGAGTCGCGGGTCATCCACCACACAGCTTCTTCAGCCGCTCGGTCTTCTCGGACTCCGTCAGGCTGACCTTCTCGGCGTCCGCCGCGGACATGCCGGAGGCGAGCACGTACTCCTCGTCGCCGACTCCGAACACCTGCTCGCCCTTGCGGCAGAGCATCCAGGTGATCTTCGGGCTGGAATCGTCGTCGCGTCGCTCGAACGACAGGCCGTCGAAGGTCTGGCCCTTGAGCGCCTTCGAGCCCTCGACCTTCTTCAGGGTCTTGAGCACGTCCTTGGCGGCGTCCTCGTCGGCCCGGGCCAAGGAGAGCACGCGCCAGCGCTTGGCGCCGTCCTTGTAGTAGCCGACGGCGCCGGCGCCGACACCCGCGATGCCCAGGGCGTCCGTGGTGGTGAAGGTGATCCCCAGCGGGATGCGCGCCTCTGCGGGCAACGCGGCCACGGCCTTGGGCGGGTCCTTGTCGCCGCCGAGCTTCTCGCCGATGGCCTTGGCGATGGGCGGGATGGCCTTCTGCGCGCTCTGCTTGAGCTGATCGGGCGCCTCGACCTCGTTCGTGTACGACAGCTCGACGACGTGCTCGCCGCGCCAGACGTAGGCGATGCCGGTGCCGGACGCGGCCGCGCCGCCCGCCTCGAGGATCGCAGGCGCCGACTCCACGGGATCCGCGTCGGCCACCACCCGCTTGGTGAAGAACGCGTACGCGCCCTCCTTGTTGGCGAAGCGCGACAGGTTCACGTTCACCGCGCCGGGCGAGCCCTTGCCGTCGACGTAGCGCAGCGTCACCACGCGCTGGAGGCCGAAGCTCTTGTAGACCTCGCACTCGCCGTCGAACAGCTCGGTGCAGACCTTGTCGATGTTCGCCGGCGCGTTCTCGCCGTAGGCCCGGGTCTCCCCGTTGGGGTCCACGCAGTAGTCGCCCGCGCTACGCGCGAACATGGCGGCGGAGACCTTGTCCGACACGGTGCCGCCGCCGGCCGCGCAGGTCCCCGGCTTGCTGCTCTCGATGGGCGGCGGCGCCGCCCCCTTCTCCGCGTCGGCGGGCTTCTTGTCGCAGCCGCCGAGGAGCACGAACAGGAGCAGCGAGGCGTGACGGACGTTCATCGGCCCGACTTAGAACGAGGGCGCCGCCCGGGCAATTCCTCGGTCCAGGCCCCGGGCCCCGCCGGGGCCCCCTGCCCTGAAACGATTGCATAGCGCTGCAATCCTTACTGTCTGGGCGAATCCCACCCACCTGGAATTACCTGGAAATCTGAGGGGGTCGGCGCCGGGGGCTCGGCACAGGGCTTGCTCCAGACTCTCCCGTGGTGGTGCGTTTGCGGAAAACAGGCCGGTTGCTCGTTCGCCCCCGAGGGGTGGCCGGGCGGGGCTTCACGCTGGTCGAGCTCGTCGTGGTGGTGATCATCGTGGGGGTCATGGCCGCCTTGGCCATCCCGACCATCACGGGTCAGATGCGCTCGCGGCGCACCCAGTTCGTGGCCAAGGAGGTCGCGAACCTGTACCGCAACGGCCGCATGCGGGCCATGGGCCGCGGCTCGGCGGTGCTGATCCGCTTCGACCGCAACGTGGAGCTGGAGGGGCGCTTCGAGGTGCGCGAGGCGGTCCGGAGCGCGCAGGCGAACCCGAACTGCGACCGCTTGCCGGTGAACAGCTGCACGCTCACCGACTGGGATCCCGCGAAGCCGGAGAGCATGGTGATCGGCCAGTTCGCCATCGCTGGGCGGGCGGAGCTCGAGGGGATCCGCACCCGGGTCAAGGACCCCGCCAATGCCGACCAGGCCGCCATGGACGTGTGCTTCACGCCCATGGGCCGAGCCTTCATGCGTTACGGCCAGGCCAACCCCTTCGTCCCACTCACCACCGTTCCGCGCGTGAAGGTGAGCCGGGTGACCTCCGGCACCGACGTTCCTTACGGCCCTTCGCGCTGGGTGCTGGTGCCGCCGAACGGCAACACGCGCCTCGGCGTCGCGACGGAGGACTTGACGCTATGACCCACCCCAGGAAGTCCCGTGGCTACACCGCCGTCGAGCTCTTGATGGCGATCAGCATCTTCGCCATCGGCGTCTCCGGCATCATCGCCATGCAGAAGGTCACGGTGGTCGCGAACGCCCACGCGAAGAATCTGTCCATCGCCACGCACATCGCGCAGGCCTGGCTCGATCAGCTCGCCACCGACGCCGCCGCCTGGAACCACCCTTCGCCCGGCAACCCGACCCCGGACCTCGGCGATACGACCTGGCTGACGCTGGCCAACGGCAACGAAGGGCTGTGGCTGCGCCCGGCTTACAGCGGCACCCGCAACTTCGGCGCCGGCTTCGACGCCCAGGGCAATCCGGTGAGCGACGCGAACGCCGCCAGCGCGGTGTTCTGCGCGCACATCCGCCTGTCCTGGCTCTACCCGGACACCGCGGGCAACGGCCTCATGCGCACCGAGGTCCGGGTGTTCTGGGTCCGCGATGGTCAGGGCGGCACGGTGAACAACCAGCCGGTCTGCTCCGTGGGCACGCCCGTCGACCAGATCGAGGACGCTCCGCTCCGCTACCACTTCGTCCACCAGGCCTCGGCCGTGAAACAGAACACCTCGTCGTGACCTCCCCCAGCCCCTCCTCCAGCCGCTCCCTCCCGCCGCGCCGGCGGCGGCGCGGTTTCACGCTCGTCGAGCTGATGGTCGCCGTGACGGGCGGCCTGTTCGTGTCCCTCGCCGTGTTCGCCATCTCGCGGCAGAGCGGACGCTTCTACACGCGTGAGTCCCGCATCGCGGACGCGACCATGGGCGCGATGCTGGGCTTCGAGCGGCTCAAAGCCGACGTCGGACGCGCCGGCTTCTTGAGCAGCCCGAACGTGCAGATGGACCCGAACCTGTGCGGTTCTCCTGCCACCTACCCGGCCATGCTCCAGCGCCTGGCCTCGCTGCGCATCCGGCCCGGACAGTCGGCCGCCGCCTTCGCGCAGCACATGATCGACAACGGTCGCAGCCCGGACGAGCTGACGCTGATGGGGAGCTACACCGCCGCCGAGGTCTACCCCGTCTGGAGCGTGGACACCGTGGGCGCGACCTACGTCGTGCAGCTCCAGCAAAACACCGGGCCCCTCGGGCGCCTGGCGTATTCGACGTCGGCGGATCAGCTCGGGATGCTCCAGGCCATTTTCGGGTCCTCGCCGGGTCGCGGCCTGCGCATCCAGGACCAGTCCGGCGAGGTGCAATACGCCACCATCCAGAGCGTCGCGACGGCCAACGGCCCGCAAGTCATCTTGTCGCAGGTCCCGGCCCTGCGCTTCCGCGATACGGCGGGGAACATCTGCGGGCTCAAGGGCAACGTCACCGGCGCCGTGGTCAACGTGGTGAACTTCATCAAGTACGACCTGCGCAACATCCAGACGCAGTCGAACCTGGGTGCGAATCCCGCCTACGACCCGGTCTACACCGCCGGCGGCCACCCCTACGACCCCGGCACGCGCTTCGACCTGGTGCGCGTCGAGCTCGACACCTCCGGCAACGCCATCCAGGGCACCGAAGAGCTGGTCACCGAGTACGCCGTGGACTTCAAGCTCGGCATCACGGTGGCCGACAGCGTGCCCGCCAACAAGGACCAAACCCTGCTCGAGATCCCGCCGACCGGCGCCGTCGCGACCTGGGCCGGTGACCTGGTCGGCGACGTCACCAACCCTGCGAACGGCCCGCACCGCGTGCGCGCGGTGCGCTTGCGCCTGTCGGTGCGCTCGCAGGAGCCCGACCGCGACGGCAACCCGCCGACGCCCGGCCAGCTCTTCCGCGTGGGCCTGGGCCCGAGCGCGGGTCCGCCCTTCGCCCGCGTGCGCTCGGTGCAGGCGGACATTGCCCTCAACAACCAGACGGCGGTGTTCTACTGATGTCACGCAAGCGCTTCCTCCGCCGCAAGCACCAGTCCGGCGCCGCCGTGTTCGTGGTGGTGCTCGCCATCACCCTGCTCACGGCCGTCGGCGTGTTCGCGCTGCGCAGCGCCAGCCTGGTGGACCAGGCCGCCGGCTACGACCGTCAGGCCTCGCAGACCCTGTACGTCTCGGAGCTCGCGGGGCGCGCGGTGGCGGCCGAGGTGGGCGACGGCGCCGCGCGCACCTACATCGACAAGGTCGCGAACAGCAGCGCCGTCACCGAGGAGTGCTTCGTCAACCGGAAGCTGGACCCGAACTCGCTCGACCCGAACATCACCTTCCTGCCCTGCTACAAGCTGTTCCTGAACGAGATCGGCCAGCGGGTGGACGCCAAGTTCCCCGGCAACAAGCTGCTGGAGCCTCAGTCGGCGGCCGCCGGCGGCAGCCTGGGGCCGCAGCTAGACGCGACGGGCACCATCCAGCCCATGGAGGGCGTGTTCGTGGTGGAGATGACGGATCCGGCGGAGAGCACGCCCACGCCGGGCTCCGCCGTCGGCGGCAACAACCCCGCCAACACTTTCCGGGACGTGCAGCTCACGTTCACGGCTTTCGCGCAAGTGCGCCCCTTCGACGCCACCCCGGACGATCCGTGGTGCGCCAGCAATTCCCTTTCGACGTCCGCCAGCGTCACCTCGCTGCGCGCACACGTCACGCTGAGGAACGTACCGCGGTGAGGAGAGAACGATGAGGCAGTCTTCTCGGCTTTTGCTCGGTTCGGCGCTCACTCTGAGCGCGGTGCTCGTCGCCCCAATGGCGAGCGCCGCGAAGGACGTCGAGCCACCGGCCCCCAATGTGCTCCTGCTCGTCGATACCTCCGGGTCGATGGAGTACAAGTCGTCGAGCGCGAGCTTCCCGACCTGCGACCCGACGCAGGACAACGTCAGCGAGAAGAGCCGCTGGATCGAGCTGGTCGAGGTGATGACCGGCACGATCAAGGACTACCGCTGCGAGGCGATGGACCGGAACAGCAACAACTTCGACGCCCAGTATACACTGAGCGGCACCGACAGCCCGGACCGCTACTACTCGAACCCGTACCACCGGCCGATGCACAAGGACTGCGCTCCGGGCCCTGGGACGCTGCCGGCGAACCCGTTCGACTGGGCGAACATCCGCTTTCGCAAGTACAACAACATCGGCAATAACTGCGGCTTCGACCAGGAAAAGGACGGCCTGCTCGACGACGGCGCGTTCCGCAAGACGGTGCGCTTCGGCCTGATGACCTTCGACACCCACGCCGACGCGGGTCTCGGCTTCGCGGGCAACGCGCCGAACTACGCCACTGGCCGCGACGGCGCCTGGAGCTACTTCCTGAGCAAGGCAACCGGCAACCCGAACGGCTGCGCCACGGCCTCGGACATGGAGGTCGGCGCCCGCAACGCCGCTGCTCCTCCCTGGGAAGGCCGGCTGATGGCCTTCGGCGACTACGACGACAAACCGGAGGGCCAGAACGACCGCATCCAGGACGTGCTCCTCTCGACGCGCCCCTACGGCGCGACCCCCATCGCCGGCATGCTGGACGACGCGCGGGAGTTCCTCTGGAACGACGCATCCCCCGACCCGCTCGACGCGAACAAGAAGTTCGGTCCCAAGGACGACCCCTACATCGGCGGCGGCTGCCGCAAGAACGTGATCATCCTGCTCTCCGACGGTGAGCCCAACATGGAGCTCCGCCCCTGGTGCGAGGGCGGCAACGGCAAGTGCCCCTACCCCAAGCCGGAGGACACGGCGCTCACCCTCTCCACCGATCCGGTCCACCCGGTGGAGACCTTCGTGATCGGGTTCGCGGTCTCGAACGTGACCCTCGCGAACAACACCAACGTGGACTGCAAGAACCTGACGCAGTACGACCTCTCGAACCCCGCGGGGCTCTGCCAGTCATTCCCGGGGGAGTCGCAGCTCCAGGCCTGCTGCGTGCTGAACCGCATCGCCTACAACGGCGCCACCCAGCGCGCCTACTTCGCCAACGACAAGGACGAGCTCCGCGCCGCGCTCTCGCAGATCCTCTCGGGCATCGCCGCGTCGGCCTCGAGCCGCACGCTGCCGGTGTTCGCCTCCGTGCCGGGCGGCGGCTCCGGCACCGGTCCGGCGGGCTTCCGCTTCTACAGCTCGTTCAAGCCCACGCAGTTCGGCCTCTGGAAGGGCATCCTGGAGCGCCAGCGCATCCAGTGCATCACCGATCCGAACACGAACACCGTCGACCCGCAGCCGCAGCCGCTCGACAACACCAAGGGCGACGACTTCGTCTGGAACGTCAACTCGGGCAAGGGCCCGCCGCGCAAGTTCTGGAGCGTCAAAGGCGATCTGGACAACGGCAACATCTGGTCCGAGCGCAGCATCCGGCCCAACATCGCCAGCGACGTGGACGGCGTGGGCCAATACGGCGGCACGGCGGTCTGGGGCGACATGAACAGCTGGGCGGCCAGCATTCCGCCGGAGGCGCTGGGCATCACCAACACGACCTGCAAAGACAACCAGAAGCCCCCGCAGTTCATCAGCGCCGCGCAGTGTCGCGACCGCTACCTGCTCTGGCTCACCGGCGCGGACACCGCCAGCGCCTACGCCCGCTGCAAGACGCCCGGCGCGCCAGACTGCAACCTGGTGGGCGACATCTACCACTCCACGCCCCGCGTCATCGGCCGCCCGGACGAGCTCTTGCGGGACGAGTCGTACCAGATCCACGCGCTCAAGCTCGCGAAGCGCCACACGCTGCTCTACACCTCGACCAACGACGGCTTCCTGCACGGCTTCAAGGTCTCGTCCGGCGATCCCCTCAACGACACCCTGAAGGTGGACAACGACGACAACAACGAGCTCTGGGCCTTCATGCCGCCGGCCGTGCTGCCGTCGGTGAAGAGCATCTACCCGCCGGCTCACCAGACGCTGCTCGACGGCGTGCCGGTCATCCAGGACGTGATCGCGGTGGAGGACCCGCCGGCCTCCGGCAAGTACAAGTTCGAGCGCAGCAAGGCGGACGCTCAGGCCGGCAAGGGCCAGTGGCGCAGCATCATGGTGCAGAGCTTCGGCGGCAACCGCGGCGGCTACTTCGCGGTGGACGTGACCGACCCCGTGGTGCCCGCCGACCCGAACGACCCGACCAAGGGCCCGAAGTTCCTGTGGCAGCTCACCGAGGCCAGCGACGGTACGCCGCTGTTCGGCCGCGGCGGCGCGACGCCGCTCATCACCACCATTTTCTACGACGGCGGCGGCGGACCGAAGGAAGTCGCGGTGGCCATCCTCCCGGGCGGCGACGACCCCGACCCAGCGATGGGCGGCGACGAGAACCGCAAGAACCAGTCGCCCCCGAACGTGGACGCACGCTTCAACCCGCGCACCAAGGTCACCAAGTACGAGAACGACGTCAACAGCCACGCCGCCAAGGCGCTGACCGTGGTCCGCCTCGACACCGGCGAGATCATCCGCAGCTTCCGCGCCGACGCGACCAAGGCGGCGCTGCTGCAAGCCAAGGGGCGCGTGCTCGAGGTGGACATCGACTCGCCCATCACCGGCATCCCGGTGGCGTTCCCTGGCACCACCGGCGCGGTCTCGGACCGGCTGTTCGTGGGCGATCGCGACGGCACGCTCTGGCGCGTGGATCTCGCCTCCACGAACCCCAGCAACTGGAAGATGAACCTGTTCTTCGACGCCTACGCCAACGAAGGCCCGAAGGACGGCGAGCCCATCGCCACCGCCCCGGTGCTCTCGGTGGACCTGCTCGGCAACGTCACCATCGCGTTCTCGACCGGCGACCAGGACGTGCTCCAGAAGAAGAACGGCATGAAGACCTATGTCTTCTCGCTGCTCGAGAAGCCGAACGTGGCCGGCACCGCCTACGAGTCCTACGCGAACTGGTTCACGGAGTTCACGAACGGCGAGCGCGTCACCGGCCCGATGTCGCTGTTCAACGGCGCGCTGTTCTTCACCAGCTACAAGCCGGACTCCGGCAGCGGCGCCGCCTGCGACTCGGGCACGAGCCGGGTCTGGGGCGTGGACTACGTCTTGCCCAAGACGCCGGGCAACACCACCAACGACCTCGACGACGGCGGCAAGGAGCGCCTGCCGGACTCCGGCAGCCTGGTGCAGTTCCTGGACAACACCTCCGCCATGCTGGCCAACGCCGGGGTCATCTTCGGCGTGGGCGTGACCCAGCTGCCGTCGTGCACGCAGGAGCAGGTCAACACCGACACGTTCTTCGGCGGCGCCACCCAGCACACCTCGATCACCAGCATCACCCCCGGCACGTTCCAGCTGGTGATGCACACCTCGGGCACCGGCAACGTGAGCGACGGCTCGCAGACCAAGCGCATCCAGATCAACCTGCCTACGCCGCCTTCGACCAGCCGGATTGATTCCTGGGCCGCGCTGGTGGAGTGATCACCTCCGCGCCCGTGCTCCGACCCATCGCCATCTGCGTCTGCCTCGCGCTCGCCGGCTGCGAAGGCAAGCGCCTCGAGTTCGGCCCCACCACCCACGGCTCGGCCAAGCCCTTGGACCGCCTCGCGGCGGGCGAGCTCGCGCCGGGCAAGACGGAGGTCTGGGGCTTCGTCGCGCCCGACGCCATGCGCCTGGACCGCCAGTTCCCCGCCCAGGCCTTCCTGGTGGGCAACGTCTCGGCGGAGGCGCTGGCCAACTACGTCCGCACCCGAGTCGAGGCCGAGCGCGTCGAGATCGGCGCCGCGCGCACCGTCTTCCCCGCGGTCCGCATCAAGGCAGGCAAGCCCGATCGGGTCTACCGCTTCGAGGTACTGAAGGAAGGCGCCGGCTCGCGTTTGATCATCCAGGACATCACGCCACCCCCGCTCGAGCCGGGGCTGTCGGACGAGGAGCGTTGGCGCAAAGCCGGCATGACCCCGGACGGCAAGCCCATCGACCCCAAGAAGGTGGAGTGAGACTCCGCAGCGCTGTGGCATCATGCCCGGCGGAGGATGGGATGAAGCTCTCACGACAGGAATTCTTGCGCGGCGCGGTGGCGGCATTCGGCGGAGCGATCGGCCTCGGGGGCGCCAGCGCCGGCTGCGGCGGTGACGACGACGGCGGCGGCGGCGGCAACGGCGGCGGCGCGTGCTCGAGCAGCATCGACGCGAACCACGGGCACACGCTGACGGTGTCGCAGGCGGACATCGACGCTGGGCAGCCCAAGACCTACAGCATCAAGGGCTCGAGCGCTCACGACCACGAGGTCTCGCTCACGGCCGCGCACTTCGCGGATCTGAAGGCCGGCAAGCAGGTCTTCGTGACGTCGAGCACGACCACGGCGCACGAGCACAACGTCGGCGTGAAATGCGGCTGAGTAGCCGGCGGGGAGGAGGGGTCGGCCGCCGACTTGCTCGCTTCCACGGCTCGCGCGACGCGCCGCGGGAGCCGTTCGCCGAGGCCACCCTTGGAGCGGTGATCTGCTGAGTATCCGCGACTCATCCCACGGGCCGAGGAGGCATCCCCCGGCCCCGCCGGCAGTTTCCGTGGGTCTCCGCCACTCCGGATCATCGTGATCCGATCATGCCAAGACTGCCGAAGTCGAGCCTAGCCGCCCCGCCCGGATCGCGGTACGTCCGGCGGCGTGACCGAATCTCTGAAGCGCACGCCGCTCTACGACGAACACGTGAAGGCCGGGGGGCGCATCGTCCCCTTCGCGGGCTGGGAGATGCCGGTGCAATACGCCGGCATCAGCGCGGAGCACGAGGCGGTGCGCACGCGCGCCGGACTGTTCGACGTCTCGCACATGGGTGAGCTCGAGCTCTGGGGCGACCACGCCGCCGCCGTCGTGAACTACCTGGTGACCAACGACCTCGGGCGCATCGAGGTCGGCCAGGCCATGTACACCTGCTGCTGCAACGAGCAGGGCACGATCCTCGACGACCTGATCATCTACAAGCGCGCCGCCGATCGCATCCTGGTGGTCTGCAACGCCGGAAACCGCGACAAGATCAGCGCGCACTTCGCCCGCGCGGCGAAGGATCACTGCGAGTTCCGCGACGCCAGCGACGACACTGCGCTGATCGCGCTCCAGGGCCCGAAGGCCCTCGACGTGCTCGCCAAGGCCGGCACCGACCTCGGGAACGTCGCCGAGTCCCTGGGCAGCTTCCGCTTCCGTGACGGCAAGGTCGCGGGGCTTGCGACCACCGTGGCGCGCACCGGCTACACCGGCGAGGACGGCGTCGAGATCTTTTGCGCCAGCGCCGACGCCGCCGCCCTGTGGCGCGCGCTATTGGCCGCGGGACAGGACATCGGCATCGCCCCCGCGGGCCTCGGCGCCCGGGACACGCTGCGGCTCGAGGCGCGCCTCTCGCTCTACGGCAACGACATCGACGAGACCACCAACCCCATCGAAGCGGGCCTCGCCTGGACCGTGAAGCTCGACAAGGGCGATTTCGTGGGCCGCGCTGCCATCTCGGCGGTCAAGGAGGCGGGGCCGCCCCGCAAGCTGGTCGGCTTCGAGATGACGGGCCGCGGCATCGCGCGCCACGGCTACCCCTTGCAGGACGCGAGCGGCGCGGTCGTCGGCGTCTGCACCTCCGGCGCCCCCGGCCCCACCGTGGGCAAGAACATCGGGCTCGGCTACCTGCCGAGCGCCATGACCGAGATCGGCACGGCCTTCCGCGTCGACTGCCGCGGCAAGGCGGTGGACGCGGTCGTGGTCAAGACCCCCTTCTACAAGCGCCCCAAAGCGGGCTGACCCAGAGCAACACACGGAAGAAGCGAGCAAGCGATGAGCAGCGACGTGAAGAGCGACCGCAAGTACACCAAGGACCACGAGTGGGCGAAACAGGAGGGCAAGGAGGTGCTCATCGGCATCACCGCCTTCGCCGTGGAGCAGCTCGGAGACATCACCCTGGTGAACCTGGACCTGAAGCCCGGTGACAGCGTGGCCGCCCACAAGGGCTTCGGCACCATCGAGAGCGTGAAGACGCTGAGCGACCTGTTCGCGCCGATCAGCGGGAAGATCACCCGCGTCAACGCCGAGCTCGAGAACAAGCCGGAGCTCGTCAACGAAGACTGCTGGGGCAAGGGCTGGATGATCGCCATCGAGCCGTCGAGCTGGGACGCGGAGTCCGCCGCCCTGATGGACGCGGCCGCCTACGCCAAGCACGTGGAGGAGTCCGCCCACTGATGCGCTACCTGCCGCACACGCCCGCTGAAATCGAGCAGATGCTCGGGGTCATCGGCAAGAAGTCCGTCGACGAGCTGTTCGCCACCATCCCCGAGGCGGCCCGTTTGAAGGGCGCGCTGAAAGTGCCGCCGCCGCTCGACGAGGCGGCGCTGATGGCACACCTCGGCGAGCTGGCGCAGAAGAGCTCCGGCGCGCGTTTGCTGTCGTTCCTGGGCGCGGGCATGTACAGCCACCACATCCCGCCGGCGGTGGACCAGCTGCTCCTGCGCAGCGAGTTCTACACCGCGTACACGCCGTACCAGCCGGAGGTCGCGCAAGGCACGCTCCAGGCAATCTGGGAGTTCCAGACCATCGTCAGCGAGATCTACGGGCTGCCGCTCTCCAACGCGAGCCTGTACGACGGCGCCAGCGCCACCGCCGAAGCCGCGTTGATGGCCCGCCGGTTGACGAAACGCAGCAAGATCCTGATGAGCGGCTGCGTGCACCCCGACTACCACGCGACCACGCTCACCTACCTGTCCGGCGACGCGACGCCGAGCGTGGTGGACGTGCCCGCGGGGGAAGACGGCCGCGCCAGCCGCACGGCCCTGGCCGCCTCCATCACCGACGACGTCGCCGCGGTGATCGTCGGCTACCCGAGCTTCTTGGGCCCGCTCTCCGAGCTGGGCCCCATCGCGGAGGCCGCCCACGCCCACGGCGCGCTCCTGATCGTCACCTGCCCCGAGCCCTACGCGCTCGCCATCGCGGAGGCCCCCGGCGCCCAGGGCGCGGACATCGTCGTCGGCGAAGGCCAGCCCCTCGCCTGCCCGCCGCAGTTCGGCGGCCCCGGCGTGGGCCTGCTCGCCTGCCGGCAGGATCGCAACTACCTTCAGCAGCTCCCCGGTCGGGTCTGCGGCGAGACGGTGGACGCTGCCGGGCGCCGTGGCTACGTGCTCACGCTCTCCACACGCGAGCAGCACATCCGCCGCGATCGTGCCACGAGCAACATCTGCACGAACCAAGGCCTGCTCGCGCTCTCCCTGGCCATCCGCGTGAGCCTGCTCGGCAAGAGCGGCTTCGTCGCGGTGGCGGAGCAGTGCCTCTCCAAAGCCCACTACCTCCACGGCCGCATCCTCGGGCTCTCCGGCTACGCAGCGGGCTTCGCCGACGCGCCGTTCTTCAACGAGTTCGCCGTCAAGGTCCGGGGCGGTAGCGCCGCTGCGCTGTGCAGGAAGCTCGAGGCGGAGGGCATCATCGCCGGCTTCGATCTCGGCCGCGTGAGCCCCGCCTGGAAGGATCGCCTGCTCGTCGCCGTCACCGAGCTCCACACCAAGGCCGATCTCGACCGCCTGGTGGGCGCGCTCGAGAAGGCCTGAGCCCGGTGCCGCCGCGCGTGCTCTTGCTGCTCGCCCTGGGGCTCGCGCTGCCGGCGTGCCGCGCGCCGGGATCGACGGGCCACCCTGCCCCCTCCGCCAGCGTCACAACTTCCGGACCCTCGTGCAGCTCGACGGCAAGACGCTGCGGGTCACCACCAAGCGGACGCAGCCCGACCCGGCGTGGCCCGATCGCACGATGACCAGCGAGATCGCCGCGGTCAGCGTCAACCGAGAGGAGCAGTTCGTGGTCACCGGCGCCTGGCGCGTCGAGTCCGCCGTGGGCCGACCGCCGGGCACCAAGGTCACCCCCTCGGACGTCACCTACGCCTTCTGGCCCGTCAGCCCCAGCGTCGTCTGGTTCGACCAAGGCGCGCACGGCCGCTGGGTGAAGCTCCGGCGAAAATGATGCGCGCGGCCCGGGCGTTCAGGCGGCTCGCTCCGGGACGAGCTCGACGGCGAGCAGGCGTCGGAACAGGTCCGCCTGCTCGTCCAGGCTGACCCGGACCACGCGGCCGTGCACCCGTTGCTGGGGTCCGCCGTACTTCAGGGCGAACCTCAATTCCAGCTCCTCCCCCACGGAGAAATGGCTCGGGGTGCCGATGAGCAGCCCGGAGGCGCTGCAATTGCGGGCGATGCCGATCCGGTCGGACTTCTCAGCCGAGTCGATCTGCACCGGGAAGTAGATCTCTTCGCGCTGGTGACGTCGGCGTTCGGGCATGACGTCCACCAAGATGGGCATCGATGATGACCTGGCAATCCCCGGACCCACGGACCTCATCGGACCGCGAGGCGCAGCGGACCAGGCGCAGTGCCGCATTGTCGCCTGCGGGCGCGGAACGGACGGTGAAGTCGGCAAGACCGGCGTTCGGCGGGTGGAACATCGACATGCGGCGTCACCGAAGAGGCAGGACACGGGCTCGGGCCTGCGCATGGTCGACTGTGACCAGCGCGCCACTCGAGAGCCAGGAACAGGCCGTCTCCGTTCGAGTCGCGGACCCGCAGGAGCTGCTGATTGGAGAGGTCTCCACAGGTCGGCTCCCGCAGCGTGACCAATCCGCGTGTGCCCGAGGCCAGTTCACCGCGAACGAAAACTCGTCTGCCCGTGAGATCGGCCGCTGCCGAGAGGAGCTCACGTACGGCCCACCCGGTGGTGAGGGATTCAATGCGGTGAGACATCGCGTGCGTGCCCGTTCAGGGATCCAGCCAACACGTGTACGAATACGCTGGAGTCGAAAAGGTCAGCTCGTCGTTGTCGAAGGTCGCGGCGTAGCACGCATCGCTGCCCAGCTTGCAGACCTCGAGCGGCTCGCAACGCAAGTGAAAGCTCTCTGACGAGAGCCCAGGCTTGGGTTGAGCATCACAGCCGTGCGCGTTCTTTGTACCAAGGACCAGGGTGACCGATTCCACACCTGGGCCGCGTGCGCAGCTGATTGAGGGAGACTGGCAGAGCGCGCAGGGAGCTGGATCCGAGTCGGGGCTGGCGCATGCGCTCGCCGCTAGCACGACCGCAATCGTAGCGAGCCGTAGGGAGAATCCACGACGGCGAGTTCTGGGGCACGCGACGAGCGAGATGAACGGCTGTGCCATGCGAGATGAGGACGCAGGACTCATGCCAGCATGACTGGCGCAGATTGTGCCAGGGATCCGAGTCCGTACAACGGAACGGCGTTCACCCGCGAACGCCGGAGGTCATCGTAGCAGAGCGCGGGGCGTTACGGCCGCGGAACGGACGGCGAAACTCGCCACGACCGGCGTTCGGCGGGTGCAACGTCCAGTTATGCAGGGGCGGCAGGATCGTGACGGGTGTGCGCGCGAACCCAAGCCTCAAGCTGGTCCCTGGACGCGGTGCCATCGGCAACGGTGAGGATGATCTGCTCGTGGTCATCGACGTCGGCGTCAAGTGACACGCCGTTGAGCGCGAGGAAGAGCTCCATGGCGGCGTGGCCAACTCGCTTGTTCCCATCGACGAAGCCGTGGCCGCGGACGAGCCCAAAGCAAAGCGTGGCTGCCTTTGCGATGAGATCAGGGTACACGTCGGCACCATCAAAGGTGGCCCGCGGTTGGGCGACGGCGGCTTCCACCTGGCCGAGGTCACGGATACCAGAGGTTCCGCCGGAGGTCTGGATCAGGCGATCGTGGAGCCAGATCACCTCGGTCAGCGAGAGGTGCCTCATGCCAGGCGTCGATAGAGCTCAGCGTTCTTGAGCAGCAACTGCTCAGCGTGGGAACGGAACTCATCGGATGGAGAAGCGAGCGCCTCAGCGACCGCGGCGAGCGCAAGCTCCTCTGGCGAAACACCGAGGGTCTTGGCCCGCGCGAGCAACGCTTCGGACTGCGCTTCCGAAAGATCGATGGCGAGCTTCACGGACTGGAGTCTACCAAGATCCTGGCGGTAGTCACGAGGCCCGGTGCGGCGGAGGATCGTGTTCCCCGCTGCATAACGGCACACGCGTTGACCCGCGAGCGCCGGAGATCATCGTAGCAGAGCGCGGGCGCTGCAGAGGCGGGCGAGTGCCGAAGACAGAGTGTTCGCCCGCGGGCGCGGAACGGACGGTGAAGTCGGCAAGGCCGGCGTTCGGCGGGTGCAACGTGAGTTATGCAGCTCGCTTGGCATCAACGGAGAGGTTCATGGATTGGACGTGCCGGCGCCGCCCCCGCTGCCAAGCACTTCGTAGTTGAAGTAGAACGCCGCGTCTGCTGGACCCGAGCACGGTTCGCCTTGGTGCACGACGCTGGCGTCGGTCGTGTCGGCATAGAGGACCTTGCCCGTGGCATCGCGAATCGAAAGGGCTATCGTGGTTGCCGGGAAGGACTCGCGGTCAAGCAAGAGAGTGAACGAGCCCTGCTGGCACGCGGGGTACGCGAGGTCCTGATCACCCTCGAGGACTTTGCACTTTCGATCGACGACGAAGCAGTGGCAGAGCTCGGGGCCGTAGTCCTTGACGTAGCAGGTGGAGCACAGCCGGGCGGAGGCGAAGTCCACGAACGGGGTGGAGTCATTCTGAACGAAAGTGATCCGGAAGGTCGAGTCGTCGGTGCACGATTCGGAGGGCTCGGAGGGTGCCGAACAGCCGGCTAGGGCGAAGATCGGAAGGAACAGGAGAAGTGAAAACCACGCCTGCTTTCGGCCCACGGTGCACCCAAGCGCAAGCGTGACTGGGAGCGCGAGGGTCTGCAAGGTCGGCGCCAGGGGGGCGAATCGCGACCTGCGCCATCGGGTCGGACGGCCGCATAACGAGACACACGTTCACCCGCGAACGCCGAGCGTCAAGTCATAGGTCGGCAAGGCGCAGCAGAGCGGGCGCAGTGCCGCAGACAGAGAGAGCGCCCGCGGCGCGGAACGGACGGTGAAACGCGCGATGCCGGCGTTCGGCGGGTGCAACGTCGAGTTACACAGTGTCAGGGCGCCCAGCCACACGTCGCGACGCTGGCTCGTCGTGCCCATTCCGCCGCCGGACTCGACCGCGGTCACACGCCTGCTCTCCGAACAAGGCGTCGTGGTGCCAGCTCAACACCGCCCCCGCTCCAAGCGGTGCGACCCGTGCGCGTCCGCCCCGAGCAGGCTGCCGCGACGTACTCTCGACCTCGAACCGCGAGGCGCGTAACCTGAGCACGTGCCTGGCCCGAAGCCATGATTGCCCGGGCGTGCTGTCGGTGGGAGCGCGCCGCGGGGGTTCTGCTTGCCGCGATTGGAGCGGTCGTCTTCGGGGCTCGTACCGTCCAAGGCATTCCGTCAGTCTTGTTGTCCTTTGGGATCTTCGCGGGATGTGCCGCCCTGCTCTGGCGTGCCGCTGGGCCGTCGGACATGCGACGCTACCGATGGCGCATCGTTGTGGTTGGTACCTTCGGTTGGCTGGCTGCGCTCGGGGTCGCCATATTGGTTGGGGCCGGGGACGCCGTGTTTAGGACTCTCGTGTCAGGCGTGTTCGGAGCGGTTGCGGGGTTGGCGTTCGTCGCGGGTCGCCCCTCCCTGGCGGATTGAGGGCGCGGCGCGAGACCCTCGCCATCGTCCCAAGGAGCAGACTATCGAACCGGAGGGGGCTCAGACGCCATATCTGACGTACCGTCGCGGTACAGGTCAGCATCGACGCATGGGATTCTCACGCACACACTTCGGCCTGATGGTGTTGGGAGCCTGTGCGCTCGGTGTGGCGCTGAGCTTCGTCTTCGGGAGCAATCGTAACGACGGGCAAGCGGGGGCGCGCCCCGGCCCAAGCATTGTCCTTGCTGACCCTGTTGCTCCGCCAATTGGCGTCGACGAAGGTCCGGGTTCGGACGCGGCGGACGCAACAGAGCCAGTGCGCCCGGAGGACCGGCAACGCCTGACGGAGGCGAAAGAGAGACTGAAGGCGCACCCAGCTCCTGCTGGACCTCGCCGCTCAGGAGTCCGCTCGGGCACTCGAGCGCCGCCTCAGGCACTACGCGCGCGTCGGCTTGCTGATCATCGACGAGATCGGCTTTCTCGCGTTCGACAACCGGAACGCCGATTTACTCTTCCAGGTGGTCAGCCGCCGCTACGAGAAGAAGAGCCTCGTGCTCACCACCAACCTCGCATTCCGCGACTGGCCCAGCATCTTCCCCAACGCCACCTGCGCCACCGCCCTCATCGATCGCGTCATCCACCACGCCGACGTCATCGCCATCGAAGGCGAGAGCTACCGCGCTCGCGAGGCCCAGCAGTCCGCCAAGGCCAGGCGCTCGACCAAGAAGAAGGAGGACGAAGCGTAGCCGCCCCACCCGCGCAGCACTTCACGCAGCCCGGCTCGATCTCGATCGGCCGGGCTGCTCAAATTTCTGCGCTTTCACGTGCTCGGCAACAGCAAAACTAGTCGGGCGGGGGGAACATAGTTAGGCAGCACCATTGCTGAGGAGCACATCGCGTGTGGCGTCGACGAGAGCTTGCGTATCGGAAACGGTGCGAGTCCACGCGTCAACGTCATCGCTGATTGGGCCCGCGTTGCGAATGCGCTCAAGTCGTCCCTGCATGACGCCTAACAGTTCGTGGGGATCTTTCCAGGGTGGGGCGTGGTCGAGCCAGATGGTGCCATTTGGCGCCATGAGAGCCGGAGGATCCTTGCGATCCCACCGCCAGCCACGCGACAGAAGCACTTCAAAAAGCGTGGAGAACATGTCGCGGGTCCGCCTCAGCTCAGGGGGTGAGTTTGACGGCAAACTTGCGAAGCGCCTTCAAAGCTGAACCTTTGCGTTCTTGCAGGTTGGTGGGCAGTCCGGACCATTGGGCTGCTGTATCACGTACGTCGGACTCACCGTGGAGGTCAGGAGCACGGTGCCCGCTGATGAGAATGTGAGCGTGAGTTTGCCGGGATGGCGGTTGGGCAAAAGGAAACCATCGATTTGCGAGCCGCTCATCTGAATCCAGATCCCGCTCGAAGCGCACGTGTCCAGGCCCTTGGAGTGGGCATACTCGCACTGCAACTGGTCTTTATCTGCTTCAACAGACACAGAGAGGTCCAACGATGAATCGATCGGTGCCGCAAACCACACCTCGACTCCATCGTGGCAGCCCGCTCCGGTGCAGCTGTCGCTGCCGCAGCCGGCCACATGGGCACACGCTCCGAGCAAGATCGTTGCCACCAAGACCTGCCGGGCGTGCGTCTGCATGAGGGTAAGTCTGCCTCCCGGACCGCAGAGCTGCCAGGCGGATTCGCCCGAGTCCGTATAACGGAACGGCGTTCACCCGCGAACGCCGAGCGTCAAGTCGTCCGCCGGCAAGGCGCTGCAGACGCAGGCGAGTGCGGCATCAGTGTGTTCGCCCGCGGAAGCGGAACGGACGGTGAAGTCGGCAGGGCCGGCGGTCGGCGGGTCGAACGCGAGTTATGCGGTGCTCCTCACCTGCAACACTGGCAGATTGCCCGTCGCAAATGGGCAGCTGGGTCACGGTCAGGTTCAAGGTGCTTTGTTCGGCACTTTTGGAGCAACTGCCTCAGCGACGCCTATGAGTTGCTGCTTTTTGTCCGTGGCAGGGGGAGCCGCCTCGCCGAAGGTCGAGTATTCGAGGTGCGCAACGACCTCTCCGGTGAGCCACTTGACGATTACAATGGAAGTGGAGGAACCGATGCTGGTGGTTCCCACGTACCCCTCGTCGCCGATCGCCAACGGCTCCGATCCGGAGGGGACGCCCATGTAGGCAGCGCCCCGCCACAACGTGAAGGCAAGACTCTGGCCGTACCCAGGGTACTGCAGCGGAGAATAGCCGCATCCCGCGAGCACATCGTTGACGACAGGTTCCGCGCCATCCAACTTCGCCTGTGCACCGAAGACTTCGGTCGCGTGTTCGGTGGTCACGATGTCGATCGCATTGATGCCGTTCGCGCCGCCCGAACCGTTTGAGTGGGGACTACCGCCTTGGCTAGCGTTGCCACATGCAACGCTGACCAAGCAGGTTGCGACGGCGAGCGCGTTGGCGAACGAACTCCCAAGAGCCACCGAGGCTCAGGGTACGCGCACCGCGGCTCGACGTCGAGAGCTTTGGCGGTGGCGCGGCGGCGCGCAGGAGAAAGGAGCGGGTACGGCCAGGAGCCATGAAGGTACCGCTGGAGCCAGCCTTGGTGGTGGGCAAGCGGTCGCGCACGGCTTCGGCGTCGGTGCCTCGCGGCGGCCGTATAACGAAACGGCGTTCACCCGCGAACGCCGGAGATCATCGTAGCAGAAGGCGTGGCGCAGCAGAGCGGGCGCAGTGCCGCAGACAGTGAGAGCGCCCGCGACGCGGAACGGACGGTGAAGACTGCGAAACCGGCGTTCGGCGGGTGGAACGGCAAGTTAGACAGCGTCGAAGACTGGCGTGGAAGTCTTGGCTCCTGCCCGTTCCTACGGTGAAGAGGGCAAATGCGCGTTGGGGCGTGAGCAGTGCCGGTTCGCCACCGAGCGGCAAGAGCACGGGGCTGATCCCGACGCGCAAAGACGCGTGCCGACGCTCATCTTCAACCGCCGTCGAGGCGCCATGGTCTTGGTGGCACAGTCTACGCGGTGCTGCGCGCTGGGAACGGGCGCAAGTTCACCGGTCAGCGCTTACACCCACAACCATAGTCCGAACGAACCCGGTCGCCCTGGCGCAGTCGAAGAAGATGCCCGAGAATGCCGTTTTTACGCACCGCTCTTGTTCCGCTGTTCGAGATCCTTCCAGCAGAACTCTTCGTAACTCGCCGCCTGGGCGCACGAGCACAGTGACCTTCAGCTCTCCGCTAGCCGCGGACATGCACG
Source organism: Polyangiaceae bacterium (assembly GCA_015075635.1). NCBI lineage: Bacteria > Pseudomonadati > Myxococcota > Polyangiales > Polyangiaceae > Polyangiaceae bacterium. The sequence goes on from JABTUA010000001.1 coordinate 3,428,743, forward strand.
CCCTCGCGGTTTGGAGCGACTTCTCGAGCCCGGAGAGTTGCTCGGCGTCCAAACAAGTGCGCGATGCTGGTATGCCGTCTTTCCAAGGCCACACGTTCTCGGTGCGGGCCGCGTCGCTCGGCGCGGTCGCCGGGGGAGCGTCGTCAGTGGCCAGGCTTCCGCTGGCGGCAGGCACAGTGCTTATCCCCCCGTGAGCGCCTGCGCGCTCGCCCCGCGTGTCGCACTGAACGAGGGACGCGAGGGCAGTCACGACGAGAACAGTGATGCGTGTCGCGTGCAGAACGGCCGCCCTTCCCCGGCTGTACATCGGTGATCGCTTAGGCCGCTGCACGACGCCGGTCATCCCATGGCGCGTCCTGGAAGGTCACCGTCGTCTTGGCGGCACGTCTTCAGTACCAGCCCGCACACGAGCGCTGCCGTCTGCGACATGTTTCGCGGGTTCTCCGGCATTCGCGGACGCGACGCCGTCTACGACGCGCTGTTCCGCGGAGACGCCGTCGAAGACCTGAATGATGCGCCCAGCGAGGTCGCTGCTGGAGCCACGCGCGCAGGCGTTCTGGGACGCTGCTGTCAGCGGCTTCGCCATCGGCCGGAGGGCTTGCTCCGGATCCGTGCGCTCTACAAGCTCGACGAAGCTGGAACACATTGCCGCCAGCGACGCGCCGGCAGAGACGCAAGACCGTCCTCGAGCCGCTCGTCGCCGAGTTCTTCGGTGGGCACGCGCTCGAGCCGGCCCGCGACCGAGGAGCGGGGCCTCGTCAACAAGGCCCTCGGCACGTCCTGCGCCAGGAGCTCGCGCTGCGCCGCTCCTCGAAGACGGCAGGCTGCGCATGGACAACAACCACAGCGAGGGCGCGCTCAGGATCGTCGCCACCGGCGAAAGCGCTGCTTCTTCGGCCCGACGATCACGCCCGCCGCCGCCAACCTCTATTCCTTGATCGCCAGCTGCAAGCTCCACGACCTCGATCCCGAGCGCTATCTGACCGAGATCATCCGCGTCATGCCGTACTGGCCTCGCGACCGCTACCTCGAGCTCGCTCCCGCCTACTGGGCGGCAACGCGGGCGCGCCTCGTCCCCGGCGAGCTCGACGCTGAGCTCGGCACGATCACCGTCCCGCCCGCACTGGCTGACGCGGCCGAGTAGGCGCCTCCGAACCGACTTCGCCTGCTGGGTCACGCCGCGAATATCGCGTCACGCGATCCGTTCCTCAAGAACGGGGTCCGTGCTCCGGATACACAGAGCCAGTGCGCCCGGAGGACCGGCAACGCCTGACGGAGGCGAAAGAGAGACTGAAGGCGCACCCAGCTCCTGCTGGACCTCGCCGCTCGGGAGTCCGCTCGCGCACTCGAGCGCCGCCTCAGGCACTACGCGCGCGTCGGCTTGCTGATCATCGACGAGATCGGCTTTCTCGCGTTCGACAACCGGAACGCCGATTTACTCTTCCAGGTGGTCAGCCGCCGCTACGAGAAGAAGAGCCTCGTGCTCACCACCAACCTCGCATTCCGCGACTGGCCCAGCATCTTCCCCAACGCCACCTGCGCCACCGCCCTCATCGATCGCGTCATCCACCGCCGACGTCATCGCCATCGAAGGCGAGCTACCGCGCTCGCGAGGCCAGATCCGCCAAGGCCAGCGCCGACCAAGAAGAAGGAGGACGAAGCGTAGCCGCCCACCGCGCAGCACTTCACGCAGCCCGGCCTCGATCCGACGGCCGGGCTGCTCACCTGCGCTTTCACGTGCTCGGCAACAGCAAAACTAGTCGGGCGGGAACATAGTTAGCAGCACCATTGCTGAGGAGCACATCGCGTGGCGTCGACGAGCTTGCGTATCGGAAGTGCGAGTCCGCGTCAACGTCATCGCTGATTGGGCCCGCGTTGCGAATGCGCTCAAGTCGTCCCTGCATGACGCCTAACCAGTTCGTGATCTTCCAGGGTGGGGCGGGTCGAGCCAGATGGTGCTTGGCGCCATGAGAGCCGGAGGATCCTGCGATCCACCGCCAGCCACGCGACAGAGCACTTCAAAAGCGTGGAGAACATGTCGCGGGTCCGCCTCAGCTCAGGGGTGAGTTTGACGGCAAACTTGCGAGCGCCTCAAGCTGAACCTTGCGTTCTTGCAGGTTGGTGGGCAGTCCGACCATTGGGCTGCTGTATCACGTACGTCGGACTCAGTGGAGGCCAGGGCACGGTGCCCGCTGATGAGAATGTGAGCGTGAGTTTGCCGGGATGGCGGTTGGGCAAAGGAAACCATCGATTTGCGAGCCGCTCATCTGAATCAGATCCGCTCGAAGCGCACGTGTCCAGGCCCTGGGTGGGCATCTGCACTGCAACTGGTCTTTATCTGCTTCAACAGACACAGAAGGTCAACGATAATCGATCGGTGCCGCAAACCCACTGACTCCATCGTGCAGCCGCTCCGGTGCAGCTGTCGCCGCCGCAGCCGGCCACATGGGCACACGCCCGAGCAAGATCGCTGCCACCAAGACCTGCCGGGCGTGCGTCTGCATGAGGGTAAGTCTGCCTCCGGACCGCAGAGCTGCCAGGCGGATTCGCCTGAGTCCGTATAACGACTGGCGTTCACCCGCGAACGCCGAGCGTCAAATCGTCCGCCGGCAAGGCGCTGCGACGCAGGCAGTGCGGCATCAGTGTTTCGCCCGCGAAGCGACGGACGGTGAAGTCGGCAGGGCCGGCGGTCGGCGGGTCGAACGCGAGTTATGCGGTGCTCCTCACCTGCAACACTGGCAGATTGCCCGTCGCAAATGGGCAGCTGGTCACGGTCAGGTCAGGTGCTGTTCGGCACTTTTGAGCAACTGCCTCAGCGACGCCTTGAGTTGCTGCTTTGTCCGTGGCAGGGGAGCCGCCTCGCCGAAGGTCAGTATTCGAGGTGCGCAACGACCTCTCCGGTGAGCCGCGACGATTACAATGGAGTGGAGGAACCGATGCTGGTGGTTCGACGCACCTCGTCGCCGATCGCCAACGGCTCTGATCCGAGGACGCCAGGCAGCGCCCGCCACAACGTGAAGGCAGACCTGGCCGTACCAGGGTACCGCAGCGGAGAATAGCCGCATCCGCGAGCACATCGTTGACGACAGGTTCCGCGCCATCCAACTTCGCCTGTGCACCGAAGACTTCGGTCGCGTGTCGGTGGTCACGATGTCGATCGCATTGATGCCGTTCGCGCCGCCCGAACCGTTTGAGTGGGGACTACCGCTGGCTAGGTTGCCACGCAACGCTGACCAAGCAGGTTGCGACGGCGAGCGCGTTGGCGAACGAACCCAACCACCGAGCTCAGGTACGCGCACCGCGGCTGACGTCGAGGCTTTGGCGGTGGCGCGGCGCGCAGGAGAAGGAGCGGTACGGCCAGGAGCCATGAAGGTACCGCTGAGCCAGCCGGTGGTGGGCGCGGTCGCGCACGGCTTCGGCGTCGAGCCTCGCGGCGGCCGTAGAACGAAACGGCGTTCACCCGCGAACGCCGGGATCATCGTAGCAGAAGGCGTGGCGCAGCAGAGCGGGCGCAGTGCCGCAGACAGTGAGAGCGCCGCGACGCGGAACGGACGGTGAGACGCGAAACCGGCGTTCGCGGGTGGAACGGCAAGTTAGACAGCGTCGAAGACTGGCGTGGAAGTCTGGCTCCGCCCGTTCCTACGGTGAAGAGGCAAAGCGCGTTGGGGCGTGAGCAGTGCCGGTTCGCCACCGAGCGGCAAGAGCAGGGCTGATCCGACGCGCAAAGACGGCGTGGACGCTATCTCAACCGCCGTCGAGGCGCCATGGTCTCGGTGGCACAGTCTACGCGGTGCTGCGCGCTGGAACGGCGCAGTTCACCGGTCAGCGCTCACCCCAACCATAGTCCGAAGAACCTGGTCGCCCTGGCGCAGTCGAAGAAGATGCCGAGAATGCCGTTTTACGCACCGCTCTTGTTCCGCTGTTCGATCCTCCAGCAGAACTCTTCGTAACTCGCCGCCTGGGCGCACGAGCACAGTGACCTTCAGCTCCGCTAGCCGCGGACATGACGCCCTCGCGGTTTGGAGCGACTTCTCGAGCCCGGAGAGTTGCTCGGCGTCCAAACAAGTGCGCGATGCTGGTATGCCGTCTTTCCAAGGCCACACGTTCTCGGTGCGGGCCGCGTCGCTCGGCGCGGTCGCCGGGGGAGCGTCGTCAGTGGCCAGGCTTCCGCTGGCGGCAGGCACAGTGCTTATCCCCCCGTGAGCGCCTGCGCGCTCGCCCCGCGTGTCGCACTGAACGAGGGACGCGAGGGCAGTCACGACGAGAACAGTGATGCGTGTCGCGTGCAGAACGGCCGCCCTTCCCCGGCTGTACATCGGTGATCGCTTAGGCCGCTGCACGACGTGAACTCGCTGAGTTTCCGGGGGCTCGATAGGCATGTGCACGGCGCTCGACGGACTGAAGCAGGTGAAGGCGACGACGGTTCGGGTCTGGGGCCTCGTGGAGCAGCAGGTCGAGCAAGACTGGGTCGTCGCGGCCTTCGATGACGACGGCGAGCAGGTCGGTTGCGTGCTGGCTCATGAGCACGCTCCAGCGTCGTGCCGGGAGAAGGAATCCCGGGCGGACCGCGCTGCGCAAGGCGTGAAGGAGCGCTCGGCTCGCGGCCAGCGAGAGAAGAGCGGCGTAAGCATGGCCTCTACGACGGCGCGCTCGGCTCGATCTGGTCGAGCCGGTGTGCGACTCAGCCCTTGAAGAGCAACCGACTTCCAGCGGACGGCGTACCGCGGGCGATATCGCCGCTGGAGCGCCTCGACGCCGATGTTGGTGATGTACAGGTGGTACTGCCGGAGGCTTCGTCCCGCAGCCGACGACACGGAAGGTGCGGACCTGCTGGAGCAGCGCCCGGCGTAGACGCGATGGCGGAGCGAACCTGTACGGTGACGTCAGTTCCTCGCGCTGCAGGCGGTCGACGACATCAGATGCACTGCCGACGACGGCGACCGACCGGCCGCGCCAGCGTCGATTCTGAGCAACGATGACCGGTTGAGCTGCGCGAGCCGGGACACGAAGTAGCCACGGATCTGTCGAGCCGGCGGAAGAGGCGGAAGTCAAGTAGCGAGGTCGAAGAGCAACAACTGCCGCGAGCCCACGGGCCGAGGACGAGGGCACGGCGATCATGGCGGCGCTCGGCGGTCACCTTGACGGTCTGCTTGCCAGCCCCGCCACGCACATCACCACATGCACCTCGCGGCAGCCGGGTGTGGTTGGTGCGGCAGGCCGGAAACGCCTGGCCAGCAGCTCGTGCAGGCGGATGACCGTCGAGTCCGCGATCAGGATGTCGCGGAACTGATTGAGCCGCCCAGATGCGGGCCGGCTCAGCCCCAGGACTGCTGGAGCACGCCGTCGAGCAGCTGCCGGAGCAGCCTCACCAGCGCCGGCGTGAACCGGCAGTAGAAGCTGCTCTCCTCCAGCGTGGTCCGCGAGACCCTCTCGTAGACGCGACGCAGGCCCGCGATGGTCCGGACTTTCCCGGCGGAAAAGCCGAGGATAAGGCTCCAGACCAGGGCGTAGGCGTCGACCTTCCGGACGCGCTGGAACGCGCCCGTCGCCCGAGCGCTCGCTTCGACGAGCGACGGCGGAAGGAACTTGCGGAGCGTGCGGTGAATCGGTACCGATGGCGAGCGGGGCATGCGTCCTCCGAGCTGTGTCGCAACCGCGAGGTCGCACGCTTGCCCCGTTTCCACAACTCCGCGCACCGCGCGAACGGTGGATCACGCGCGCAAGCGATCGGAATGATCCAGGATTCCGCTTACCCGAACACCCATGGACAGCACTGCTGGCACACGACGAAATCAGAGAGGCGAGAGCTTTACGGTCACGGTTTCAGTGTGGACCCGGCACTCGTCCTTCGTGTCGACCACGACGGTGTTCGTTGAATCCTGGTATCCGGGTGCGGTCACCGTGAGCTCGTAGGTCCCAAGTCGTTCCGGCACGCCAGCGCAGGAACATTCGGGTTGGCCCCAACACTTGAGCTGCCACTCGTCGTTTCCGTCGTGGGCGACCGCCTTCACGTTGCAGATCTCCTTGCCCGTGTTGGCATCGCGCACTCTGGCCCGGATCGAGTAGCCCATCGCGCCGTCGCACGAGGCTCCGCTGCATGCCCAGTCAGCGACGCTGAGCAAGGCGACGGCCATCACGTGGACGCACTTGACTGTGGCCATGGCTGTATAACGAGACACACGTTCACCCGCGAACGCCGAGCGTCAAGTCGTCAGGCGGCAAGGCGCTGCAGACGCGGGCGAGTGCCGCATCAGAATGTTCGCCCGCGGGAGCGGGACGGACGGTGAAATCGGCAAGACCGGCGTTCGGCGGGTGCAACGTGAGTTAGACGGCACCGGTCACAGTTTTCGCGGGGCTTGAGCGCCCCAGGTAAGCTCAAGCACGACGCTGCCGACACCGAGAACTTGTTGTCGCGCGTCCCCGCCGGCACCCGAACCATCACAGCTGTACGACGCGCCCAGCAGTGGGAATGCGTACGCCGCTGTCACGCCGACGGCGAATCGCGGAGCTAGCCACACGTTGGCACCAACGCCAGGTTGCGCGGCGAAGACGACCGGGCCCGCAGAGCAGCCTTCGTTGGGCGGCGAATAGGCGGGGCCGAACGCGAGTCCACCGTGGATGTCCCAAGGACCAGTTTCGGAGTAGACGCGAACGAGACCACCAAGGAAGGAGTGGTGGGCCGTGCGGCGAAAGCGCCACGGGAATTGCGCGTGATCTGCGACGACGCCAAGTCGGGTGTTGCCGACTCCCCAAAGGGCGAACGCACGAGCGAGCGCACTGCTCGGAAGGTCGCAGTCGCACCCAGGAACCGCCCAACCGACGCCGACTCCAAGTTGGGGCGTGGGGCGCGGCTCCAGCGAATAGGGGTTTGGAGGCTCGCGCTCGGCGTGGGCCGGGGATGACTCAAGCGTCAGACAGAGGATGATGCCCAGTCGAGATCCATTCCAACGCCGCAAGTCACCCCCTGAAACGCTCTGCACTGGCGAGGCCGTATAACGAGACACACGTTCACCCGCGAACGCCGAGCGTCAAGTCGGCAGTCGGCAAGGCGCTGCAGACGCGGGCGAGTGCCGCATCAGTGTGGTCGCCCGCGGGCGCGGAACGGACGGTGAAACTCGCCATGACCGGCGTTCGGCGGGTGCAACGTGAGTTATACCGTGGTGGAACCACGGTTGTTCTGGGCGCGGAGACCGTGAGCGTTTCCGTGCGGTGAGGCGCCGTGAGCTCGGAGCTCGGCGCCAGGTCGCGCGGCTTCGGTTCGGATTCGGATTGATTGCGCCGGGGCCCGGGGTAGAGCCGGATTGAACGGCTGCGCACCCGTGCGACAACTTAGTCGGCCCCGCCAGAATCGGCATTGCACGCGGTCCAATCAGGTGGGGGGCAACTAGCGACGGTTGCACCCCCGTCCCCCAAAAACTTGGGCCCCTCTGTCTCGCACACGCAGAGACCGGAATCACACAACAAGGCGCAGCGCAGATAGGGTTGAGGGGAACAACTCTCGGAGACTTGCGGCTGGACGGGGAAATTGGGACACAACGAAGTTTCGCCGGAGGGTGGGATACAGAAACAGACGAAATACCCATCCGCGCCCCACATCGAGCAGGTCGATTCGCCCGGGTCAACCGGAACGCGCGGAGCGCAGTACTGGCCTGCGGTCCGGCAGCACTGTCCCGGACCGCACTGCTCATCGTTATCACAGTTCGTTGGCGATGAGTCAGATCCAGCATCGGCCCCGGGACGATGCGAACCCTCAGCACCCGGGCACGCTGTCATGAACACGACCGGCGTGATGGTGGCGATGAGGCACGCCATGAGCGGTGTCGCTGTGAGGGCCACGCTGCTTTTCACTTGGATCGCAGAATAGCCCACACGCGCACGCTACGCTCGCGCGGCTTCTGTTCACCGCGCTGCGGTTGGCAAGACGCTTCGGGGTCTCGCTTCGCACTTGGACGAAGCACTCTGAGCCCGCTGGGCGGCAGCGGCAGTCGGCAAGGCGCTGTGATCTTGCGTGATCGTTTCCGGTCACGAGACAGCGGTATAACTCTACATTCTACTCGAAACCGACCTGCTTCAACTCCGCGACTCGACCCCTCCCCCCCTCCCCTCCCCCCCCGCGTTAGGCGAGGCCGCATAACCGGATAAGAAGAGCTTGCGGCACCTGCGATCTTGCGAGCTTTCGCCCGGTCGGGGCGGCGGGGCTGCGATACGCGGAACAAGATAAGCGGATAAGAGCGCGGCGGCGCGACGACCTGGGATAACGGAGAACGCGCACATCGCCGAGCGCGCGTCGCCCTGCGTCAGAAAGCGACGCGACCTGTCGCAGGAGGAGGAGGCGTCCGCCCCCAATCGCGACCAGCTACTCCTCTTCCGGCCGGTACGCCGGGAACGGGTTCTTCCACCAGCGCTCGCCGGTGCGGCGGTAAACCGTGAGGCGCGCGAGATCCACGCCGAGGGTGACGGAGTAGTGGCGGCCGTCGTTGGTGCCGCTGCCGCCGCCGCCGGCCAGCGTGATGCCCCAGGGCGCGCCGAGCACGAGCTGGCCCATACCGCCGGCGGAGCCGCGGCCCCACCAGCGCTCGTAGCCGCCGAGGTCGATGGCGGCGCCCCAATCGCCGTTCACGAAGCCGTGGGTCGCGACGCGTGCGAGGAGGCCGAGGTCGGTGCCGCCGCCGAAGTGCGTCTGCCAGTGGAACAGGCCGCCGAAGACGATGGTGTGGGAGGGGGGCGTGCCGAGACCGGTGTCGAGCTGGAAGCTCGGCTGGTGCTCGGTCGCGTCCTTGCTCTCTTGAGTCCAGGAGTAGCCCGGCGCGACGTAGAGCCACGACGAGACGTCCGCCCTCGCCGGCCGCGGCAGAGCGACCAGGCCCGCGAGCAGGCCGAGCGCGGTCACGAGGGGCTTCTTCACCGGCGCCGAGGTACCACGATACGGCAGGCCAACCAACGGATTTCCGGCGGGCCGCCGGGCCAGGCCTGGCTTCGATTTGGGCAGTCTTGGCTCGATCGGATCACGATCATCCGGAGTGGCGAAGACCCACGGAGTCGGCCGGCGGCGGGGCCGGCGGCGCGCAAGTCGAGCCTAGCCCACCGAGCGCGCGCGCTGGCTCTGCCGAACCCGGCTCACGATCAGCGCCGCGACCTCCTGGTGGTACAGGATGCCGTTGTGCCCGCAGCCTTCGATCAGCACGCGTTCGCCGAAGTGGAGCGTCGCGTCTTCGGTGACCAGCGCGTCGTCGCTCGCCACGACGGAGAGGTGAGGCACGCCGCACTCGCCGCGCTCCGTCAGGCGCGCGAGCACGGCGCTCTCCGGCGCGATGTCGCGACCCGCGGCAGCAGGCACGAGCTTCGCGCGACGCGTTCCGCGAAACGGGCTGGCGAGGGAGATGCTCTGGACGATCCTCGGATCGCCGCCCAGCTCCTGCACGAACCAGCGCGCGGCGATGCCGCCCATGCTGTGCCCGACCAGGTGCACGTGCACGCCGGACGGCAGGCGATCGACCAGCGCGGCGAGGCTCTCCGCCACAGCCGCCACGCCCGGTCCGGGGGCGTAGGAGAACGAAGCCGTGTGGGCGCCGGTCTCCCGCTCGACCGCCCCGCGCATCGGGCGGAGCACGCCCGCGGTGGCGAACAGGCCGTGCAGGAACACGACCACGTCGTCGCCGGGCTCCGCCAGGCGCGGGTAGGTCGCGGTCACGTCGCGGTGCAGGAGCGTGGCCTGGCGCGCGAAGGCCATGGCCTCGCGCCCCACCTCGCGCAGCCTGAGCATGCTGGCGCTGCCGGTGATCGCCCCCAGAGTCGCCAGGCTCTGCTTCATGCGCCCCGTTTTTGTAGCGCAAGCGCCTCGCTCCGGACACCTTCTTGTCAGCGGCTCGGCGCCTGGGACAAGCTGCGTCGAATGCTTCGCAACCGGAGAGCGCTGTGAGTTCGCCGGAGTTCGATCCTCCCGCGAACGCCTTTTCGCACTCGTTTTTAGTACCAGCGGCGGACATCGACGATCTCGGTCACGCCGGCAACGTGAGCTGGGTGCGCTGGCTCCAGGACGCGGCGACGGCGCACTCCCGCTCGATCGGCCTCGGGCTCGACGAGTACCGAAAGCTCGGGGTGCTGTGGGTCGTGCGGCGCCACGAGATCGAGTACCTGGGCGCGGCGTTCGAGGGGCAGGAGCTCCGCGCGCTCACCTGGGTGGACTCGATGAAAGGCGCGACGAGCCTCCGGCGCACGCTGTTTCGGCGCGCGGCGGACGACGCCGTCTTGTGCCACGCCGCTACCACCTGGGTGCTGCTCGGCATGCCGAGCGGCCGCCCCACGCGCGTGCCGAAGGAACTGCTCGAGCGCTACGGCTTCGGCTGACTCAGCCGGAGAGATCCTCGGCCAGGGCGGCGACGGTGGCTGGGGACAGCTCGTTCTCCGCCGTGTAGGCCGGGTGATCGACGCCGATGCGCACCGGCTTCTTCTCGCGGATGGCGCGCACCGCCGCCGGCGAGAGCGGGAACTTCACGTAGTGAACGGCGGTGGTCCGGTCGCGGCGATCGTTGCGGGCGTCGGGGACGACCTTCTGGCGCTCGCCCTCGACCAGCACGTAGAACTTGTCCTCGAGCCCCGCGAGCTTCTCCAGCATCGCCTCACGCTCGGCTCGGTCGTCGTACTCCACGAAGATGGTCGCCGAGAGCTCCGAGTCCCCGGGCACCAGCTCGTTGTAGGTCTCGATCTCGTGGAGCACGGCCTTCTCGGCGCTGATGCGCTCGGTGCGCAGCATCTCCTGGATCTGGAACAGCGCGGTGTCGTGGTTCTCGAACAGCACGCTCATGTTCGAGCCGATGCGCGCGCGCCGGGCCTTCTTCTCCTCGATCACCCGCGCGCGGAAGCGGTCGCGGATCTGCTCGTACGCACCCAGGTCCAGGATCTCGCTGCGTGAGACGGGTTTCATCAGGAAGCCTCCTTGGGTTCGTCTGCGCCATCGGGCTCGGGCGGGGCGTCGAGGCCGGGGACGTCGTCGAGGCCGTAGGCGACGGCCAGCGCCTGGATCGGGTGGAGCGCGGGGCGACCGTTCTCCTTCAGGATGCGCAGGCCCGCCAGGCTGCAGTCGGTCACCACCAGCGCCGGCTCCTCGTTCTCGATGGCCTTCGCCATGCGGAGCGCGTAGCGACGCCCCTCCTCGTAATACGCCGCCTTCATTCCCCAGGTGCCGTCCACCGCGGAGCAGCGCTCGACGATGCGCACGTCCGTGTCGGGGAGCAAACCGAGCAGGCGCGCGCCGGGCACCGCGATCTTCTGCGCCCGCAGGTGGCAGGGCGCGTGGTAGGCGACCACGCCGTAACCCCGCTCGAACTCGCGGTTCAGCTTCTTCTCCTTGCGCAGGCCGTCCAGGAACTCCATCAGGTCGAGGGTCGCCGCCGCGACCTCCTTCGCCTCCGGGGTCCCCAGGTACACCGGCCACTCCTTCTTCATGGTGTAGCCGCAGGTGGGGCCCGGGACGACCACCTTCACGCCGCGCCGCACGTGGGGCAGGAGCAGGTCCACGTTGTGCTGCATCTTGCGCTTGGCCGCGGCGATGTCGCCACCGTCCAGGTTCGGCATGCCGCAGCATGTGAGCGAGCTCGGCAGGGTGACCGAGAAGCCGTTCTTCTCCAGCACCAGCACCGCGTCCTTCGGGACTTCGGGGAAGTTGTACTCTCCGTAGCAGGTCGGGAAGAGGACGACCTCGCCGGCCGTGCCGGCCTCCTTCGGCCGTTCGTGAGCGGCGAGCCAGCTGGTGAACGACTCCTTGACCAGCGGCGGCAGCGGGAACTCCGCGCTGATGCCCGTCGTCGCCTGCATGACCTTTCTCACCAGGCGCTGCGAGTTGACGAAGTTCGCCATCGGCGCCGCGAAGCCGCCGCCCGCCCAGCCCACCAGCTGCGGCTCGCCGAGCACCCGGTCCACGATCGGGATGCCGTCGCGGCGCGCGCGCTGCGCCTTCTCGCGGGCCATGAGGCGCGGGAAGTCCAACAGCTCCCGCGCGCCTTCGTCCTCCGTGTACGGGCACTTGATGTAGCAGAGCTTGCACTGCCAGCAGTGATCGGTGACGGCGTGGAAGGTGTCCGGTCCGAGCAGCTCGGCGCCCTCCGCGCGCCCCGAGTCGATGTCGCGATCCACCGCGTCGAACAAGATCGGGAACGACCCGCAGTACGTCACGCACATGCGGCACTCGTGGCAGATCTGGAACGTGCGCCGGAGCTCGTCCTCCAGGTCGCGCGGATCCCAGTAGCGAGAGTCGTTCGGGTCGAAGACCGGCGGCGAGGCCGGGTTGCGGGCGATTTTGCTCATGGCAGGGCCAGGGTCATAGCAAAAGGGCCCCCGACCTCGCGACAGGCGCGGAGCCGAGGGCCCGAATTGATTGCGTCCGAGCTCTAGCTCAGCCGTCCAGGTCCTTCAGGGCCTTGGCGAAGCGCCCCGCGTGGCTCTTCTCGGCCTTGGCGAGGGTCTCGAACCACTCGGCGATCTCGTCGAAGCCCTCTTCGCGAGCGGTCTTTGCCATACCCGGGTACATGGTCTCGTACTCGTGCGTCTCGCCGGCCACCGAGGCGGCCAGGTTCTTCGCGGTGTTGCCGATCGGCTTGCCGGTCGCTGGGTCGCCGACCTGCTTCAGGAAGTCGAGATGGCCGTGGGCGTGGCCGGTCTCGCCGTCGGCGGTGTCCTTGAACAGGCCCGCGACGTCCGGGTAGCCTTCGACGTCTGCGACCTTGGCGAAGTAGAGGTAGCGGCGGTTCGCCTGCGACTCGCCGGCGAATGCGTCCTTCAGGTTGTTGTGAGTCTTGGTTCCTTCGAGCTTGGCCATTTTTCCCTCCACGGGGGTTCGCATCGGTCAAACCGACCAGGTGTACCTAGGCCCGCGGCGGTCCGACTGCCAATCGAAAGTTCTGATGTGGCATTAAGCATCGCTTATGGGCTCGCCAGCTGGCCGGGGCGCCGAAATTGCGCGAATTTGTGGTTGGCTAACCGTCCGGCCGGGGGCCAAGCTGAGAGCCCAGTCGAGCGATGGATCTGTCCAACGTCACGCTGACCCAGCTGCGCTACGTCGTGGCGGTCGATCGCTTCCGCTCCTTCCGGCTGGCGGCGGAGCACTGCCACGTCTCGCAGCCGGCGCTCAGCATGCAGCTCGGCAAGCTCGAGGAGCTGCTCGGGCTGACCGTCTTCGATCGCAGCCGACAGCCGGTCGTGCCCACCGAGCGCGGCGCGTCCGTGGTCGCCCAGGCGCGGGCCATCCTGCGCGAGATGGAGCGCCTGGCGGAGGTCACCCACGCCGGCGGCGAGGTGGCCGGACGCTACCGGCTCGGCATCATCCCCTCGCTGGCGCCGACCCTCGTGCCACGTTTCCTTCCGGTCTTCTCCGCGCGGTATCCGCGCGTCGAGCTGATCGTGGAGGAGGTGCAGACCGACACCCTGGTGGGCCGCCTTCAGGACGACTCGCTCGACGGCGGCATCGCCGTCACGCCGCTCGGCGTCGCGGGTTTGTACGAGCACGAGCTGTTCAGGGAGCCGCTTTACGCTTACCTGCCGCCCAGGCACCCGCTCGGCAAGCGCGCGCGCGTGCGCCAGAGCGATCTGGCCGACGAGCAGGTATGGCTGATGGCGGAGGGGCACTGCTTCCGCACCCAGGTGCTGCACCTGTGCCGGGCCGATCGGCGCGCCGACGCCGGCGGCCCGCGCTTCGAGAGCGGGAGCTTCGAGACCCTGGTGCGCCTGGTGGACGCCGGTCAGGGCGTGACGGTGCTGCCGGAGCTGGTGGTGCAGGCGCTGCCCGCCGCGCAGCGACGCCGCCAGGTGCGGCAGTTCGCGCCGCCGATCCCGGTGCGGCTGGTGAGCTTCATCCACATGCGGGAGCACCTGCACCGGGCCGTCGCCGACGCGCTGATCGACGCGCTGAGGGGCGTGACCCAGGGCCTGGGCACCGCCCCGAAGGGCAACCTGGTCATTCCGCCGGTGGCGTAGCCTCCAGCAGCACCGAGAGGCCCTTGGCGCCCAGCACGGCGTAGTTGCGCACGCAATTGTTGAAGATGGCGTGCACGCGCTCGGCCTTCTCGGCGAGCGCCCGCACCGGCGCGACCCAGGCCGCGAGCTCCTCGGGCCCGTACAAGTAGTCGAAGCGCTCGTGCACGCTCGCGCCCTTCTTGCTCCAGCCCGCGCGGTTGTGGCCGTGGAAGCGCAGCAGCGCCAGCGCGGGATTGGTGACCACCGTGACCGGCGGCACGCCGCCCTGCTCGACGTCCGGCTCGTCCACGCAGACGTAAGCGAAGCGTTGAGCCCGGAGCAGCTCGAAGACGCGCGCGCGGCGCTCCGGCAGGAGCCAGCTCTTGTTCCGGAGCTCGATGGAGATCGGCGTTTCCGGCCAGCGCTCGCGCAGCTGCTCCAGCTTGCGGGCGTTGCCCCGAGTGGCGGTGAACCAGGGCGGGAACTGAGCCATCACGCAGCCGAGGCGACCGGCGGCTTGGAGCGGCTCGACCAGGGCGCGGAAGCGCCGCTCGATCTCGTCGCGGATCTCGCCTGGCATCCGCTCGGGGTACACGCGTCCCGTCTTGCCCAGGGCCTCCTTCAGATCCGCCGGCAGCCGCTCGACGTCCACCGGGTGCCCGGTGACGATGGGATGGGCCTTCACGTCGAAGACGAACGACGGCGGCGTCCACTCGAGCCAGTGCGCGGCGACCTCCGGCGGCAAGAGCGAGTAATAGGTGGCGTCCACCTCGACCAGGGCGAAGTGGCGGGCGTAGTGGCGCAGGCGCCCCTCCGCGCTCTGCGTGCCTTTCGGGTAGAACAGCCCGCCTTGCACCAGGGTCTTGTCCGTCCAGCCCGCGGTGCCGAACGTCACGTTCCCCGTGAGCGCCGGCTCGCGCGCGCGCGCGGCGAGCTCGCTCGAGCGCGCGTAGAGCTCGGGATCTGGCTCCGGCAGGACCAGGCGCGGCGCCTTGCCGCTCATGGCGCCCTGGGCCGGGCCAAACGCTCGGCGAGCGCCCGCACCGTGAGCGGGCTCGAGCCCTCGGCCTTGTTGTTGACGATCACCAGCAGCACCTTGCCGAGCTTCTCGCAGGCCTCCGCCAGGCGCTCGATGTCCGTGCGCATCTTCTCCTGCGCGTCGACGATGCGGTCGAAGGGTGCGAGGCTCCGCTTGCGGTCGTCGTAGCGCTGGCCAGGCGGGATCAACAGGCGCGCTACCACGAACGGCGCCGTGAGCACGCCGGGAATGTCGAGCTGCGCGCCGATGTCGGGCATGCGCTCCCAGAAGTTCAGCACGTGGCCCACGCCGCGCTCCGCCAACGCGTCCAGGTAGGCGTGCGTGAGGAGCTCCCGGTTCCGCAGCTCGACCGCGTACTGGAGCTCCCCGGGCAGCTGGGCGAAGAAGCCGGAGAGGCGCGCGGCGAACGCCCGCGGCTCGGGAAGCTCGCTCCGACGGAGCGGCGGGAGCTCGAACACCAGCGGCCCGGCGTGCTCCAGGAACGCTTCCCGTACCGGGCCGAGCACGTGCTCCTGGCAGTGTTCCACCGACAGGAAGCGCGGGTTCGGCTCCCGCGTCTTGTTGTCCACGGCGCTCGTGATCTCGCTCCACACCTTCATCACGGCCCGGAACCCGGGTGGCAGCGACCCGGCGTAGCGAGCCAGGGTCTCGCGATCGAGGGGCGCGTAGTAGCTACGGTCGATGCCGACCGTGCGGAGCAGCGGATGCCGCGCGTAGAGCTCGAGGCCCCGCGCCAAGAGCTCGCGCTCGCTGGTCCCCGGCGGGTAGACGATGCCGGCCCAGCCCGGGAAGGTCCAGGACGAGGTGCCGAAGCGCACGTGAGGCGGCAAGCGCGCCGCGAGCTCGCGCTCCGCGGCGAAGTCCAGCTCGGGGACCCGAGGCGCCGGCGCCGCGAACAACTCGAGCTGGCGCCCCATCAGATGCGCCCGAGCGAGATGGCCTCCACCCCGCGCTCCGTCAGCAGGCGCACCCCGAAGATCAGCGCAGCGAAGCGCTCGTCCTGCGTCAGCCCCTGCTTGTAACGGTAGTAGATCTGTTGCAGCACGACCGCCGTCTTGAACAAGCCGAAGCAGTAGTAGAAGAGCACGTTGGACACGTCGCGGCCGGTCCGCTCGGCGTAGCGTGCCGCGACCTCCTGCCGGGTGAGGCTGCCGGGGAGCGTGGTCGGGCCCCAGCGCACGGCGTGGAAAGGCTCGGAGTCGGCGGCGTCGATCCAGTAGCTGAGGCTCGTGCCGAGGTCCATCAGCGGATCGCCCAGCGTGCACATCTCCCAGTCGAGCACGCCGATGATGCGGGTCGGATCGTGGCGATCGAGCACCACGTTGTCGAGCTTGAAGTCGTTGTGGATGATCGTGGGTGCACCGTCCGCTGGCAGCCGCTCGGCGAGCCAGCGACCGAGCTCGACCACGGCCGGGATGTCGTCGGTCTTCGACCCAGCGTAGCGCTCCGTCCAGCCGCGCACCTGGCGCTCGACGTAGCCGGCGGGCTTGCCCAGATCCGCGAGACCGGCCGCGGCAAAGTCCACGGCGTGCAGCTCGGCGAGTCGATCGACGAGCTCGGTGTGCAGAGCGCGGACCTGGCTCGCGTCGAGCTCGAGCCCCGGCGGCAGGTCCTTGCGCAGGATCAGGCCTTCGATGCGGCGCATCACGTAGAACTGCGCGCCGAGCACGACCTCGTCGCTGCAGTGAAGGAGCGGCTCCGGCGCCAGCGGGTAGACGGCGTGGAGCTTCGAGAGCACGCGGTACTCGCGGCCCATGTCGTGGGCGGTCTTGACCTTGCTGCCGAAGGGCGGGCGGCGGAGCACGTACTCGCGCTCGCCGGCGCGTATCAGGTAGGTGAGGTTCGAGTGCCCGGAGGGGAACTGCTGGATACTCAGCTCCGCGTCCGGCGGGATCTCCGGGATGTGCTGTCGCAGGTAGGCCGCGAGCGGCTCGAGGTCGAGCTCCTCTCCAGCGCGGATGGGCTTGGCCTGATCCAGCCAAGGATTCGCAGAGTCTCGTGACATGCAGATGCCTCGCGACCAGCGCTACCGGAAGAAGCGGCGGCGCCGCCCTCGCCGGATGTTCGCGGCGGGGCTTCGCCCCGCACCCCGCGCGGGGACCCCAACCCCGCGCCGCCACAGTTCCATCGGAGAGCTCCCGAACATCACTTCACATCGATGTCCCGGCAGGCCATGGACCCGAGGGTCCCGTCGTAGCCGTCGTCCTTGATCCCTTGGCCCAGGTTCGCCGGAGAGGCGCGCGTGACGCTGCCGCCGCTGGTGGTGAAGGTGATCTCCCACTGTTCGAGCGTGCCGCCCACGAGCCAGTTGCTGTCGCCGACGCAGAGCGTCCACTTGCCGACGGCGTCCACGTTCTGAAACGCCGCCTTCAGGCTGGTGGGGCCCGCGGCCGAGCCCTTGTCGGGCTTGAACGAGCAGACGTTGTCGTCCTTGCACACGTAGGCGAAGGGCCCGACGGTCCCGCCCATGTCCTCGGCCGCCACCGCGGCCACGTCGTCGAAGCTCACCGGGTAGCCCTTGTCGAGGCCGGTCAGATCCCCGGCGAGCACGCCGCCGCCGTCATCGGCGCCTTCGCTCACGCCCGGACGACTGAGCAGGGTGATCACCGTGGCATTCGGGCCGCGGAGCTTGATGGTCAGGTGACCGCAGTCCTCGTGGTCGATGGCGACCTTCACCTTCACGCCGAGCACCATCGAGCTGATGCACTTGGCGGTCTTCGGGTCGGAGTCCGTGTCGGTGTCGATGAAGCCGGCGTTGCACGAGCACACGGCCGCGCTCGTGCAGGTCGCGTTCGCGTCGGTGCAGAGCCCCCCGCAGGGATCCGCCGTCGTCCCGCCGCTGCCGCCGCTCGCCCCGCCGGCTCCGCCGCTGCCGCCCGCGCCGCCGCTGCCTCCGCTGGCTCCACCGCTGCCGCCCGTCGCTCCGCCGCTGCCCGATGCGCCACCGCTGCCCGATGCGCCACCGCTGCCCGATGCGCCACCGCTGCCCGATGCGCCACCGCTGCCCGATGCGCCACCGCCGCCCGATGCGCCACCGCCGCCCGATGCGCCACCGCTGCCCGATGCGCCACCGCTGCCCGCCGCGCCGACACCACCCGCCCCGCCGGCGCTCGTTCCGCCGCTCGCGGCGCTGCCCCCGGAGCCACCAGCGCCGCCAGCACCCGAGTCCGGGAAGTCCACCGCGGCGCCGTCCTCGCTCAGGCCGCACGCAGCGGCGAGCAGCGAGAGGGATCCCCACGCCAGCAGGCTCGGAAGAGGGTTACGGCTCACGGCGGCGGGAGTGTAGCGCCAATCCCCGCACCCGGGGAGAGTCCGCGCTACTCTGGTCGCGGCATGCCGAAGCCCGCAATTGCTTGGGGAATGCTCGCTCTCGCAGTCGCGGCGACCAGCTGCAAGCGCGCGCCCAGCTTCGACGAGCCGTTCGTGGACCGAAGCGATGGTGCCCTGCCCGAGCTCAGCGCGCCGAAGATCCCGCGCGGTGCCATCCGCGTGGATGGCAAGCTCGACGAGCCCGAGTGGCAGCGCGCGGGGTCGTCGGGGATGTTCGTCGCGCCAGGCAGCGGACGACCCGCGCCGCAGTCGAAGGTGAACGCGCGCGCCCGGCTGGCTTGGGACGACGAGCGCCTCTACGTCGCCTTCGTCGTGTGGGACCCGCAGACGAGCTCGCCCTTCGGCAAGGACGAAGTCGATCCTCACATCTGGGCCCGGGCCTCGGGCGTCGAGCTGATGCTCCAGCCGGGCAACCGCAGCGACAACCGCGACTACTTCGAGATCCAGGTGGATGTCGCCGGCTCAATTTGGGACACCCGGTTCGACGACTACAACCGGCCGATCACCGGAGGTCCCGACGACGCGAGCAAGCGTTTCGGACATCAGGACTGGCGGAGCGAGCTCGAGCGCGCGGTGGTCGTCGGCTCCGGGAGCTACGTCGTCGAGCTGGCGATCCCGCTTCGCGCTCTGGCGACCGCAGCCCACCCAGGCCCGCCCCGTGCCGGTGACGTCTGGCGGGCGAACCTGTACAGCTTCCGCGACGGGCAGGCCGACGCGCTGGCCTGGTCTCCCTTGCTCGGCCAGGGAAACTTCCACCGCACGGCTCGCTTCGGGAGGCTGGTCTTCGCGGCAGGTACCCCCTGATTTCCGCCGGAATTCCGGGGCCTCGCCGCGGGCTGGGACGCCCATGGTAGCTTTGGGCGGATGGGCTCCCCGCAAGGACCGAAGCCCGGCGCTGGCCGGCGTCCGCGGGCGATTCCATCCCTGTTGGTCCGGGAGCACGAGGTCCCCCTGGCGGAGGGGGAGACCGTGATCGGCCGCGGGGGTGAGGCGAGGATCTCGATCCTCGGCAACCTGGTGTCGCGCAGACACGCACGCCTGGTCTGTAGCGAAGGCAGAGTCACCGTCGAGGATCTGGGCAGCCGAAACGGCGTCTTCGTCAACGGCGTCCGCCTGGTCGCGCCGGCGATGCTCGAAGACGGCGACACGCTGCTCATCGGGACCACTCAGCTCACGTATTTCTTGGGCACCCCGGGTGAAGAGGAGAGTCCGCGCGCGCGGGTCGTGTTCGACGACCAGGGCAACATGGTGCCGGAAGGCGCGGTGGCCGACGAGTGGTCGACGCGCACCGCGCTGCGCTTCGAGTCCGAAGACACCGTGGACTTCGACCGCGAAGACGTCACCGTCCAGGGCAGCCGCCCGCCGAGCCCCCGCATGGCCTCCGCGCTGTTGCAGAAGCCAGCCACCGAGACCAGCCCGCCGCCGACGCCGCGGGCCAAAGATCCGGTGGCGCCCGCGAGCGGCGCGTTGCCCAGGCTCCAGCTCGGCCGCATGACCAGCTCAGGTCCGCCGTCTCGCCCGCGACCGAGCGCCCCGCCGCTGGTTGGTCCGGCGCGACCGACCCCTTTCCCCTCCACGCCGTCGCGCCCGAGCTCTTCTCCCTCGTTGCCTGGCCAGGACCCGCTGCTCGCCGCGCTGACGGTCATCGATCGCATGCTGGGGCGCGGCGATACCGATGCGGCGTCGCGAGCGCTGAGCGGCCACCTGGCCAAGCGCATCGCCAGCGCCCGCGCCGGCGCGGCGCTCTCCCCCGAGGTGCTCGACGCGGCCGCGCTCCACTGCTTGTCGCTCCTGGAGCTCACCGGTGAGCCCAGCTGGTTCGACTCGGTGATCGAGCTGCACTCGGTCGCGAGGGCGCCGCTCGCGCACGTCGTGCTCGACCGCCTGACCCCCTTCGTGGGCGTCGTCCCCAGCACCAGCCAGACGCGCTTGGCAGACTATCAGAGCGTGGTGCGCGAGCTTCTGGGCGAGGTGGACGTCGCGGCCCTCGAGGCCTGCGAGCGCATCCTGGCGCTCGGCTCCTAGTCAGTCGGCCTTCACGACCAGGCCGTGCGCCTTGAGGATGCGGCGCGCCAAGGCGGCCTTGTGCACCTCGTCCGGCCCGTCGTAGATGCGCGCCGCTCGCTCGTGGACCCACCAGCTGGCGAGCGGGGTGTCGTCCGTGACCCCGAGGCCTCCGTGAGTCTGGATGGCGCGGTCGAGGACGCGCTGCAAGACGTTCGCGGCGTAGAATTTGATGGCGCTGATCTCGTTACGCGCCTCGTATTGTCCGAGCTTGTCGATCTTCCACGCGGCGTGGTGAATCAAGAGCCTGGCGGCGTCGATCTCGGCGCGGCTCTCGGCGATGAAGTCCTGGATCATCTGCCGCGTTCCCAGCGGCTTGCCGGGTGAGATCTCGCGGGTGGCAGCGTAACGGCACATCATCTCGAAGGCGCGCTCGCAGATCCCCATCCAGCGCATGCAGTGGTGGATGCGCCCAGGGCCCAGCCGCTCCTGCGCGATCATGAAGCCCGCGCCCTCGTCCCCGAGCCGGTTCTCCACCGGCACGCGGCAGCCGCGGTAGCGGATCTCCGAGTGGCTGGCCCAGCCCGAGCCCTGGTGCCCCATGATGGAGATGCGGCGCACGTGCTCGAAGCCGGGGGTGTCCGTCGGCACCAGGATCATGCTGGCCCGGGCGTAGGCCGGCGCCTCCGGGTTGGTGACGGCCATCACCACCGCGAAGCTCGCGCCGTCGGCCGAGGTGGTGAACCACTTGTGCCCGTCGATCACGTAGCTCTGGCCGTCACGCACCGCGCGCGTGTCCAGCCAGGTCGGGTTCGAGCCGGCGCGCTCCGGCTCGGTCATGGAGAAGCAGCTCCGGATCTCGCCTCTCGCGAGCGGCGCCAGGAAGCGGGCCTTCTGCTCGTCGCTGCCGAACAGGTGCAGGATCTCCATGTTCCCGGCGTCCGGGGCCTGGCAGTTCATCACGTAGTGCCCGAGCGGGCTCCGGCCGAGCACCTCGCTGACCAGCGCGTGCTCGCGGAACGACAGGCCGAGCCCCCCGTGCTCGCGGGGAACCTGCGGGGCGAAGAGCCCAGCCGCGCGCGCCTCGTCCCGCACGCGCGCGAGCTCCGGCTCGAGCTCGGAGAACGGACGGCCCGCGGCCCGGGCCTCGAGCGGCAACACTTCCTTGCCGACGAAGTCACGGTAGCGCGCGAGCAGCGCCGACATTTCGGACGACACCTCGAAGTCGAACATGACGCTCTCTCAACACCGAATCAGCGGCGCGTCCAGTGACTCGGATCGGCCAGATGCCCGAGGACGTTGAAGCGCGCCAGGCTGCGCTTGCCGGCAGAGAACGCGATCTCGGTCACGGCCGAGTTGTTGATCATGAAGCCGAGCTCGAGCGCGGTCTCCGCCGGCGCCGCCAGGACCTGCGCGGCCAGCGCACCGATGGTGCCGGCGGAGCTCACGCAGAGGACGCGGCGCCCTCGCCCGTCGTCCCGCGTCAGGCGCTCGAGCGCGCGACCGACCCGTGCCCCGAAGCTCTGCCAGGTCTCGTGAGCCGCGTCGTCGCGGTCTCGCCGCACCCAGTCGTGCAGCGCCTCCTGCAACAGGAGATCGAACGCCCGCCCACGCCGGCGTTTGTCGGAGTGGCCGATGTCCTCGGCCAGCTCCGCCCGGGCGGAGGTGAGCTCGCCGATGCGCGCCGCCAGCACTTCCTCCGCGGGATACTCGTCGAGCTCCGGCAGGAGCTCCGGCTCCGGCGCGGCTTCCAGCTCGGCGAGCAGCACCTCCGCCGTGTGCGCGTGACGTCGGCGCGGCCCGACGAACACGGCGTCGAATCGAGCGCCGCCGAGCGCGAGCTGGCGCCCGAGCTGGCGCGACTGCTCGATCCCGAGCTCGCTCAGGCGGTCGTAGTCGTCGCTCAGAAAGGACGCCTGGGCGTGGCGAACCAGGAGCAGGGTGCTCATCGCCGCTCAGACGTTGCCGGCGACGATCAGCTGCCACTGCGTCCCGGCGTCGCAGGGCCCAGCCTTGTGACGCACCTCGATCACGACCCAGCGCCCGTCGTCGCCTCCGTTGGCGATGGTGCCCTCCCCCCAGTTGAGCTTGAGCTGCTCGTTCGCGCCGATGCCACCCGATTGGCTGGTCTTGGCGGGGGAGCCACCGCAAGGCATCACGTCGGAGGTGGTGTTCAGGTATGCGTAGACGTCGTAGTCGGCGGTCGGGGGCACGCTGAGCGTGACCTTCACGCTGAGCTCCTGACCGAGTGGGCTGTCGTTGTTCTCGGTGACGCGCACCCGAAAGAACTGGCTGCCACTGCCCTTGCTCTGCACGGTGGCGGCGCCGCTGTCGCCGCTGACCGTGCCGAGATCGGTAGCCGCCGAGCAGCTGCTGGTGCCGGAGCACGAGCCGCCGCCGCTGCCGCCGGTGCCACCGCTGCCGCTGGTACCGCCGGTGGCGCCGCTACCGCCCGTGCCACCGCTGGCGCCGCCGCTCCGCCACCGCCGGTCGCGCCCGCGCCGCCGCTGCCGCCCGCCGCCCCGCCGGCGCCACCGCTGGCGCCGCCGCTGCCGCCAGTCGGCCAGCCACCGCCGTCGCCACCTGCACCGCCGAAGGCGCTGCCACCGTCACCACCCTGCCCCGCCGCGCCGGCCAACCCTTCGTCGTCCACCTGTTCCGCCATGGCGCAGCCGAGCGCGAGACAGCCGAACAGCCACGCGGCGCGACGCAGGGACATCCACATCATCGTAGCGCGACAGGGCGGGGGCGCGCCACGGGGCTGGCTCCGCAGTCTTGGCCCGTGCAGATCGCGAGTCACCACTGAGGGTAAGACCCACGAGAATACCGGCGAGGCCGGCGCACCCCGTCCGTCAGATGGGGCTCGTCGCCCTGCGTCGGGTGCTCGCGTCTCGACGAGAACCCCGGGTCGGCAGGGCGCGGCGACTCACGCGGGGCGCGACCGAGCGACCCCGGTCAGAGGCTGCTGTGAACGAGCCTCGGTCGGGCCTTGGCACGAGCGATTCCATGGATCGAGAGGGCGCTCAGCCGAGCTCGGTCGCGCGCGCGCACCAGCTCTCGCCCGAGCTCGGCGGCGTTCGCGGGCCGCGCCGCGGAGGCTTCCTCGACGACCTTCTGCGCGTCGAGCGCGCACAGCGTTCTGGGTTCGGCGCTCGCGGCGCAGCCCAGCACCCAGACCGTGGCCCCTGCGGCGGCGGCTCGTGCGTGCAGCGTCGAGAGGGCGAGCGGGACTCGACTCCCGGGCAGCTCGAGCGCGCTCGGCTCGCCGGCACCGAGGTTGCCCACGACGACCGCCACTCGCGAGGGACTTCGGGCGACGGCATCGAACAACGCCTGCGACGTCTTCGGCTGGACGAACGCGTCGAAGCCGGGCATGAGCGCGATGCGCGCGAAGCTCCACGTCGGCGGCGCCGCGACGGGAGACTCCGCCGTCTCTTCGTCCGCCTCGAGCAGCTCCGAGAGCACGTCCACGCTGACCTCTTGCCCGAGCTCCTCGGCCAGGCTCTTCCAAGGCTTGGCCCCGCTCGCCACCTCGTCTCCGACCGCCGCGAGCCCGACTTCGGCTTCGAAGCCTGCCGCGCGCGCTCCCGCGCGGCCCAGATCGTCCGCGGCGCCCGGGACGATCAGCGGCGCCGCCGGCAGGCGCCCGCGCCCGAGCGCGCCGGGCCCGAGCTCTCCGCCCACGCGGGACCCGCCGCGCACGCCCGCGCGGGCCAGGTCGTCTCCCACGTTGCCCACCGCCTTGACGCCCGCCGCTTCGGCCGCCACGCCGCGGGCACCGACGCGCGCGCAGTCGTCGGCGCCGTGCGCGAGCACGCCGCCGAGCGCCGCGATCAACCCGCCGATCACCCCGACCTTTTTGCCATCACCGCTCACGAGCCGGTGATCGTACGGTCCTGCGCACCGGTCCCTTCCCTGGTATCCTCCGAAGGTGGCAAAGCTCGGCTCGGTCTCGGTCTTTCGCGGTCTCTGCCTGCTCTTCGGCGCGCTCGCGCTCTTGTCGTGGGCACCCATCGCCGCGGCGCTGACCTCGCCCATCAGCGGCGCCGTCGCGTACCCATCGACCGGCCCGAAGCTCTACCTGCCCTTCCCTGCGGGCTACAAGATCAAGATCCTGTCGGGGTACAGCCCGAGCGGCGGCTCCAGCCTGCACGCCGACACCAACGCGACCAGCAAGGCGAACGACTACTACGCGCTCGACCTGGTGTTCGACGGACAACCGAACTTCGGCAAGGGTCTGCCGGTGGTGGCGCCGCTCCCGGGCAAGGTGGTCAGGGCCGGCTGGGCGACCTCCGGCTGGGCCAACTACGGCCAGCGCGTGATCCTGGAGCACGACCTGGGCGACGGGCACAAGTACCACAGCCTGTACGCGCACCTGGACTCGGTGAGCGTCGCCGAGGGCGCCAGCGTGAGCGTGGGACAGAAGCTCGGGACCCTCGGGCAATCCTGCATGGGCACGCTCTCGTGCAGCTCGTTCTCGACACCACACCTGCACTGGGCGCTGCACCGCAACAGCCTGGTCGGCGGCAGCGGCACCGGCGGCTCCTACGGTGGCAACGCGGTGGTACCGGAGCCGATGGACGGCACGGAGAACCTCAAGCAAGGCATGATCATCACCAGCACCAACAGCGACAATCCGGTCTGCGGAGACTCCGTCTGCAACGGAACCGAGACGCCGGCCACCTGCCCCGGCGACTGCAAGCTGTGCGAGCTGATCCCGTCGCAAGGGCGCATCGTGGACGAGAGCGAGACCCTCTGCTTCAAGCAGTCGGGCTCGCCCCAGTATTGGTACCCCGCGAGCGCGGGCTACGGCAATTCGCTCTACTACACCCACGCCACCAGCGATCCGAACCCGGACAACTACTCGGTGTGGGAGCTCGACTTCGCCGAGGCCGGCAACTACAGCGTGGAGGTCTACACCGCCAAGAGCCACGCGCAGTCGAAGCAGGCGAAGTACACCGTCAAGCACGGCGGGCAGAGCTCGCAGAAGACCGTCGACCAGTCGGCCCAAGACGGCTGGCAGCCCCTCGGCACCTACGCCTTTGCCAAGGGGGCCACGCAGTCCGTTCGGCTCGACGACAACACCGGCGAGGCCCTGAGCCTGAAGCGACAGCTGGTGTTCGACGCGATCCGTCTAACCCGCATCACCGGCAGCGGCGGCAGCGGCGGAGCTTCGAGCGGCGGCGCGGCGGGCACGGCCGGTTTGGCCGGCGCGGCCGGCGGCGTCGCCGCGGGCGGCGGTCAGAGCGCCGGCGGCACCTCCGCCACGGGCGGCTCGCCGAGCTCCGGCGGCGGACCCGGCGTCGGCGCCGGCGGCTCCATGACCAGCGAGGACGAGGCCGGAGGCTGCGCCTGCCGCGCCGCGCGCGAAGGCGGACGAGCGTCGCTCGGCGCGCTGGCCGCGCTGCTCTTCAGTTGCGCCGCAGTTGGTCGGCGACGTCGACGAGAGCGCTGAGCTCCCGGCGCTCCGGGAGCCCGTCGTGCGCCGCGCGGGAGAGCTCCGACACGCGCTCGAGCGACCAGCCGAGCGCGCGCGGGCTCCCGCGCAGCACCTCGGCGAACGCCGCCACCGACACGCCGAAGCGGAAGCTCGGGGGCATCTGCTCGAAGCTCTGGAACACGCGCTCCGGTGACATCCTGACCTCCGACTCGAGCGCGCGAGCCCCCGGTCCCCCGGCTGCCGGCTTGTGCCGGAGCGAGACCTTGACCGGCGACACGCCGGCGCGGGAAAAGACGAGGTCGTAGAGCGCCGTGACCGAGTGGCCGGAGCCGATCTCCCCGCCGTCGACCTCGTCCTTCCGATAGTCGCCGTCGGCCACGTCGCGGTTCTCGTAGCCGATCAGGCGGTACTCCCTGACGACGCTCGGGTCCATCTCGACCTGGATCTTCACGTCGCGGGCGATGACGTGCAGCATGCCCTGAACCGACGCGCCGAAGACCCGCTCGGCGTCGCGCTCACTGCCGACGTACGAGTAGTTGCCGTCACCGGCGTCGGCTAGGCGCTCCATGGTCGAGTCGCGGTAGTTCCCGCGCCCGAAGCCCACCGTGGAGAGCGTGATGCCCTGGCGACGCTGGGCCTCGATGAGCGCCAGGAGCTGGTCGGGGCGCATCGGCCCCACGTTGGCGTCGCCGTCCGAGAGCACCACCACGCGGCTCTCGTGCCCGGGTCGCTGTGCGCGGGCGGCCAGCGCGTAGGCCAGCTGGATGCCGCTAGCCATGGCGGTGGAGCCGCCGGCGTCGAGCTGATCGATGGCGCGCAGGATGGCAACCTGGTTCGCGGCCGGCGTCGGCGGGAGCAGCTCGCGCACGCCACCCGCGTAGGTGCACAGCGCGACGCTGTCCGAAGCTCTGAGCTCCCGAGTGAGCAAGCGCAGGCTGTGCTGCACCAGACCGATGCGGTCCGGCCCCTGCATCGAGCCGCTGGTGTCCACCAAATAGGTGAGGTGGAGCGGCGGCCGCGCGCTCGGCGGAACGCGCCGGCCCTGGACCGCCACCCGCAGGAAGTGGCGTCCGGGCTCGAAGGGCGAGGGCGCCGCGTCGAGGTGCACCAGGAACGGCGCGTCGCCCGGCGCGTCTTCCGGACCGGGGTAGCCGTAGTCGAAGGCGTTCAGCATCTCCTCGGGACGCACTGCGGCGAGGGGCGGCAGCGCGCCTTCTTCGAGCCGGCGCTTGACGAAGAAATACGAGCCCGTGTCCACGTCCACGGCGAAGGTCGAGAAGCGGTCCTGCTTGGGATCGACGACGGGATTCACGCCGTGATCGGCGAAGTCGTCGCCGCTCTCGCGTTCGCCGCTGTTGCCGCCTTCGAGGTCGCGCCCGTCCTCCAGCCCCCAGAGCTCACCACGCGCGCTGCCAGGCTCGCTGCCCAGGGAGGCGGACACGAGCCCGAGCGCGCCGAACTCCTGCGCGTCCGCCAGCGCTCGCGCTCGCGCCAGCGTCTCACCGGAGCCAGAGCTCTTGCCCTTCGCGCCGTGGCGCCCGCGTTCGCCACGACCGTCCGACTCCCCGAGCGCGAGCTTACCGCCGCCGCCGCGGTTGCCTCCCCCGGGCTGCACCTCGCGCTCCGCGCTCGCCCGAAGGTAGTGCTGCATCAGGACGATCTGCTCGCGCTCTGCCTCTTCGGCGAGCTCCTCCGGCGGCGGCGCGAAGTGCGCGGCCGAGCCCAGCACGCCGGCGGAGAGCGAGAGCGAGCTCCCGAAGTAGCCGAGCCCCGTCAGGCGCACGAAGAATCGGCGCACCGGCGAGCGCGTTCGAGGCTCGACCTCCACGTCCACGACGAAGTCGCCGAAGCTCTGCGCGAAGCGCTGACCCAGCTTCATCTCGAAGAAGCCCACGCTCGCGTCGCTCGGATCCGCCTCGGTCGGGACGATGCACGGCTTGTCGTCGAGCGCCACACCGATGACGACGCGACCGCGCCTGACCCGCACCAGCTGCAGCCGCTGGCGGCCCAGCACCTCCGCCGGCATCACGAAATCCGCGCCGTCTTCACCGAGGGTGTAGTCCCGTGCGGGAGACAGAATCACGTCGTGGATCACGTCGCCGAGCCACGACACCCGAACGCGCAGCGAGGGGGTCATCGCCGGGATTCGACAGCGCGTGCCCGGGCGAGTTCCTCAGCGCACGTCCCAGACCGCGAGCACGCACGACAGGTCGCCGTTCTTCAGGCGGTGGCGCTCGGCGCCGGGCGGCGTGCGAAACGGCGTGTCCGGCCCGAGCAAGACCGCGACCCGATGCCCCGGCCCGAGACGGCCCAGCACCTCGCCGAGCTCGGCGTAGAGCGACCGCCCCGCCGCGAGCCGCTCTCCATACGGCGGGTTCACGATCACCAGGCCCGGCGGCGAAGTGCTGCGCAGGCTCCCGAGCTCGGCGCGCGCGAGCTCGACGTGGGCCGAGGCCCGCTTGGCATTCCGGCGGGCCAGCGCGACCGCGTCCGGATCCCGGTCGAACCCCGACACGCGCGGGCCGCTGTCTTTGACCCGCGCCCGCGCGCGAGCTTTGAGCACGCCCAGACGTTTCTCCAAGCTCGGGTCGAAGCTCGCCCAGCGCTCGAAGCCGAAGCGCGCTCGCGAGAGGCCTGGCGCCACGCCCCGCGCCCACAGATCCGCCTCGATGGGCAGGGTGCCGGAGCCACACATGGGGTCGACCAGCGGCCGCCGCCGATCCCAGCCGCTCATGCGCAAGAGCGCCGCGGCGAGGGTCTCCTTCAGCGGCGCGGTCGAGCCCGGCTCGCGATAGCCGCGCCGGTGCAGCGACTCTCCGACCAGATCGAGCGCGATCGTCACTCTGCCCCGCGCGAGGCGCACGAAGATGCTGACGTCCGGATCCCTCCGATCGACGGACGGTCGCGCGCCGACGAGCGCGCGCAACCGATCCGCGACCGCGTCCTTGGTGCGCATCGCCAGAAACATCGTGTTGTCGAGGCCGGGAGCGGTGCCCACGGCGCTCACTGCCAGCGTCGTGTCGGGAGTCAGGTGCTTCTCCCAGGCGATCTCCCGCGCCGCGTCATACAGGTCGCGTTCGCTCCGGCACGGCGCGTCCGCCAGCGGAAACAGCA
The DNA here is from genome assembly GCA_015075635.1 of Polyangiaceae bacterium. Taxonomy (NCBI): domain Bacteria; kingdom Pseudomonadati; phylum Myxococcota; order Polyangiales; family Polyangiaceae; species Polyangiaceae bacterium. Next base: position 3,457,617 of record JABTUA010000001.1, read on the forward strand.
CGCGCAGCGCGATGCGGCTCTCCAGGCAGACCCGGTAGGCGTCCTCCCAGCGCCCGGACAGCTCGACACCGCCGACCACGCCGCGCACGCGACCCACGTCGAGCTCCGAGAGCTCGTCCGAGAGCGCACGCTCCACGCCCATGGGTGCGGTCACGAAGAACTTCATGAAGTGATCTCGGGTGGGGCAGGCCCGTGATACCCTGAACCGATGCCGCGCGCGACGAAGAGCGCCGTCGGCCGGGTCGCGGCCTGTGTGCTCGCGGCCGCGCTGGCGTTCGCCAAGAGCCTCGCCCCGAGCACCGCGGAGCCCAGGCCCGTGCCGCCTGCGGCCCCGAACGGTCCGCAGAAAGCGCCGGCGCCTCGTTGCCCACCCGAGATGGTCGACGTCGGCGGGCGCTTCTGCGTCGACCGCTTCGAGGCCTCCCTGGTCGATGCCACGAGCGGACGCCGGCTCTCACCGTATTACCACCCGAGCCCGGTGCTCGCGCAGCGGGACCGGCGAGAGTGGGAAGTCCGAGCGCTCGACAAGGGGCCGCTGTCGGCGCGCGCCATCCCCTTGCCGGAGCTGCCCGCCTGGCAGCTCGAGCCGAGCGTGACACCGCGCGCGACCTCGGAGCCCGCGCGGGTCCCGAGCGCCTACCTGGATCTGGAGGCCGCGCGGCTCGCCTGCGCCAACGCCGGCAAGCGTTTGTGCAAGAAGCGCGAGTGGCTGATGGCCTGCCGCTCCGAGCGCGCCACGCGTCACCCATACGGCGAGGCGCTCGATCCCGCGCGCTGCAACCTGGCCGCTCCGACCCATCCGGCCATCGTGCTGCACGGCAAGCACGAGCTCGGCGGTCGCGACCCGCGCCTGAACCTGGTCGAGCACGGCGGTCGCACCTTGCTCCGTCCGACCGGCACGCTGCTCGGCTGCGCCGGGTCCTGGGAGGCCGACGCCGTCTGGGACATGGAAGGCAACCTCGACGAGTGGATCGACGATCCGGCCGGGACCTTCGTGGGCGGCTTCTACGCCCGCGACACCCACTGGGGCTGCGACGCGAAGGTCGAGATCCACTCCGCCGACTACTACGACTACAGCCTGGGTGCGCGCTGCTGCGCGGACTAGGGGGTGTCCCTAGTTCGGCGGGCGATGGCCGCAGGCCGAGCCCTGGGATTGCGTGGGCAGTCTTGCCACGAGCAGATCGCGATCCGACACAGTGGCCGGAGTGCGAATACCGGCCGGGACCGGCGGCGGCTGTTCCGACAGTGTGGAAGCGTCGCGCGGCGTTCGCCGACAGCGGCGGAGTGAGATCGGGGGACACCCCCTAGCGTTTGTTGGCGCGGTCACGCAGCGCGGCCAGCCGAAGGCGCAAGCCCGTCAGGCGGATGAAGCCGTCGGCGTCGCGCTGGTCGTAGACCTCGTCGCGCTCGAAGGTGACGAAGTCCTCGCGGTAGAGGGACGTCGGGCTCTTGCGCCCGACGATGGTCACGTTGCCCTTGTAGAGCTTGAGCCGGACGGTGCCGGTGACCACGTCCTGGATCGAGTCCATCATGTTCTGGAGCATCAGCCGCTCGGGCGCGAACCAGAAGCCACGGTAGACCAGCGAAGAGTACTCGGGGATCAACGAGTCCCGGATCCTGATCTGCTCTCGGTCGAGCGTGATCGACTCCATGGCGCGGTGGGCCCGGTGGAGCACCGTGCCGCCGGGGGTCTCGTAGACACCACGGCTCTTCATGCCCACGTAGCGGCTCTCGCAAATGTCGATGCGGCCGACGCCGTGGCGGCCCGCGATCTCGTTCATGCGCCCGAGCAGCATCGCAGGGCCGTAGGCCTGGCCGTTGATGCTGACGGGGTTGCCCTTCTCGAAGCCGATCTCGAGGTACTCGGGCTCGTTCGGCGCGTCCATCGGGTCCGAGGTCAGGATGAACATGTCCTTCTTCGGCTCGTTCCACGGGTCCTCGAGCACGCCGCCTTCGAACGAGAGATGGAGCAGGTTGCGATCCATCGAGTACGGCTTCTCGGCCGAAGCCGTGATCGGGATGCCGTACTTCTTCGCGTACTCGATGCAGTCGGTGCGGCTCTTGAGCGACCACTCGCGCCAGGGCGCCACCACGCGCACCTCCGGATCGAAGTACATCGCGCCGAGCTCGAAGCGGACCTGGTCGTTGCCCTTGCCGGTGGCGCCGTGCGCGATGGCGTCGGCGCCCGTCTCCGCGACGGTACGCATCATGCCCTCGATGATGCACGGGCGCGCCAGCGAGGTACCGAGCAGGTACTCGCCTTCGTAGATGGCGTTGGCGCGGAGCGCAGGGAACACGAAGTCCTTCACGAACGTCTCGCGCAGGTCCGACAGCACGTAGCTCACGGCGCCGGTCTCCTTCGCCTTCTTCTCGAGCCCGGACAGCTCCTCGGCCTGACCGACGTCGGCGCACCAAGCGACCACCTCGCAGTGGTAGGTCTCGATGAGCCAACGCAGGATGACGCTCGTGTCCAGACCCCCCGAATATGCGAGCACGACCTTCTTGATGGGTTTCACGACAGTTCCTTCTCCGGGTTCTCCAGCACTTCCTTGAAGCGCTTCGCCATGAGGCCGGCCTGATACCCGTCTGCGACCCGGTGGTCAAACGACGCCCCGATGCTCAGCGTCGGGCGCACTACGACCCGCCCCTCCAGCGCCGCCGGCGCGTCCCGGACCGCCCCCACCGTGAGGCAGATGGGCGTGCGCGACGGCGGGAAGAGCGGGGCCTGGCCCACGGTCAGCCCGAAGCCGGCGACGCTGGTCACCATCGCCGAGCCGAAGGCGTCATAGGGGACGCCGAGCTTCGACAGGTTCAGGTCGAAGTCGTAGGTCAAGCGCTCGCCCGCCTGCATGGCGACGCGCACCAAGGCCGGCGGCAGACGCGCCATCAGGCGAGCCGTCTCCTGCGTCGGATGATCCTTCTTCACCCGGATGCGCTCCGCGCGGGTCGAGAGCTCGGACGCGAGCTCGACCAGCGACTTCTCGTCCACGCGGCTGACCTTGGTCCCGGCCAGGTTCTCGCCGCCCTCGAACGCGACCTGGAAGAAGATGTCCACGGTGTCGCGCACGTAGATGCGCCCGCGCCGGATGATGGCGTTGACCTCGGGGCGCGACGCGATGGCCGCCGCCACTGCCTTGCCCACCAGGTGAGTCAGCGTGACCTTGACGCCGCTCTCGTCGCGCACCTTCTCGACGAACGCCAGCGCGCGCGTCGCGTCCACGTCGATGATCCCGTACACGGTCGGGTCCCGCGGGGGTCCCCAGGCGTGGACGGCCATGGTGCGCCACGCGGGCAGGTTCTCGAGGCGGCGGAAGCTCACGGTGGCGGAGCAGAACCGCGACGCGACCCGAGCGCAAGGGCCTGCTCGATGTCGCGGCTGTCCGGCACGCCGCTCCGCCGCCAGACCTCCCGACCGGAGCGATCCAGGACCACCAGCGTCGGCACCTGGCTGATCGTGCCGAACGGGCCGCCACCGGTCAGGGTCAGCGAGTCCGCCATGGCCACCGGGTAGGAGAGCGCGAGGGTCGAGCGGTACGCGGCGGCCAGCTGGGCGTATTTGGGAGCCTCGAGCACGACCGCGCCGGCGTTGGCGCGGGGAACGTGAGAGTGCAGCACGCTCTCCAGCCGCTGCGCCATCACCTGAGAGGCCAGATCGTAGGTGGTGACGAACAGGACGGCGGTCGCCCGGCCGCGGGTGGTGGCGCTCGACAGCTCGGTCCCGTCGGTGGTCCCGAACGCGAACTCGACGGGGGCGCGGCTGGTGTCCGGCCGGTCCGCGGCCAGCGGCTCCGGAGTCGGCCGGCAGCTCGCGAGCCCCGAGAGCAGGATGAGACCAGCAGAAAACCGGGAGAAACGCGGCATCAGGACGACGGGGCGGCGGGTCCGACGCTGTACTCCGGCTCGAACAGATCCGCGAACATCAGCAGCGCTTCGGGGTACTCGCGTCCGCTGCGGCGGTGGGCGAGGACGACCAGCGCGAGCTCGTCCACCAGGAGGCTCAAGCCAGCGCCCTCCAGCCGCACTCCGAACAGCTCGTCGCCCGGCCGCGGCGCGGCCTCGCTCTGGACGATGGGATCGTGGCGGACCCAGTCGAAGCCGACGCCCGGGCGATAGCCGCAGGCCAGGACCTGGACGAAGTCGAGGTAGAGCGGCGAGACGATGGTGGCGATGCGGCTCCCGTCGCTCGACACGCCGGAGAGGGCGCGCATCGGCGTGCCGGGGGTGACCGCTTCCTCGAGCGAGCCGATGGCGGCGGCGATGCGTGCGCGGCGCGCGGGCTCGGACTCGACCGCCAAGAGCGGCGCGTAGACGGCGATGCGCGGGACGCGCAGTCGTTCCGAGTCGTGCTCGAGGGCGCTCAGCCAGAGGTCCCGAGCGTTCGCGTCGAGGGACTTGTAGGCCATGGCTGCGGCCAGCGCGGCTTCGGCGTCGGTCGCCATGGCGTCGAGCCACTCGCACCAAGCCGCGATCACGCGAGGGTCCACGCCGGCGGCGACCGCACTCGGCAGCGCCGACTCCCCAACTGCGCCGGTCGTCGCCGGCTGCGCCCGCCGACCTGGCGGCACCTCGCTCATGGCCGGCCGACCCTAGAGGATCGAGCAAGGGCTCGCAACCGTCTTCGCAGCTTCGCCAAACGTCGAACGACTACGCCGTCTTCGCCTCGTCACGGCTCGATGATCAGGCCGAGCTCGTGCACGAGGTCCGCCAGGACTTCGTCGAGCTCGCGAGCTCTGCTCGCGTGCGCAGCGATGACCAAGTCACCGCCTCGCTCGGCGAACAGCGCACCGAGCCCCTCGCTCGCCTCGAAGATCCCCTTCACGAACACCACGTCGCGGGCACGTACGCGCACGTTGCGGCACACCAGATCTCCGTCCACGAGGGGAGCCACGGACATGGGCGGAAGTTAGCGCGGACTTCGCCCCGAGCCCAATGATCCGCGGGCAGCAGCAGTCTCGATCGGTTCTCCCCGAGTCGATCTGGGTCGCCACCACCGGCGGGGAAGTGGTGACCCGGGACGGGGCGGTAGAGAGGAGCATGGGCCACACAGGAGCAAGCGCCATGTGGCGTAGAACGGGAAACAACAGAGCCTGCGGCGGTCGAGCTCTGCCAGGTGGAAGATGACGTTGGCGCCCAGTGCTTCACCGGCGCCCCCGAATAGCCACACCCTCCGCTCCAGCGCCGGGCCCGTACTGACCTCAATTGCGAATCTGCACCGAGCGGGGCTGCGGGCAGCGCCCGCGAACCCGAGCTGTCTCATCCCCCGGAAACGAGCTAGCTTCCCGGGCCCGCATGGCCGAAGTCGACCCCAACGAAGACACCGAGGAGCTGGAAGAGCTGCCGCCACTCGATCCGTCTTCGGACGAGGAGCACGAAGGGCCAGACGACTCCGAGCTCACGCCGCTCCTGACCCCGCTCGAGGAAGACGTCGATCTCGACGAAGAGCGCGCTGTGCCGGACGTCGATCTCGGAATCGAGGTGCCGGACGAGCCGCCAGACCGGGACGAAGGGCACGAGGTGGTGCTGGACATCCAGAGCTTGCTCTCCCTGGCGGACGAGGACGACCACGACCAAGACGCGGACAGGTCCGGACCGGAACAGCTCGACCCGGCGGCGGACATCTCGGACGTCGACGAGCCGATCGTCGGGTCGCTCGAGGAGGGGACCGACGAGCCCCTCGAGGATCTGGTCTCCGACGACCTGCCCGAGCTCGATGCGGACGAGCCCGGCGGGCTGGACAACGACGCCTCGTGGCTGTCGTCTGACGCCCTTCGCGACGAAGACTTGCCCGAGGCGAGTGAGCGCCCTTGGAGAGTCGCGCGGGTGGACGCCGCGCTCACTGAGCTCGAGGCGCTGGCGCTCGGCGGCGGTCGCCTGTGGGTGGGCGGCCACGAGCTCTGGTCGTTCGAGCGAGACGGGAGCGCGCGGCGGAGCGAGCTCGGCGTCCACGTGCTCGGCCTCACTGCGCTCGGCACAGGCGTCGTCGCGTTGACCCCGGCGGGGCTGCTCGAGGCCGTGACCCCCGGGAGCGAAGCTCGCCGCCTCGGCGGCTTCCGCGAGGCGCTGGGGCTGGCGAGCGACGCACCAGCCCCGCTGACGATAGGCCGTCTCGGAGAAGCCGAGAGCAACGCGCTGCTCGTCGCCGCGGACGAGAGCCGCATCGCGGTGAGCCGAAACGGTGGAGCGAGCTTCGAGGGCGCCGAAGTCGGCGGTCGCATCGTGGCAGTGTCACGCGGCGCTCCGACGCGGCTCGTGGTGCAGGGGGCGGAGGGCCCTGCGTTGCTCGAGCTCGACGCCCAGGGTTTTCGCCGGACCCTTCTCGACGCCGAGGCCGAAGAAGCCGCGGGCGGCGAGCTGGCCCTGCTCGGGTCGCTGGGCGAGGTGGTGGCGGTCGCCAGCCGAGATCGCGGCCTCGCTCTGTCGAGCGACGCCGGTCGCTCGTTCAGCAGGGTTCCCGGATGCCTGCACACGACGGCGCTCGAGCTGGGTACCCGCGAGGGCCGGCCGCGCGTCTGGCTGGCCGTGTTCGTCGAGTCCGAGGAGCGCAGCCTGGTGATCGAGGTGGACGTGGCGACTCGCAGCGCCGAGATCGTCGCCGAGCTCACCGGGGCGGACGACGTCGCCCCGAGCGACGACGACGACGGGCGGGTGTGCGCTCTCGCTTGGGACGCCGATCACGGCTGGCTCTGGGCCGCCGGCCAGAGCGGGCTCTTCCGGCTCGACTCGCCCGCCTCGAGCGCCTGAGCCGGCCCCCGGCCGATTGGCCCCGGACTTGGCCAAGTTTTCTGCGCCGTGGTAGCGGCGTGGCATGGCGATCGTGGTCCAGAAGTACGGTGGGTCGTCCGTCGCGGACATCGGCAAGCTACGCAAGGTCGCCGACCAGGTCGCGCGCGCCCGTGCCGAAGGCCACGACGTGGTGGTCGTGGTCAGCGCCATGGGCAAGACCACCGACAACCTGCTCGGCCTGGCGCGGGAAGCCGCGCTGCCGCCGGACGCGGCGCTGGCGAACGGCACGAGCGCGCCGGAGCCCGCCAAGCGCGAGCTCGACATGCTGCTGTCGACCGGCGAGCGCGTCAGCATGTCGCTCTTGTCGATCGCGATTCAGGCGCGCGGGTACGACGCAGTCAGCTTCACCGGCTCGCAGTCCGGCATCATCACCAACGACCGCCACTTCGACGCCCGCATCATCGAGGTCCGCCCGCATCGCATCGAGGACGAGCTCAGCCGCGGCCGCATCGTCATCGTCGCCGGCTACCAAGGCATGAGCTACAAGCGCGAGATCACCACGCTGGGCCGCGGCGGGTCGGACACCACGGCCGTGGCTCTGGCCGCGGCGCTCGAGGCCGAGCGCTGCGAGATCTACAGCGACGTGGACGGGGTCTATTCTGGCGACCCGCGGGTGATCCCCGACGCCCGTCACCTGCCCGCCCTCGACTACGAGACGATGCAGGAGATGGCGGAGTGCGGCGCCAAGGTCCTGAACGCACAGGCGGTGGAGTGGGCGCGGCGGCACAAGATCGCGATCGTGGCGCGCAAGACCGGCGACCAGCCGGGCTCCCGCGAGACCGTCGTCTCCGCCGCCGCGAGCTCGGACACCGCACGCCGCGCCGTCGTGGTGCAGAAGTGCCTGGCGCTCCTGACGACGCCGCGCGCCGCCGCCGATCGCCTGCTCCAGATCGCCGAGTCCAGCGCGCTACCGCTGGGTGACCTCGGCGTCGGCCCCGGCGAGGTCGCCCTCTGGGCCCCGCTCTTGAACGTCCCGAACTGGGGCGAGGTGAAGTGCGCGCTCGAGGGCGCGCAAATTCCGGGGCTGGTCATCGAAGAGGGGTACGGCTTGCTCAGCCTGGTCGGAGTCGAGGTCGGGACTCGCGCCGGAGTCGTCGCGCAGGGCCTCGGCTGCCTCACGACCTCGCCGCGCTTCGTGTTCAGCCATCCGCTCAGGCTGTCGTGCGTGCTGCCCGACGCCGCGCTCGAACCCGCAGCGCGCACCTGGCACGAGCGTCTCGGCCCCGGCGCAGGCGAGACGGCCGCGCGCTTGATCGCCTAAGGGGGTGTCCCTGATTCCCGCTCCGCGGGCGGCAGCAAACGCCACGCGACGCTTCCGGTCGGTCGAAACGGCCGGCGCCGGTCGCGGCCGGTGCTCGCACTCACGCCTCATTGGCGGATCGAGATCTGATCATGGCCAGACTGCTCGAGTAGTTCCGGGGCTCGGCTGACCGCCGAGCGGCGCGAATCGAGCCGTTCGGTCGCAACCCAAGTAGGGACGCCCCCTCAACCCCCGCTCAGCTCCGCCAACCGCGCGCGGTAGACCTGCGCCTCGCGGACTCGGCCCTCGCGCGTCGCGCGAGTCGAGAGCCGGGTGAGCACCTGGGCCAGTCGGGCCTCCAGATCGTGCCGTCGGTGCCCGGCGATGGTCTCGTGACGCGCGGAGAGCAGCGCGAACAGCTCGTGATCGCGCCCGAGCCGCCAGAGCACGTCCGCCAGCTCGAAGGCCAGCACTTCGTCCGCAGGGTTCGCGCGCACGGCGTTCTCGAGCCGCTCCGCGAGCTCGAGATCCCGCGGGTCCGCCGCCGGCCTCGGGTCTTCGTCTTCCGGTGGCGCGAAGGTGTCCAGCGACGCCGCCTCGCTCGGCTCCGGCGGAGCCGGGGGCAGCGTGTCGAGCCCTGGCGGCGCAGCCGAGTCCTCGCGTTCGCGCTCGCGACGCGCGCGCGCGGCCACCACCGCCGCGACCTCGCGATACGCAGCACCGACGCGCTTGTCGCGGGGCGCGACCCGTAGCGCGACGGCCAGGTAGCGCTCCGCCGCCAGCACGTCACCCTGGGTCTCGCGCTCGAAGCGCGCGGCGTGCAGGAGCCAGTCCGCGGCGCCCTCCGGCGGCTCCTCCGAGAGCTCGACGCGGTCCCGCAGGCGCGCCCAAGCCAGCGAGGCCCCCGCGACGTCCCCGAGGGCCGCGCGCCACTCGGCCTCCAGCGCGGCCGCTTCGATCGCCCGGGGCGAGCCCTGCTTGACCTGACGCACGCGCGCGATCGCCTGTGGCAGATCGGCGAGGTCGGTCGCCAAGAGCTTGGCCATGTCGATCAGCGCGTCGGCGTCGGCGCCGCCGCTGCGCTCCGAGAGGGCCACGGCGCGAGCGAGGAGCGCGAACGCCCGCTGGCTCTTGCCCGCTTCCATCAGCGAGCGCGCGAGACCCGCGGTCGCGACCGCGTCGTCCGGAACGTAGCGCAGGGCGCGCTCGAACAAGCGTCCCGCGTCCTTGACGAAGCCGCGCTCGAGCAGCGCGCGGGCGGCGCGAGCGCAGGCGGCGTGCCGCGCCGCGGCGCCCAGCGCACCCGCCTCCAGGTGCTCCGCGTCGGAGAGCGCGCCGACGACGTCGCCCAGCTCGACCCGCGCGCGCAAGCGCTCCCAGCGCACCCGAGCCAGGCCGGGCGCCGCAGCGACCGCCCGGTCGAGGGCACCCAGGCGTTCGGTCGCGTCCCCGCCCAGCTCCGCCAGTCGGAGCCAGAGCAGCGCGTTGAGGGGCGCGAACGGCTCGCGTTGCACCATTTCTGCGATGGCTTCGGCTGCCCCGAGCGTGTCTCCGGTACGCGCCAGGAGCTCGGCCCCTACCCAGCCGGAGCGCGACGCCGGCAACGTCTCGACGATGAGCCCGAGCGCCGCCTCGGCACGCCCGCCAGCATAGAGGTCGATCTCGCCGATCAACTGGGTGATGTCCGGGTGGCGGGGCGCGCGCTCGAGCGCCGCCACGTAGCCGGCTCGAGCGCGGTCGAGGTCGCCGGTCCCGAGCGCGTCGTCGGCCTCGGCGGTGAGCTCCCCGAGCTCCAGGGCCCGGGCCGCGCTGGCGTGCAACACCGGCGGTTCGAACGCGGAGTCGAGCGCGACTCGGACTTCGTCGCCGAGCGTCTCGAGCTCGCCGAAGCGCACGCGGGTAGTCGCTGGCGCTCTGGCGCCGATGGCGGGCAGCACCGCTCGGGTGAGGCGCTGCGCCACCGCCTTGACGGTGACGATGCGCCCGTGACGCTCGGCCAAGCCCGCGAACAGCGTGTCCACCGCGTGCAGCGCGTGTCCCAGTGCCGGCGCGTCCAGCCCCGCACCTCGCACGTGGCTGAGGACGAAGCGAGCGTCGCCGTGGAGAGGTGCCCAGAGTAGATCGAACGCCAGCGCCCCGCGGGCGCCCGACAGCCCCAGCGCGACGCCCTGAGGCACCGCCCACACCGTGGGGGCCCGCTCGAGCGGCCCGACCACGTCTCGGAGGCGAGGCGTCAGCCACGAGGACAAGAGCGCGAAGCTCGCGCTGATCTCCAATCGCTCGAGCTCGCCGCGGCGATGTCGGAACACGGGGACACCGCCGGACAGGTCCACCGGGAAGCGCAGCCCCGGCAGCGTCGCCGACAGCAAAGTGAGCTCCAGGGGGCCCACCTCCACCGGCTCGTACAGCTCGATACCGAGCGCGCCGCGGGTGGCGGTGAGCCGGAGCGGCACGCGCTGGTCGGCGAGCTCGGGCGCGAGCGCGAGCTCGGCCAGAGGCCCGCTCGGGCTTTCGCCGGGAGACCGCTCGGACTGCGACGCCACTCTGGCACAATCGTATCAGGTCGCTCGCGGCTGGGGGCAACCCGCGCGGGGGCTCTCCCTCGAGCGCTTATCGAAGCACGGGGCCACAAAACGCCTGCGCGGGCCGGAGCTCGGCCCGCGCGCGGCGGCCACCTGGCTGCTCAGGCGCCTTCCTTGTCAGCCTTCTTCTTCATCCGGCGCATCAGCTCGGCGAAGCCGTTCTTCTTGATGACTCGGCCGAACTGGCTGCGGTAGTTGCCCACCAGGCTGGCGCCCTCGGTCACGATGTTCCCCACCACCCAGCGTCCGTCGAGCTTGTGCATGGCGTAGTCGATGTGGACGGGCTCCTCCCGGGAGTTGGTCTTGTTCTTCGCCACCGTCTTGACCAGGACGCCCTTCTTGGCCTCGAGCACGCCCTCGTAGGTGACCTCGTAGTTGAGGGTCTTCTTCAGGTTCTTGCGGTAAGCGTTCTTGACCAGGCGCTTGAGGACGTCCTGGAACTCCTTCTTCTCCGCGTCGCTGCGCTCGTCCCAGTGGCTGCCGAGGGAGTCCTTCGCGAGGGTGTCGTAGTCGAGCAGCTCGTCGAAGATTTGATCCATCTTCTTCCCGTCCGCCGCCTTGCCCTTCTTCAGCTGAGCGGCGAGCTCGTTCTGCTTGGCCTTGAGCGCGGCTTCGGCACCGTCGTCCGCCAGAGCAGGCGACGAGAAGCCGAGCAGCAACGAAAGAACGACCAGAAGCTGGAACCAACGGCGGCGTGACATGCTTTCCTCTTGGGGTCTCCTGTCCCGTATTACGCAACTCGGATGCCAAAGCTTCACTTCGGGGCCTCGACCGTAGAAGATCCGAGCACTTAGTCGCTGAGGGGCGCCGCTGACGACCGCCCCGGGCCAGCCAAACCCCTGATCCGTGAAGCAGGCGCACGCCGACGCTGGTTCACGCCGGCGCCGGCCGGGCCGCAGTCGGCCCGGTGGCCTGGACCGCTCCGAGCTGCACCCGGAACGTCGCCCCCTGGCCCTGTTCGCTCTCCACGTCCAGGGCGAAACCATGGGCGTCGGCAATGGACTTCACCACCGCCAACCCCACACCGGTACCGTGGCTGCGGGTGGTGAAGAAGGCGTCGAACAGCCGATCTCGGGCCTGTTCGTCGATTCCCGGGCCGTGATCCGAGACCGCCAGCGAGGCGCGGTCGTCCTCGACGGCGAGCGTGACGGTCACCACGTCCCCCGCGCTCGACGCCTGCACCGCGTTCCGCACCAGGTTCCAAATCAGCTGCTTCAGCTGGGCGGCATCGGCCCGCACCACCGCCCCCTCCACGCCCTCGTACACGAGGCCGACGTCCGACACCCCTCGCCCGGACTTGGATGCCAGCGACACCACCTCCCTGGCGACCTGCGCCGCGTCCACGTCGGCCAACTCCGGCTCGCGCCGTCGGGTGAGGTCCATCATGTCGGTGACCAAGTCGTCCAAGCGTGCCGCTTCGCGCTGCACGATGTCGCAGAGCTCCTTGTCCTCCTCCGACAGCGCGGGGCTCTCGCGCAAGAGCTGGATGGAACCGGCGATCGAGCCGAGCGGGTTGCGGATCTCGTGCGCCAGGCCCGTGGCGAGGCGACCGAGCGCCGCCATGCGCTCCGCGCGGTCGGCACGCTCCTCGGCCAGGACCAGCCGGCCGCTGGCGATGCGCAAGCGCTCGGCCAGGTACCCGGACAGGAGCGTCACCACCGCCAGCATGAGCAGTGTGACCAGGACGTAGTAGACGAGCTCGTCGCGCGAGAGTCGGTACATCGCCAGCGGCTGATCGGCAGGCGGAACCAGCCAACGCCGCGCCAGCAAGGTGACCAGGCCGATATAGAAGAGCCCCCCGGAGACCGCCGCCACCGCCGCGCCCCGGAGCCCGCTCAGCGCTGCGCCGGCCACGCAGGTCAAGCCATAGAACGAGGTCGCCCCGCTGGCCGCGCCGCCGGACAAGTAGACCAAGACGGTCCAGGTGGCCTGATCGACCACCAGCTGCGCCAGCGCCATGAGCTCGAGCCCGCGGCCACTGCGCAACACGGCGGCGTACACGCCGGCGCTCGCGAACGCGAAGGCCAGGGTCGCCCAGCCGATGCGCACGCTGATGGTCTCCGGGCCCGCGCCGCGCAGGTAGAACGTGCCGATCACCCCCAGCGCTGCCGTGAGGAACAGCAGCCTTGCCGCGGTGACCCAGGCCAGACGCCGGGGCAGCGGCGCGCCCGCGAGCTGTTCCGGGATCCCTAGTCGGACGGGCACGCGCTGCCGGCCGTCAGTCCGCCTTGATGTTACCGGCCAGCGAGAAGATCGGCAGGTACATCGCGATCAGCACCACGCCGACCATGCCGCCCACGCCGACCATCAGGATCGGCTCGATGGCGCTGGTCATCGCGGCCACGGCGATGTCCGTCTCCTCCTCGTAGAAGTCGGCAATCTTGTTGAGCATCTGGTCGAGCGCGCCGGTCTGCTCGCCGACCGCGATCATCTGCACGACCATGTCGGGGAAGACCTTGGTCTCGCTCAGCGGCTCGGCCATGTTCTTGCCTTCGCTGATCTTGGTCCGAACGTGCTGAATCCCCGACTCGATGACGACGTTGCCGCTGGTGCGCGCGCAGATGTCCAGCGCGTCCAAGATCGGCACACCGGACTGGAGCAGCGTTCCGAGGGTGCGGGTGAAGCGCGCCACCGCGATCTTGCGCAGCACCGGCCCCATGATCGGCGCCTTGAGCAGCGCGGAGTGCACGGCGCGTTTCCCGCCGGGCGTGCGGTAGAAGTAGATGAACGAGCCAGTGCCGATCAGCAGCGCGACGACGATGAACGGCAGGTAGCTGACGAAGCCGTGCGACATGGCGACGATGATCTGAGTCAGCTTGGGCAGGGCGTCCTTGCCGCCGCCGAAGTCGGCGAACATGCGCTCGAAGGCCGGGATCACGAAGGTGAGCAGGACCGTCATGACACCGCCGGCGATGACGATGACGATGCTCGGGTAGACCATCGCGCCGCGCACCTGACGGACCAGCTTCTGGCGCTTCTCCAGGTAGACGGAGAGGCGCTGCATGATGGTGTCCAAGATGCCGCCGACCTCGCCGGCGTGAACCAAGTTGACGAACAGCTCGTCGAAGACCTTGGGGTGCTTGCGCAGAGCGTCGCTGAAGGACGCGCCCTGCTCCACGGAGTTCTTCACGTCCCGGAGCACGCCGGCGAAGATCTTGTTGGTCTGCTGGCCGCTCAAGATGTCGAGGCACTGCACCAAGGGCAGGCCGGCGTCGATCATCGTGGCGAACAGGCGGGTGAACGTGACCAGGTCCTTGGTCGTGACGCCGGACCCGATCGTGATCGAGATGTCCTTGGCCTTTTTCTTGACCTTGACCGGGTTGAGCTGCTGCTGTCGGAGGCGCTGATTGACGGCGTCTTCGCTATCCGCCTCCATCACGCCCTTGCGGACTTCCCCCGTTCGGGCGCGCGCTTCCCAAGCAAACTCTGCCATGCTGATCTTGACCGGGTGCCTTTGCCGGCGACAGAAGCATAGCGGCCTCCCCGTCGAAGCGTCAAAAGGCCGGCCATGATCGCGGACCCCGCGCTCTCCCAGATCGCAGAGACCCTAGTCGTCGCCACGGGTGTCGCGCCCGGCGCGAGCTTGGCGCTCGCGGAGCGGCGCTCGGGCGCTTGGCGGATCCGACTGGGCAGCGCTGGGTTCCTCGATCACGCCACAAAGCGCGCTGTTTGTCCCGAGACACCCTACGACCTCGCGTCGGTGACCAAGCCGGTGCTGGCACTCACCCTGGCGCGCCTGGACGCCGCGGGCGCCCTGTCCCTGGCCGACCCGCTGGGGCGTCACCTGCCCGAGGTCCGGGGGACCGAGAGCGCCGAGCTTCCGCTGGAGCTGTTCCTGGCCCACCGCGCGGGGCTGGAGGCGCACCGGCCGCTGTTCGCGCCGCTCCTCTCGGGCGCCCCGTTCTCGCGCGCGGCCGCGCTTCGCGAAGCGAGCCGGGCCCGACGCCCGGAGGCCGCGGGCGCGGCGCCCAGCGCTGGCTTCCCGCCCGTCTACAGCGACCTCGGCTACTTGCTGCTCGGCGCCGCCGTCGAGCGTGCCGTGGGCCGTCCGCTCGACGCGCTGATCCAGGCCGAGGTCGCCGCTCCACTCGGCCTCTGGCTCGGCTCGGCTCGCCAGGCGCTGGCTCAAGTGCCGGATTTCTGCGCCCGCGTGGCGCCGACCGAGATCGTCCCCTGGCGCGGCGGGCTGATCTCGGGCGTCGTCCACGACGAGAACGCTTGGGCCCTGAGCGGGCACGCCTGCTCGGGTCACGCGGGGCTCTTCGGGACCGCCGAGGCGGTCGCGCGCTTCGGCGCGGCCATGCTCGACCTGCTGGCGGGGCGCGCGCCGAGCCTCCTCCCAGCGACCACCGCGGACCTTCTGGTGCGAGAGCGGCCCGGCTCGAGCCTTCGCGCGGGGTTCGACGGCGTGTCCGGCCCCGGGTCTGCGGCAGGGACGAAGCTCGGCCCGCGCACCTTCGGGCACCTCGGCTTCACGGGTACGAGCCTGTGGTGCGACCCCGACGCCGAGATCGTCACGGCGCTGCTCACGAATCGCGTTCACCCCACCCGCGAGCACGTCGAGATCCGCCGCGCGCGCCCGCGGGTGCAGGACGCCCTGTTCGGGTTGACCGGCATCGGCGCTTCCACCGGGCTTCCCGAGGCCCCTGGCTAAATTCCTGGAAACATCCGGAAAGACATGCAAAATTTCCTTACGCCTCTGCCGCCGTTGGCGGGGCGGCGCTTTCGCGGCAGGATCCAGGCAGTCAGACGATGTGGAAGCTCTCGATCGAGGACGACCAGACGAACAAGACGGTCGTCAATCTCGTGCGCGACGAGTACTCGATCGGACGGGGTGAGGAGAACACCGTCCGGCTGACCGAACGCAACATCTCGCGTCGGCACGCGAAGCTCACCCGCAACGGCACCGGTTGGATCTTCGACGACCTGGCCAGCTACAACGGCTGCTACGTCAACGGGGTTCGCGTCAGCGAGCCGCAGAAGCTCGAGCACGGCGATCTGGTTCAAGTCGGCGACTACCGGCTCGAGATCACGGACGAGCAAGTCTCGACCGCGGCGTACAACAAGTCGACCGCGCCGGCGGTGCCACGGGCGCAGTCGCTGATGAGCCAGCCCGATCGCCTGGTCATGCTCGCAGGTCCGACACCGGGCGCTGAGTTCGCGCTGGCGGGGCCCCGCGTCGTGATCGGTCGAGGCGAGGAGTGCGAGGTCTCGGTCAACCACGCCTCGGTGAGCCGGGTCCACGCGGAGATTCAGGCGCTGGGCGACGGGCGCTACGAGATCGTCGACCGCGAGAGCGCCAATGGCCTCAGGGTCAACGGCGTCGATCTCAAGCGCAGCTTGCTCGACGCACGCGACACCATCGAGCTCGGTGACGTCGTATTCAAGTTCATTCCCGCGGGTCAGATCTACCACCCGGGCGCGGACCCCACGACTCAGATCGGGCCGATTGGGCCGGCGATGCTCGAGCGCCACACCCCGGCGCCGGGCGTCGGCATGGAGCGCCGCACCGCGGCCACGGCGGGCATCCCGCCCATCCTCAAGGCGGTCGCCGGCCTGGCGTTCCTCGGGGTGCTGGTGATGATCGGCATGGTCGCCCTCGGCAATCGCCAGGGCGGTGCGGGCGAGACCGGCGCGCAGGCGAACGATCCGACCACCCAGGTCTTGCTCGATGCCATGCAGATGGTCCAGAACGGCGACGTCGAGGGTGCGCACAACAAGGTGATCGCGGAGATCCCCGAGAACAGCAACGCGCGCCAATCGGCCGAGTTCAAGGACATCGAGGCGCGCTGGGCGGACATGCTCCTCGACCTCGCCAGCCGCGAGCCGGACCTGACGAAGAAGCGCGCGCTGCTCGAGCGTGTCGCCAAGGCCACGAGCGTCGACTCCGTGCGCCGCAAGCGCGCCAACAACGAGATCGCCGCGCTCGACCAGGGTGTCGATCCCTCCGAGCTTCCGAGCGCACCCAAGCCCGAGGGCACCGGCACCGCCGAGCCCACCGGGACCACCGCGCCGGCGCTCTCCGGCGGCATCGTGCGCAACGATCCCTTCGCGGAGAAGCCGGCGGGCACCGGCAAGACGCCGAAGAAGCCGGAGATCGCGGCGCCGAAGCCCAAGCCGAGCGCGACGGAGTCCGGCCCCGACGTCAAGGATCTGGCCCAGAGCGGCGACCGCGCGAAGCTCACCTCCGCCAAGAACGCGCTCAAAGCCAAGGCGGCTTCCGGTAAGGCCAGCGACAGCGAGCTGCGCATGCTCAAGGCGCTGTGTCGCCAGCTGGGCGACATGAGCTGCGTGAACTGAGCGCGAAAGTCGAGAGCGCGCGCGCCATGAGCGACGTCCGCATCCGAGGACCCGTGACCCAGAGCCCGCGCTCGGCCCTGGCTTCGCGGCCGGTGCTCGCGGTGCTCTGCCTGGGCGCGCTGGCCGGCATCGCCGAGCTCGTCCCCGCGTTCGAGAAGCTCCGCCTCTCCGGCGCGCCGGCGACGCAGAGCTCGAGCGAGGCGCCGCTCGGCGTCGCCCCGCCGGTGCTCACCTTGGGCCAGGCCGAGCTCGAGACGGAGACGCGCGCGCGACCCGAGCTGGCGCAGCCGGAGCACGTGGAGCTGCCGCGTTCCGCGCACGGGCCCATCGCGCAGAAGCATGCGGGCGAGAGCGCGCTTCCCGCCATCGACGCCGAGAAGCCGCCGGTGCCTCTGGAAGATCCGGGCGACACGGGGCTGGCACCCTTCTACCGCGCGCTCGCGCGCACCGTCGCCAAGGAGCCCGGCGCGATCACGCGCGTGGTGCACTTCGGCGACTCCATCGTCACCAGCGACTACGTCTCGGGCACGCTGCGCCGAAAGCTCCAGAAGCAGTTCGGCGACGCCGGCCACGGCTTCATGCTGATGGCGAACGCCTGGCCAGCGTACTTCCACAACGACGTCAGCCGCTTCTCGTCCAGCGGCTGGCTGGTCAGCCGCATCGTCGGCCCGCTCTCCCCGGACGGCCTGTACGGTCTGGGCGGTGTGTCGTTCCGGGCACCGCCGGGCTCCCGCGCGCGTTTCGGCACCGCCAAGACGGGCAGTTACGGCCGCGCCGTCTCGCGCTTCGTCGTCGCCTACGTCAGAGAGCCCGGAGGCGGCAAGGCGAAGCTGCGCATCGACGGCGCCGACGTGAAAGAGCTCGACACGAGCGGGGCCGCCGTCGAGGTCGCGTACGAAGAGCTCAGGGTCCCGGACGGCGAACACGAGCTCGAGCTGGTCACCACCGCCGGAACCACGCGCGCGTTCGGCGTGGTGATGGAGCGAGACGGCCCCGGCATCGTCCTCGACGCGGTGGGGATCCAGGGCGCGCGGGTGCGCTTCCTGGACAAACAAGACGACGCACATTGGGCCGACACGTTGCGCTGGCGCAAGCCGGATCTCCTGATCTACCAGTTCGGCGCCAACGAGAGCGGAGACGGCTTCGCGTACCCGATGGACGAGTACTTCCGCACGATGAAGGACGTGCTCGAGCAGGGCAAGCGCGCCCGCCCCGAGATGGGCTGCCTGGTGCTCGGCGCGATGGACCGGGCGGAGAAGAAGGGCACGACGCTCTCGACCATGGCAGTCATCCCAGCCATCGTGGCGGAGCAGAAGAAGGCGTCGGCTGCCGCGGGCTGCGCATTCTTCGACACCTACAGGGCGATGGGCGGCTCGGGCAGCATGGCGGCGTGGGTCGGGCGCGGGCTCGGCCAGGCGGATTTGACCCACCCGACCGGAGTCGGCTCCGAGGTGATCGGCAACTGGATCTACCGCGCCTTGATGCAGGGCTACGACGCCTTCACGGCGCGGGGGAAGCCGTAGCGAGCAGCTGCTCGGCCAGCGCCGCGCCCAAGCGCTCGTAGCCGCTGGGCCCGAGGTGCACGCCGTCCCGCGCCGCGAGCGGCGGCTTCTCCTTGGCCCAGCGCGCGAAGCTCCCCTCGCCTCCCATCGCGGAGAGCGCGCTGAAGTGCGCGCAGCCGACCCGCGCCGCCGTGGCCTTGGCGATCTGGTCGAACTCGATCGCGCGCGGCGCGCTCTCGCCGCTCGGGGTCGCCATGTCGGGTGGGCCCACGAGCAGGCAGTCGGCGCCGGGCGCGGCGCCCCGGATGCGCGCCACCAGCTCCTCCAGGGACTTCTGGTAGCGCGTCCCCTCCAGGGTCGACGCGGCCTCGTTGGTCCCGTAGGCGACGACGACCAACGCGGGATCCCGGTCGGCTAACGCCGCACGCCACTCCGCGTCGTTCCAGGCGAGCGGCGTGGCGGCGCGCGCGCCATTGATACCCAGGGTGTCCAGCACGACGCCGGGCGTGGTGCTCTCGATGAGCACCCCGAAGACCTCCGCCGCCCCCGCGCTCACGCCGAGGTCCAGCGTGGCGGGCGCGTCGGCCTCGATGTCGTGGTGGCGCAGCGCTCCCACGCTGCGTCCCGACTTGGGGCCGGCTGTCTCGCGTTGGGTCGTGCCGCGAATCGTCATGAGCAGGCGATCGGCCGCCGCCGCGCGGTACATCAGCGAGAAGCGCGTCCTGCCTTGGGAGGCCTTGCCCAGGAGCTCGACGCTGGCACGCGCATCGGCGCTCTCGGGCACGGCGCGCTGCCCACCCAGACCGAAGATCCCGTCGAGCTGCTTCATGCTGCCGGCAGGCGACGATGGCTCGCGCCGCCACTTGCCCTCGCGCCCCACCTTGAGCAGCGCGTGGCGGTAGGGCTCGACGCCGAGTTGCACGAAGCCGGGTCCGCCGTTGCCGAAGCGCTCCTGCAGCGGGCGTCGCACCGCGTGGGTGAGGTAGTCGGCCGCCGTGTGCGAGTCGCCGAGCCAGGCAATCCGCACGTGAGTCGTGCGCTCGCGACGGGCGAGGGCGCCCAGCGCCGCCGCGAAGCGGGAGAGAGCGAGCCCGGTAGGCTTGGCGACTCCGGCATCCGCGCTCGGCGGCTCCGCGCTCGCAACCGGAGCCGGCGCGCTCGAAGGCGGGGCAGCCGCGGTCGGCGCCTGCGCGCCGCTCGCGCTCACGGCAGCCACGGGGCGCGCGGGACCGAGCGTTCCGGCCGAGCAGGTGATGGCCAGGACGGCCGCCAGCAGCGAGACGGCGAGCGAAGGCAGCTCAGAAGAGGGCGTCTTCGATCTCACCGAGACGTTCCGTTTCACTCTGGATGCGTCGCTCCTGCACCCGGCGTCGCACGTAGGAGACCAACGTGTCCACGTAGCTCTCGAACGGGGGACAGCGGATCGACGTCCCCTTCAGGAGCTCATCGGTGTTGCGCGTGTCGTAGCGCACCGGCGTGGCCAGCATGTCCACGAACGCGCGCGGGCTCTTGGCGAACAAGCCGAGCCCGGGCGCCGACAAGAGCGCCTTGGTGACCTGAGTCGGGATGAAACCGCCGGGCAAGCGCTTGCCTCCGCTGGCCGCCACGAGCTCGAACACGCGCCGCACCGTCAGCGGCCGCGGGTCGGCCAGGTGGAAGGTGCGGCCGATGGCGCTGGATTGACGGCCGATGTGGTGGGCTGCACGCACGACGTAGTCGATGGGAACCAGGTGCAAGAGAGCGTCGCCGCGCGTCGGCAGGGGTACCGGGAGCTCCTGGGGCGAGGTGACGATCACGAGCATCAAGAGGTAGGGGCCGTCGAAGCGCTCGATCTCGCCGCTGGTCGAGTCGCCGACGATCCAGGTCGGCCTGAGCACGATGACCGGCAACGCCGGCGACGCCCGCTTCGCCAAGCGCTCGGCGCGGGCCAGCGTCTCCTCCACCGGCGTGCGGAAGGTCTGCCCTCGGTTCAGCTCGTCTTCGAGCACCAGGCCCTCGCGGTTGCCGCTCACCATCGCCGTCGAGTGGACGACGATCGCGCGCACGTTGTTGCAGCAGCGCGTGAGCTCGATGACCTCGCGCATCGCTCCGAGGTTCGTCTGCTCGGTGACCTCCCGGGGCACACCCGGGTAGGTGATCTGCGCCAGGTGGTGCACACGATCGATCTCCGCGCCCAGGGTGCGGTACTCGGCGCCGCTCAGACCGAGGTCCATCGCGGCCGCATCGCCCTCGATCAGCACCACGCGCTCGCGCTGACCCTTGGGGAGCTGGGCCAGGACCGCGCTGGCCTCCTTCTCGAACTTGCTCCGCACCACCAGGTAGAAGAGCGAACGAGGCTCGACCGACACCAGGTACTCCAGCATCTTCCGCGCGCGGAAGTTCGGGAACCCCGTGACCAGGGTGACCTCGTCGTAGCCGCGTCGTCCCAAGCGCTCAGCCTCCGCCGCAGTAGTAGGCGCCGACCTTACCGATCCACTGGCCCACATCGCCGCCGAACTCGCAGAACGCCGCGGGCCCGGACAACGCGGCCTGCGCGCAGTAGTAGCCGTTGATGTACGGCCGGCACACGCCGCCCTGCGCGAACAGCCCGTCGCGACACTGCTCTTCCTGCGACGCGGGGCACTGGTTGCACGAAGTGTTCGAGCACTGGAGCGCACACGTCAGCGAGTTGTTGCAGGTGGGCGTCAGGAACGGCGCCAGACAGCGCGCGTACGCTGCCTCGGTGGCGAACTGGATCAGGCAGTCGTAGCAGCCCGGATCGCTCGACAAGAGCTTCTGGAACGCATCGCCACAGGCGGGATTCCCACCCTCGCCCTTGCACGCCGCGGCGATGGTGCCGAGCTGTGGAGCGCTGCACGCCTTGTATGAAGCCGGGGGCGGCGTGACGGTGCCGGGAGCGCAACCAGCGTAGGGCGCTGGGCAGACGCCGCCGGAGCTGCACACGTTACCCGTGCACGTCTGTCCCTTCGCCCCGCAGTTGTCGCAGAGCGTACCGTACTGGCCGCAGAACTGGTTGGCCCCGCCGGGGCGACACTGCCCGGTGCCGTCGCAGCAGCCCGCGCAGTTGTCGGAGCCGCAATGCGGCCCGCTGTAGCAGAACCCCTGGGGCGCGCAGTTCTTGCCCGACGCCGTGCAGTCGCCACACTTGGTGCCGTTCACGCCGCACTCGGTGTTCGAGTTGCCGTCCTTGCACTGACCCTGCGCGTCGCAACAGCCGCTCGGGCAGGTGAGCGCGCCGCAGGTCGGCAGGTAGGCGCAGTAGTTGCCAGGGACCGAGCACTTCTTCGGCGACGCGCAGGCTTCGCACTTCTTGCCTCCGGCACCGCAGGCGGAGTCGGTCACTCCGGTGACGCACTTGCCGTTCGCATCGCAGCATCCGCCGCAGTTGCCCGGTCCGCAGATCGGCGGCGCGCCCTGACAGACGCCGGCACTGCAGCCCTGCCCCTTCGCGAGGCAGTCGTCGCAGACGCCGCCGCTCTTGCCGCAGGCGTCGGACTCGGCGCCGTTGCGGCAAGCGCCCTTGGCGTCGCAGCAGCCGCTGCAGTTGGCCGGCCCGCACTTCGGCGGCGGCCCCTCGCACTTGCCACCGACGCAGCCGAAGCCCACCTGGCCGCAGTCGAAGCACGCGACGCCCGTCGTACCGCAGGCGTTGGTCTCGTCGCCCTTGCGGCACACGCCCGCGGCGTCACAGCAACCGGCACAAGGACCGCAGCCCGGCGAGCCGCCGAAGCCGCCGAAACCGCTCGTGCCGCCGAAGCCGCTCGTGCCGCCGGAGCCGGCGGTGCCGCCGAAGCCGCTCGTGCCGCCGAAGCCGCTCGTGCCGCCGATCCCACCGCCCGTGCCGCCGAAGCCGCCACCGGCGGGCAGGCCGCCGAAGCCGCCACCGAAGCCGCCGGTTCCGGTGCCACCGGCGCCGGTCCCCGCGGCGCCGTCCGGCCCCGGCTCGGTCTCGTCGAATTCGAGGGGGCTGCGCCCGCAGCCGGCGGGCAGGAGCAACGCCCCCAACGAGACCGCGATACCGAGTGTGAAGAGGCGCTGGAGGGTCACGACGGCGCTTCGTGCCATGCGCGGATTCTACACTACTTGCCCAGGGCCACGCTCTTCAGCACCGTCTCGAGGGCGGCTTGGTCTGCTTCTGCGCGGACAAAGCCCGTGCGGTCCTTGCGCCCCAGGCTCAGAACGACCGGCGAGCTCGGCGTCGCGCTCGCGCCACCGCCGAGCCGTAGGGGCTGGACGAGCACCACGAACGACGCGTCTTTCACGCGCCCGAGGGCCGCCGCGACCTTCGCGTCGCTCTGGTGCGTCGACTTCGGCTCGGACTCCGCCGCGACCAGCGCGCCCAGGATCGGGACCGCGTCGGGAGAACCCGCGCCGAGCACCTTGCCACCCTGGTGCGCCCACAGGATCTCGAGGTTCTGCACCTCGGTGCTCACCTTCCCGGTCTTGTCGTTGGCCGCGCGCATCGGGCTCGGCTTGAGGCCGATCAGAGTTCGCTGCGTCGTGCCCGGGACGCCCGGGACCTCTGCCGTGCTCTGCTTCACGCTGGTGTCCCCGGCGAACTGCCGGAGCGGCTCCGCGAGCGCCTTGATCGAGAGCAGCTTGAACAGATCCTTGGCACCGGCGTCGAAGGCCTTCGGATCGGTCGTCTGCGCGCGGTAGAGCAGGCCACCCTTGCCCGCGTCCAGGTACACGCCGTACGTCTCCCAGTCGCCGCGCCCCTGCGCCAGCTTCTCCAGCACGCCCTTGATCTTGTCGCGGTCCGAGGCCACCAGACGATCGCCGAACAACCCGCCGATGCCTTGTTCCATGTTCTTGGCGGACGCCTGGCGCGTCTCGGCCGTGGTGCGGGTGAGGATGACGATGGGGGTGAGCGACGGCAGCGCGGCGATGGGCAGCGCGTCGCCGACGCTGAAGGCCGCGAAGGTCTCCGCCGCGGCACCGGTCGGCTCCGCGTCGAGCTCGGCGACGACCTCGAGGCGGTCGCCGAACGGCTCCGCGACGAGCCGCCCCGAAGCGGAGCTCCCGAGCACCGCCAGGAAGGCCTCGACGGCGGAGGTCAGCCCGGTGAGCGCGGCCCGGGGATCGCCGAAGTCTGGCGTCCGGCCGCCGTGCTTCTGCCGGTTCGCGTCGTCGAGCTTCTCGAGCTCGGCCTTCTTGTTCTTCCACGCGGCGCGGATGGCCTCGGCGATGGGCCCGCCGAGCGCTCGCTTCTCGAAGCTCATCGAGATCGGGCGCGCCGGCATCGGCTCCTTCGGCAGCGTCCGTGCCGCGTAGGGGCCCACCTTGGTCAGCTCGGAGGCCTGTCGCGCGGCGAGCAAGAAGTTGCCGGACAAGCCGAGCGCAACTCCGGTCGGCGCCTTGCCCGCCTTTGGCTCGAGCAGCGTCACGCTGCTCGGAGCGTCTTCGCGCGCCGCATAGGGAGCGTCCGCACCGGCGGTGAGGCGTGCCAGGAGCTCGCGTCCGCTGCGCACGTGGATGGCCACCGCGACCTGGACGGCGCCCTGCTCGTCGGAAGTGGCCGCCCCCGTCATGGCGAAGTCGGGATCGATGGCGTCGGCAGCCGCCGCCGGCAGCCCCAGCATCGTGGCCACCAGCAAGCCGAAGCTCTGCGGCAGGAGCCGGGCCGGCCCGCCGCCGGTCTCCCGCAGCTTCGTCCACGTCTCACCGGGCTTTCCGATCACGAACGTCACCGCGAGGTCCGCCGGTTTCGGCACCGGCGGAAGATCGACGGCCAGCACGGCCGCGTCCGCCGGCCCCTGGGTCTTGTCGGTGCACGCGGGCGCACCGAGGCACATCAGCGCGCTCGCGTACCAGAGCACGAGCCGGCGCCGCGCGCGCGGCTTCGCTGCCCGAGCCAACGCGGCGCGAGTCGAGTCAGAACGGGATGTCGTCGTCGCCACCACCGCCGTAGTCTGCATCGTCGTAGCCGCCACCGCCCTGGGCCGCCGGTGCTTGGTCATCGGGAGCACCATAGTCGTCTCGAGCGCCGCCGCCACCTCCGCGTCCGCCGCCGCCGCCACCTCCGCCGCCGGACAAGATGATGTTGTTGGCGACGATCTCGGTCTTGTAGCGCTTGTTGCCTTCACGGTCGTCGTAACTGGACGTGCGCAGGCTGCCCTCGACCATCAGGCGCGAGCCCTTGGTCAGGAACTTACCGAGCGCCTCCGCGCGCTTCCCCCACACCACCACGTTGTGCCACTCCGTCTTTTCCTGACGGACGCGGTTCTTGTCCAGATAGGTCTCGCTGGTCGCGAGCCGCATCTTGAGCACGGCCTGCCCGGAATTGGTGACCCTGAGCTCGGGATCGGCCCCTAGATTCCCCAGCAAGAACACGCGGTTCAGACCTTCAGCCATCCGTCGGCACTCCTCGTCGTCCCCGGCCAATGCGGGGATAGTGTGTCGGACCGGTGTGGTCGTTCAGCCGGGAGGAGTCAAGCGCGGCTCGGACAGAAAACGCCCCTCGGCCTCGGTCGGGCGTTCGTTCAAGCGTTCGCCCCCCAGCTCGGCCAGCATTCCAAGCACCTCGGCGCGCAGTCCCAGGAGGCTCTGGCGAACAGCCGAGGCTGCGGGAGGGGGGTTCGCCGGCGCTGCCGGAGCGGCCGGTTCTTCGTGCACCTCGCGCAGGCGCTTGCGCGCGCCGGCGATGGTGAACCCGTGGGAGTAGAGCAGATCCTTGACCTTCAAGAGCTTCTCCACGTCGCGCCGGGAGTAGACGCGCTGGCCCTTCGCGCTCTTGCCAGGCCGGATGGACCGGAACTCGGTCTCCCAGTAGCGCAGCACGTGCGGCTCGACCCCGACGATCTCGGCGACCTCGCCGATGCGGTAGTAGAGCTTCACCGGGATGTCGCCCACTGCCTCACTCCTTCTCGGCAACCGCCGCCATCGGCGCCGAGCCGAGGGCCGCGCTGCGTTCCTCGTTGAGCGCCTGCTTGAGCAGCTGGCTCGCCTTGAAGTTCAGCACGCGGCGCTCGGTGATCACGATGGGATCGCCGGTCTGGGGATTGCGCCCCTGGCGCTGGCGCTTGTCCCGCAACACGAAGTTGCCGAAGCCGGAGATCTTGATCTTCTCGCCCCGACCCAGCGTCTCTTTCATGGTCTCGAAGACCAAGTCCACGAGATCGGCCGACTCCTTCTTGGAGAAGCCCCCGAGCCGCGCATAAACCGCCTGGACGATGTCGGCCTTGGTCATCACCATCCCCCTTCTCGCCCCGCTGGGGCTGACCGCCCGGAAACCGCCCGGGAATCGGTCGTCAGGGTAGGGTCATAGTACAAGGCCGCGACGGAAAGTCCATGACAAACGCGAGGGTATGACTCGCGCCGGGAGCACCGTCAGGCAGCCCGCGGCATGGCGGGGGTTTCGACCGCCTCGGCCGGCGGGTTCGACGCCCGCGCGAGCACCGCGCGGCGCACCGCGACCTGCTCCGCCACCACCAGCCAGGCCACGTAGGAGTAGCCGAGCATGAAGAGCGAGGCGAACGGGGCGGCGAACCAGTGCCCCGTCTCGATGGAGGCGATCACGCTGGCGGCGCTCAGCAGCGCCAGGCCGATCTCGAGCAGCGGCAGCTCCGCGTGCTGGCGGTAGCGCCCGGCAACGATGCCCTTCTTCGGGGTGCGCACGAACTCGCCGGACATGCTCTTCAGGCCCTCGTGAACCGCCCGCGAGAGGTGGGGAGCCAGTCCCGCGCCCAGCGCGATGAGCATGGGCAGCCGCCGCACCGCCATCCAGGCCGAGCGCCCCTGGGCCTTCTCCGCCACGATGTAGAACCCCGCCAGCGACCCGGTCGCACCGATGCACAGCGGCAGGTCCACCACCAGCATCATGCGCGGATCCGTGGCCGGCATCAGGATCAACGCCGGCAAGAGCAGCACCGACAGCAGCATCATCAACGGGTACGCGAAGTGAGGCGTCAGGTGGAAGAACGCCTCGAGCCGCTGCGAAAAGGTGAGGCGCGAGGAGATCAGCCGGCCCATCAGCTTGCGGGCCGTCTGCACCGTGCCCTTCGCCCAGCGGAACTGCTGCGCCCGGAACGCCGACATGTCCTCCGGCAGCTCCGCCGGGGTGATCACGTCGGGCCGGTAGACGAAGCGCCAGCCGGCCATCTGCGCGCGGTACGAGAGGTCCAGGTCTTCGGTGAGCGTGTCGTGCTGCCAGCCGCCGGCTTCCTGGATGGCCAGCCGCCGCCAGATGCCGCCCGTGCCCGAGAAGTTGAACATGAGCCCCGCGCCGAACCGCGCCCGGTTCTCCACCAGGTGGTGACCGTCGAGCATCAGCGCCTGGATGCTGGTCAGCATGCTGTGGTTTCGGTTCAGGTGCCCCCAGCGGGTCTGCACCATGCCGACGTTCTCGTTCTGGAAGTGCCCGACCACGTCGCGCAAGAAGCGGGGTTGCGGGATGAAGTCCGCGTCGAAGATCGCGATCAGCTCGCCCTTGGCGCGCGCGAGGCCGTAGTCGAGGGCGCCCGCCTTGTAACCGACGCGGTTCGGGCGCCGGATGTAGACCATGTCGATGCCCTTCTTCCGGAGCTCCGCGACCTTGTTCTCCGCAATCGAACGCGTCTCGTCCGTGGAGTCGTCCAGCACCTGGATCTCGAGGCGATCACGCGGGTAGTCGATGGTGGCAGTGGCCTCGAGCAGCCGAGCGACGACCGTCGCCTCGTTGTACAGGGGCAGTTGCACCGTGACCTTGGGCAGCTTGGACTCCTCGATCTCCGGCGTGCGGACCGCCTGAGCGAGGCGACGCCGGTTGCGGGCAACGAGCAGCACCAGGTGGGCGCGGTGCACGCCATAGCCACAGAGCAGGAGCAGGACCGCGAAGTAGAGGACGACGAGAGCAGTTTCCATGCGTTACCGGTGTTCAGGTAACACCCGCAATTCCTGCGATCGTCACTGGGATGTAATTTGTTGCACTGCGTTGTAGCAACGCACTTTACATCGTCATTTCGAGGGCTTGTCGCCACCGAAAACGATGTCGCCGCCGACGCCGAGGGTGACCACGAAGTGCCCGGCGGGCTTGTCCTCGGCCTTGCCGCCGTCCCACCAGGGGGTCTTCTTCGTCGAGGTGTCGGTAGCGTCCTTCGGGCCCAGGGGCACCGTACCGCCGCAGCTGTCGTCGACGCTGAAATCCGTGACCTGCCCGAAGGCGACGCCGGCGTAGGGCGAGAGCTGGAACCAGGGTGTCAACGGCAGCTGCACCCCACCCGACAGGCGCAGGGCGGTGCTGTGCGCCTTCAGCGTCTGCTCGCAGTCCTCGTTGACGTCGTTCTGCCAGGTGATGTCCCGCTTCGCCTCGAAGCGGTGCAGGAACAAGAAGTCGAGCTCGACGAACGGTCCGAGCTTGCCGGGCGGCGCCGCGTACATCAGTCCGAGACCCGCGTTGCTGCCGCCGGGGGTCACCTTGATGACCGAGCTCGCGGGGCCTTTCTCCAGCGCGGCGCCGGGCTGGTAGCTCTCGCCCCCCACGAGCAGGAGCGCCGAGTAGCGCTTGAACACGCGCACCCCGGCGCGCAGCTCGACGCCGGCGCCAGGACCGAAGTAGTCCTTCATGGGGTACCCTTCGGCGAGCTGCCCCGCGGGGATCGCCGCCCCCAACCGTAGACCCACGAGGAAGCCGAAGTTGCCCTTCGCCTCCTCGTCGCCTGCGGGTCCGCTGCCTTCGCCCTTACCTCCCTCGCCCGACCCCGCGCCCTCACCGCTCCCGGCGCCCGCACCGCTCCCCTCCCCGGAGCCGTCGGCCTCCAGGCTGAGCGCGAGCTTCTTCTTCTCGCCGGGCTTGAGCTCCAGGGTCTGCTCGAGCGGCTTGTAGCCGGGCGCCGAGGCCGTGATCTTGCGGCTGCCCGGGTTGACCGGGCGATCGACGCCGAGCGCTGCGCTGGAGACTGCGGCGTCGTCGATCTTCAGCTCCAGCCCCTGCACACCCTTGGGCTCGACGTCGATGCGCAGGCTGGCGATCTTCGGCTCGACGTCCGGCAGCTCCTTCTTCGCATCGGCGACGGCGTCCTTGAAGACCGCCGGGGCGTTGTCCGGCAGCTGGGTGCGCACGAGCCGGCGGTAAGCCTCAGCCGCCTCGACGAACTGGCCGAGCTGGGCGTGGCTCCGCGCGATGTAGATCAGGTGGACCGGCGCGTCGTAGAGCTGCTGTGCGCGCTGGAGCTTGTCGAGGGCCTCGGGGATCTTGCCGGCTTTGAAGAGATCGATTCCCTCGGTGGCCAGCTGGCGGGCGGTTGCCTTGTCGGCCGCAGACTGCGCCAGTGCAGGCGGGGCGCCGGTGAAGCTGGCGCCGAGCGCGGTCGCGCCGACCAGCCCCGTGAAGACCGCCCGGCCGAGGATGCGAGGCAAGAAGCGCATAGCCCTCCGTACGGCCGATCCGCGCTAGGGGTCAAGGATCGGGCAGCTAGTACCCGACGTCCGTGCCGCCGGTCTTGCCGCCGGTGGTCGGTTTGGACGTCCCGCCCGTGGTGGGCTTGGACGCGCCGCCCGTGGTGGGCTTCGTGGTCGGCTTGGTGGTGCGGGGCGTCTTGCCCGCGACCGGCGGCGTCTCCGGCTCGGCGCTGGCGGAGGTCGGCGGCTCGACCGCGGGCGCGACCGAAGGCTCGGGGGGCGGTGCCTCGACCTGGCCCGTGGCAGTCTCGGACGGAGCGCTCACGGCGACGATCGGGCTCTCGGCGCTGGCGGCGCCGCCGCTGGCGGCGCGAACGGCGAAAATCGTCCCCACTCCGAGCAGCACGAGCACGCCGGCGCCCAGGCCGATGAACAACCCGAGCGGGCTCTTCTTCTGCTGCGGGAAAGTGTTTTGCGTGGTGAACGGCGCAGCGGTCACGCCCTCGACCCGCTGCGGCGTCGTGTGCTGCATGGGCGCCATCTGGGTCGGCGCCGAGGGCAGCGCGCCCTCGATGGAGTGCACGCGCGGGCGACCGATCCCTGCCAGGACCGCCAGCGCATCGGCGGCCTCCAGCGCCGTCTGGAAGCGCTCCCCCGGTTCCTTGGCCAGGCCCCGCGCGATCCAAGCGTCGAAGGCCGGCGGGATGCCGGGCACCTTCTGAGACGGGATGGGCGTTGGGGCGACGCAGATCTGCACCAGCAGATCGCCGACCGCCTCGCCGACGAACGGCAGGGCGCCGACCACGCAGCGGTACGCGATGACCACGAGCGACCAGAGATCCGAGCGCTGATCGACGCTGCGCAAGCCGCGCGCCTGCTCGGGGCTCATGTAATAAGGGGTCCCCAGCACCGAGCCCGTCCGCGTCGAGGACGACAGCCCGCTCGAGCTGTCGGTGAACTTGGCGATGCCGAAGTCCACCACCTTCGCGACCTCGGTGCCGTCTTCGTCGTCGCGCACCAGAAACACGTTCTCGGGCTTGAGATCGCGGTGCACGATGCCGACCTCGTGCGCTTTGGTGAGCGCGCGGGCGACCTGCTGCACGATCGCTGCCGTCTCTTGCAGCGACAGCCGGCCGAACTTGCTGAGCCGGGCGTCCAGCGGCTCGCCGGCCAGGTACTCCATCACGATGAACGGCCGGCCGTCGTTCATCACGCCGTGGTCGTAGACCTTGACCACGTGCTTGCTGACCAGCCTGGCCGCGGCACGCGCCTCGTTCTCGAAGCGGCTGCGGGCCTCGTGGCTGTCCACGAATTCGGTCTCGATGAACTTGACCGCGACGTGCGTGCCCAGGCTGTTGTGCACACCCTCCCAGACCGACCCCATGCCGCCCCGGCCGAGCAGCCGCGTCAGCTTGTACTTGCCGCCGACCAGCTCGTCGGGTGGGACGTCAGTCGGGTCGGCCATTCCGAGGGAGTAGGGTACCTGGCCGAGCGGCCAGGCGCCAGGATGCTGCCCTAGATCGCGAGGGATCCTCGGCGAAAGGCCGAGCCGGCCGCGGGGCCAGGGTCGTCGCGGAGTCGCCGCTGAGGTAGACGCGGGGGCGCATGGGTACGCACCTGTTTCCGCCGGCCGACCCAGAGGTCCTCTACGTGGTCGATCTGTCGAGCTACCTCCTGCGCGCCTACCACGCCATCGGGGAGCTCTCGAGCCCGAGCGGAGAACCGACCAACGCCACCTTCGGCACCGTGACCATGCTGGAACGGCTGGTGCGCGAGCGCCGCCCATCGCTGCTCGCCATCGCCATGGACTCCGGCCGCGACACCTTCCGCCGCGAGCTCTACCCGGAGTACAAGGCGACCCGGCCGCCGGCCCCCGACGACCTGAAGGTCCAGATCGGGCGCTGCCAGGAGATCATCGAGGCCTTCGCCATCCCGGTGCTGAAGCAGAAGGGCGTCGAGGCCGACGACCTGATCGCCGCGGCCGTTCGCGACGCCCGCCGCCACGGCCTGCGCGTGGTCATCGTCGGTGCGGACAAGGACCTGATGCAGCTGGTCGGCGACGACGTGGTGATGTGGGACACGATGCGCGACCGGGTGTTCGGCGTCCCCGAGGTCGAAGAGCGCTTTGGCGTTCGCGTGGATCAGGTGCGCGACCTGCTCGCCCTGATGGGCGACAGCAGCGACAACATCCCCGGCGTGCCCCACGTGGGCCCGAAGACGGCGCGCGACCTCCTGGTGCAGTTCGGCTCGCTGGAGGGGGTGTACGCCCACCTCGACGAGATCACCAAGAAGGCGCTGCGCCAGAACCTGGAGCAGAACAAAGACAAGGCCTTCGTCAGTCAGAAGCTCGTGACGCTCAAGGACGACTGCGTCATCGACTTCGACCTCGCGGCCTTGCGCTGGGGCGGCCGCGACGTCGCCGAGCTGCGCCGCATCTACACCGAGCTGGGCTTCCAGCGTCAGCTGCACGCGCTCGACGCCGAGCCGGACGCGACCCGGAGCCCAGCCCGGCCGAGCGCACCTGCCCCGGCGCAAGCGCCGGCCCGGGAGGTCACGCTGAGCTGCGTGCTCGAGCGCGAGGCCCTCGAAGCGCTCGGCGCGCGCATCCGCCAGAGCGGCCAGGTCGCGCTGGCCGCGCAGACCGCGCTGCCAGCCGCGAGCTCGTCGCTGATCGGCATCGCGCTGTCACCGGAGCCCGGGAGCGGGTT
Source organism: Polyangiaceae bacterium (assembly GCA_015075635.1). Lineage (NCBI taxonomy): Bacteria > Pseudomonadati > Myxococcota > Polyangiales > Polyangiaceae > Polyangiaceae bacterium. Next base: position 3,489,049 of record JABTUA010000001.1, read on the forward strand.
CTACGTGCCGATCGCGCACCGCGCCCTCGGCACGCCACGCCAGCTCGGCCTCGGGGACCTGGCCGAGGTGCTCGGACCGCTGCTGTCCGACCCCAGCATCGCCAAGGTGGCCCACAGCCTGAAACGCGAGGCGGTCGCGCTGGGCTGGAGCGAGCTGCCGATGGCGGGCGGGCGGGCCGACGTCCAGCTCGACAGCTACCTGCTCGATCCCGAAGGCCGTCACGATCTCGAGACCATCGTGCAGCGCGAGCTGGGAGTGGTGCTCACCGACCTCGACTCTCTCACCAAGCCGGCTCGCGGCAAGCGCATCGATTTCGACCAAGTCGGGCTGGACGAGGCGACGCGCTACGCGGCGCTCCGAGCCGAAGCCACGTTGCGGGCCTCGCAGCGCACCAGCCGGCGCGTCGCCGACGAGGGCCTGGGCAAGGTGCTGGACGAGATCGAGCTGCCGCTCTCGCCGATCCTGGCCGAGATGGAGCTCCGCGGCGTGCTGATCGACGTCACTCGCCTCGGCGAGCTCGGGCGCCTGTGTCAGAAGGAGCTCGCGCGTCTGGAAGAAGAGGCGCACCGCATCGCCGGGCGCGCCTTCAATCTGGCGTCTCCGCGCCAGCTCGAGGTGCTCCTGTTCGACGAGATCGGCCTGACGCCGCTGCGCCGCACCAAGACCTCGCGCTCCACGGACGCCGACACGCTGGAGGCGCTGGCCGATGAGCACCCGCTGCCCAAGGTCATCCTGGAGCACCGGCAAGTGGCCAAGCTGATGGGCACGTACATCGACGCGCTGCCGGGTCTGGTGAACCCGAAGACCGGGCGGGTCCACACGTCCTGGGAGCAGGCCGTGGCCGCCACGGGCCGGCTCTCGAGCACCGATCCGAACCTGCAGAACATCCCGATCCGCAGCGAGCTGGGCCGGGAGATCCGCAGCGCCTTCGTGGCTCCGCCGGGCTGCTCCATCGTGAGCGCCGACTACTCGCAGATCGAGCTCAGGGTGCTGGCGCACCTGTCGAAGGATCCGGTCTTGTGCGACGCCTTCGAGCGCGGGCAGGACGTGCACACGCGCACGGCCATGGAGGTGTTCGAGGTGGACGCCGGGAGCGTCACGCCGGAGATGCGGCGGCGCGCCAAGGCGGTGAACTTCGGCGTGATCTACGGGCAGGGAGACAGCGGCCTCGCCAAGAGCCTGGGCATCCCGCGGGCCGAAGCGTCGAGCTTCATCGCCGCGTACTTTCGTCGCTACGAGGGCGTGCGGCGCTTCATGAACGCCACCCTGGACGGCGCCCGAGCCAGCGAGGCGACACACACTCTGCTGGGACGACGTCGCATGGTCCCCGACATCAAGAGCGGCAACCGGCAGAAGCGACTGGCCGCGGAGCGCGTGGCGATGAACGCGCCGATCCAAGGCACCGCGGCGGACATCCTGAAGCTGGCGATGCTACGCTTCCGCGAACCGCCCACGCCCGGAGCGCGGATGGTGCTGACGGTGCACGACGAGCTGGTGTTCGAGGTCCCGGACTCGGAGGTGCCGGAAGCCAAGCAGCGGGTCAAAGCCGCGATGGAGAGCGCCTACCCGCTCAGCGTCCCACTGGCGGTGGACGTCGGCGCCGGAAAGACCTGGAAAGACGCGCACTGAGGGGCTAGCTTCCGCGCGCCATGCCCGCTTCCCGGAAGCCGCCGCACGCTCCCGTCGCCATCCTGGGCGCCGGGCTCACGGGTATGAGCGCGGCCCTCAGCCTGAAGCAGGCGGGCGTGGCATTCCGCATCTTCGAGCGCCTCGGGCACCCTGGCGGGCACGCCATCACGCTCGAGGACTCGGGCTATCGCTTCGACCGCACCGGACACCTCTTGCACCTTCGCGACGCCGCGATGCGCGAGAAGGTGCTGGCTTGGATCGGCGACGACTACGAGACCGTGCAGCGCAGGAGCATGATCTGGTCGAACGGCGTGTACACGCGCTACCCGTTCCAGGCCAACACCTTCGGCCTGCCGCCGGCGGTCGCCTACGAGTGCGTGATGGGGTTCATCCAGGCGCACTTCGCCGAAGGCAAGAGCGAGCCGAAGAACTTCGAGGAGTTCTGCCTCACCCACTTCGGCGAGGGCATCAGCCGTCACTTCATGATCCCGTACAACTCTCGGCTCTGGGGCGTGCACCCGAGCGAGATCACGGCGGCGTGGTGCCAGCGCTTCGTGCCCCTGCCCAAGCTCGAAGACGTGATCGCCGGCGCCGTCGGCCGGAGCGACCGCGAGCTCGGCTACAACCAGAGCTTCGTCTACCCGCGCCTTGGCATCGGCGAGCTGCCGCGTGCCATGGCTCGCGAGCTGCCGGAGCTCGAGCTCTCGCGCGCGCCGGAGCGAATCGACGCCCACGCCCACCGGCTGTGCTTCGCCGACGGCGAGACGGTCGACTACGACGTCTTGGTGAGCACGACTCCGCTTCCGCGCCTCGTCGAGCTCTGCTCCGACGCGCCCGCCGAGGTGCGCGCGGCGGCGCAGAAGCTCCGCTGCAACCCGCTCTACTACCTGGACGTCGCGCTGGCGGTGCCCGCGGGCACGCCCTACCACTGGGTCTACGTACCGGAGGAGAAATACCCCTTCTACCGGGTCGGCTGCTACTCGCACTTTTCGAGCGCGATGGCGCCCGCCGGCAAGGCCTGCCTCTACGTCGAGCTCTCCGATCGTGGGGAGCCGGATCTGGGCGCGCTCCTGCCCCAGGTCGCGTCGGGCCTCTCGGAGATGGGCCTGATCGAGAGCGCCGCCGACATAGCCTTCGCGCGAGTGCGAAAGATCGACTATGCGTACGTGATCTTCGACCACAACTACTTCGACGCGGTCGCGCTGGTGAAGACCTTCCTCGAGCAGAAGCAGATCATCCCCGCCGGCCGCTACGGAAACTGGAACTATTCTTCGATGGAAGACGCCCTGATCTTCGGACGCGACGCCGCCGAGGCCGCGCGGGAGCTGCTCCGATGAGCAACGCGCCCCACATCTCGATCGTCATCCCGGTCTACAACGAAGAGGGCATCCTGCACTCCGCGGTGGTGGACCTGCGCGAACGCCTCGGACCCCTGGGCTGGAAGTACGAGGTCATTCTGGCCGAGAACGGCTCGCGCGACGGCACCGTCGAGATCGCGAAGGAGCTCGCGGAGAAATACCCCGAGGTGCGCTGGCTGTCCGCCGGCGAGCCCAACTACGGCAAGGCGCTGCGCGCTGGCATCTTGGCATCCCGCGGCGAGCTCGTGCTGTGCGACGAGATCGACCTGTGTGACACCGATTTCCACAAGCGCGCGGTGGAGCTGCTCGAGTCCGGCCGCGCGGACATGGTCATCGGCTCCAAGCTCATCGGCGGCGCCTCGGACGAGCGCCCGCTGCTCCGGCACGCGGCCAGCGTGTTCTACACCGGCCTCTTGCGCGTGCTCCTGGGCTTCCGGGGCACGGACACCCACGGGCTCAAGGCCTTCCGGCGCTCGACGCTCTTGCCGCTGGTCGAGGCGTGCCTGGTGGAGAAGGACGTCTTCGCCAGCGAGCTGGTCATCCGCGCTTATCGGGACGAGCTGCGCGTGCTCGAAATCCCGGTCCGGGTGATCGAGAAGCGGCCGCCCTCGATCAACCTGTTCAAGCGCGTGCCGAACGTGCTGAAGAGCGTGGTCAAGCTGACCTGGGCCATCCGGATCAAGGGCTGACGCCGCGCCGCGGCGGCACTATACCTCTCGCCGCGGATGGCGAAGGAGGTGGTGGTCGAGCGTGTCGTGCCGTGCAAGGCCGACGCGAGCGCTTTGTGGCCGCTGATCACGGACACCGAGCGCTTGAACCGCGCCATCGGGCTCGGCCGCATCACCCTCGCTCCCAACGACGACGCCAGCGCGGCACGCCACCTGGTCAGCACCATCTCCGGTGGCTTCCCGCTCGAGTACGAAGAGCGTCCGTACGAGTGGGTCGAGCCGAAGCGCTTCAGCGTGCGCCGAGACGTGCGCCGCGGACTGGTCACACGGCTCGTCAACACCTTCGAGCTGGCCCCGGCTGAAGGCGGCGGGACCCTGGTCACGGTGCGCGTCGCAGCGTCGCCCAAGTACGGCTTGATCTCGCCGGTGCTCAAGCTGCAAGTGTCGCGCTTCCTCGCGCGCATCGCCACGCAGATCGAGCAGGTGGACCACGAGCTCGGCAAGAAGGACGGTCGGGGTTTCGCGCTCGGCCGAGGCGCGGTCGCCGTCGACGTGCTCGAGCGGCTGGCGGAGCCGTATCTGTCGGGCCTGTCGGAGGCAGAGCGCCCGGCTGGCGAGAAGGTGGTGGCGTTCGTGCGGGACGCCTCCGACCTCGACGTGGATCGCATTCGCCCCTTCGAGCTGGCCGATGGTTGGGGGCTCGAGCGCGGCGCAGTGCTCGGCGCGTGCATGCACGCCGTGAGCGCCGGACTGCTCGAGCTCACCTGGGATCTGGTCTGCCCCAGCTGCCGGACCGCGTCCGAGCGCATCCGCAGCATGACCGAGCTGGGCGCCCACGCGCACTGTCAGCTCTGCGACATCTCCTTCGATCTCGACCTGGATCAGGCCGTCGAAGCCACGTTCCGCCCCACCGAGGGCATTCGCAGCGTGGACGAGGGGCCCTACTGCATCGGCGGCCCAGCGCGCACGCCCCACGTGCTGGTGCAGGCGATCCTGCCGGCCGCCGGCAGCGTCGAGGTCGCCGCGCCGAGCAAGCCCGGGCGCTATCGCCTGTTCGTGCGCGGCGGGCCGGCGTCGATCTTGCGTGTGGGCCCGGAGGGCGCGTCGAGCCTCGAGGCCCGCGCCAGGGGCGAGAGCCTGGAGCCCGCGCAGGCCAGCGTCTCGAGCGGTGCGCGCATCGTCGTCAGTCAGAGCGACGACCGCGAGCGTCACCTGAAGATCGAGCGCGTGGATTTCAAGCAGACCGCCGCCACCGCGCACCACGTCAGCATGATGCCGGAGTTCCGGCGGCAGTTCGCCCGCGAGGTGCTGCGTCCGGGGCTCACGCTGCGCATCTCGCGGGTCGCGCTCCTGTTCACCGATCTGACGGGCTCGACCGCGCTCTACACCGAGGTCGGCGACGCGCGTGCGTTCAACGTGGTGCAGTCGCACTTCGAGCTGCTCAACCGGCTGCTCGCCGCCCGCGGCGGCGCCCTGGTCAAGACCATCGGGGACGCCGTGATGGCGGCCTTCGTGCGCGAGGAAGACGCGGTGCGCGCCGCCGCAGCCATGCACCAGGAGTTCGGCGCCTTCCGTAAGCGCGAGCCGGACGCGCACGGCGTGAGCCTGAAGATCGGCGTCTTCGCCGGCTCCTGCTACGTGGTCACCGCCAACGGCGTGCTGGACTACTTCGGCCAGACGGTGAACGTCGCGGCCCGGCTGCAGGGCGCGGCCCACGGCGGCGAGCTGGTCTTGCCCGACGCCCTGGCGGAGACCGCCTTTTCCCTGGGCTGGCTCGACGCGAAGCTGCCGCGCGAGCGCTTCAACGCGGAGCTCAAGGGCCTGAGCGAGCCGCTCACCGCCGCGCGCGTCCGCATCGACGACGGCAAGTGACGTCGCGCTACCAGCGCTCCACCCGCCATCCGCGCTGCTTGGCCAGCCGCCTGAGCCGCTGGTCCGGGTTCACCACGACGGGCTCCGCGACCTCCTCGAGCAGCGGGCGATCGGTGATGCTGTCGGAGTAGAAGCTGGCCTCCGAGAGCCGGAAGCCCAGGCTCTCCGCCAGGCGCTCGGTACGCGTGATCTTGCCGGCGCCGTAGCACATCGGTTGCCGGAGCCTTCCGGTAAAGCGCCCCTCGGTGTCCACCTCGAGCTCGGTGCAGACCACGTGATCGATGCCCAGCTCCTCGGCCAAGGGCTCTGCGGCGTAACGCGTGGCGCCGGTGACGATGGCCACCACGTCCCCGGCGTCCCGGTGGCGGCGCACCGCATCGCGACCGGCGTGGGACACGTGGGGCAACACGTAGTCCCGGAACCAGCCGCGGCAGCGCTCGACCATCCAAGCCTCTTCCTTGCCGCGGTACGACTCGAGCGCGCGCTCGGCGACCTTCTCGGCGTCGATGACCCCGAAGGTGTACTTCAGCAGCCACCAGCCGACCCGGAGCGAGTAGGCGCGCCCGACCTCGCCCAGATCGCGCTGGTAGCGCACGTACAGGCTGGCGCTGTCGCGGCGGATCAGCGTGCGATCCATGTCGAAGAGCGCGGCGCGGCGGGGAGGCATGGTCCGGAGTGCGGACACACGCTATCACCGGTCGCTTGCTGCCGCTCCCCATCGACCCCCTCTTGGCCGAGCTCGCCGCCCGCGCGCGCGAGAGCCGCCGCCTAGTGCTCTCTGCGGAGCCCGGCGCCGGCAAGACCACCCGCGTGCCCATGGCCTTGCTCGAAGCGGGGCTCGCCGGCAAAGGTGAGATCCTGGTCAGCGAGCCGCGCCGCCTCGCCGCGCGGCTGGTCGCCCGCCACGTCGCGGCGGAGCGTGGCGAGCGCGTGGGTGGGCGCGTCGGCTACAGCGTCCGCTTCGAGGACGTGTCTGGGCCGGAGACGCGCGTGCGCTACGTCACCGAGGGCGTGCTCTTGCGCCGGCTGCTCTCCGATCCCGAGCTCTCCGGCGTGGGCGCGGTGGTGCTCGACGAGTTCCACGAGCGCAGCCTCTCGACGGATCTGGCGCTCGCGCTCCTCGCCACGCTGCAGTCCACGAAGCGCCCCGACCTGTGCCTGGTGGTGATGAGCGCGACCCTCGAGTCCGGGCCCCTCGCCCGGTTCCTCTCGGACTGTCCGGTGATCGAGAGCCCGGGGCGGGCCTTCCCGCTCCGCATCGATCACCTCGAGCGCCCCGACGACCGGCCGCTCGAGAAACAGGTGGTGAGCGCGGTCCGCAAGCTCCTGCGGGACGAGCCCGACGGCGACGTCCTGGTGTTCCTGCCCGGCGCCGCCGAGATCCGCCGAGCGCAGGAGGCGCTCGGCGAGCTGGGAAAGAGCCAAGACCTGCTGGTGCTGCCGCTCCACGGCGACCAGAGCGTCGAGGAGCAGAGCCGCGCCGTCGAGCCCGCAGGGCGGCGCAAGGTGGTGCTCTCGACGAACGTGGCGGAGACCAGCGTCACCATCGACGGCGTCACCGGTGTCGTGGACTCGGGCCTGGCGCGCGTGGCGCGCCACTCGCCCTGGAGCGGGCTGCCGCGGCTGGAGATCGCCAAGGTGAGCCGCGCTTCGGCGACCCAGCGCGCGGGGCGAGCGGGGCGGACCCGACCGGGTCGCGTTCTACGCCTCTACACCCGAGGCGACTTCGAGAGCCGACCCGAGCACGACGCGCCGGAGATCCGCCGCAGCGATCTGAGCGAAGCACTGCTCACGCTGCACGGCGCGGGCCTGCCGGGCTTCGACGCGCTGGCCTGGCTCGAGCCTCCGCCGGCCGCGGCGCGCTCCGCCGCTGAGAAGCTGCTCTCGGGCTTGGGTGCCCTCGACGGCAGCGGCATCAGCGCGGTCGGCCGGCGCATGCTGACCTTCCCGCTGCACCCGCGGCTGTCGCGGGTGCTGGTGGAGGCGGAGGACCGAGCCGTGGCCGCGCGGGGCGCGCTGGCAGCCGCGCTCCTGTCCGAGCGCGACATCCGCCGCGCGTCGCGCACGGCGTTCGGGCGCAAGGCCGCGCTCGACGGCGCTCGCGGCGACTCGGACGTGATCGAGCTCATGGACCGCTTCGACGAGGCGCGGGACGCCCGCTTCGACGGCCAGGCGCTCGGGCGCATGAGCCTCGACGTGCGCTCCGTTCGCGCCGTGGAGCGCGCGCGCTCGCAGCTCGCGCGGTCCGCGAAGAACCGCGGCACCGAGCCCGAGAGCCTGGACGAGGAGGAGCGACGCGTTCGACGCGCGCTGCTCGCCGGGTTCTCGGACCGCGTCGCGCGCCGCGCTCGCCCGGGCTCCGCCGAGCTGGTGCTGGCGCAGGGTGGCGGCGCCAAGCTCTCGGAAGACAGCGTGGTCCACGACGCTCAGTTGATGATCGCCCTCGACGTCGAGGAGCGGGCGAAAAAGGGCGGCAACGTCGTGCGCCTGGCCAGCGCCGTGGAGCCCGACTGGCTGCTCGAGCTCGGAGCGGATGCCGTCAGCCAGAGCGACGAGCTCGGCTGGAACGCCGAGAGCCAGCGCGTCGAGCGCGTCGAGCGCTTGAGCTACGGCAACCTGGTCCTCGACGAGTCCCGGACGAAGGCGCGTCCGTCCCCCGAGGCGTCGCGTATCTTGGCAAGAGCCGCCCTCGCCTCGCCGCGCTTCTCGCTGACGGACGGGGGCCTGGGCACCTTGCTCCGTCGCATCGAGCTGGGCCGCGAGCAGCTGCCGGAGGCTGGCTTCCCGGAGCTCGGCCCGGAGACGGCCGCCGCCGCGCTCGAGCAGGCGTGCGAGGGGCTGACCAGCTTCGACGAGCTCGGCGCCGAGCCCCTCGCCCAGAGCATCGCGCGCTCGCTCTCGCCCGAGCAGCAGCGCTTGCTCGCGAGCGAGCTGCCGGAGCGCGTCCGGCTCGCGGGTGGCCGCGGCCTCGAGGTCCACTACGAGCCCGGCCGCCCGCCCTGGGTCGAGTCGAGGCTGCAGGACTTCTTCGGCTCCGCCGTGGGCCCCAGCGTGTGCCGCGGGCGGCTGCCGCTCACGCTACACCTGCTCGCGCCGAACCAGCGGGCGGTGCAGGTGACGACGGATCTCGCGGGCTTCTGGCAGCGCCACTACCCGGGGATCCGCAAGGAGCTGATGCGGCGCTACCCCCGGCACGCCTGGCCGGAAGACGGCCGGACCGCCGCGCCGCCGGAGCCGAAGCCGGGACGACGCCCCTTCAGGTGAGTCTGTTCTTCAGCCGGGCGAGCAGCGAGAGCGCGTCGAGCGGCGTCATGCGATCGACGTCGAGCGCCCTGAGCGTGTCGAGCACCTCGCGGCTCTCGGGCTCGTCGCGCTCCGGCTTCTGGAACAGTGAGAGCTGCGGCTCGGTGCGACCAGGGCGGCGCACGCTGGCGCCCTCCCCCTCCAGGCCCACCAGGATGGCCCGCGCCCGCGCCAGCACCGACTCCGGTAGGCCGGCCAGCCGCGCCACCGCGATGCCGTACGAGCGGCTCGCGGCGCCGGGCACGAGCCGGTGCAGGAAGACCACGTCGTCCCCCGCTTCGCGCGCGCTGACACACCAGTTCGCGACGTGGGCGCTGGCGTTCGCGAGCTCGGTGAGCTCGTGGTAGTGCGTGGCGAAGAGCGCCCGGCACTGCACCGCCTCGTCGATGTGCTCGGCCACGGCCCAGGCGATGGCCAAGCCGTCGTAAGTGCTGGTGCCGCGCCCAATCTCGTCCAGGATGACCAGCGAGCGCCGGGTGGCGCTCTTCAAGATCTCCGCCGTCTCGCGCATCTCGACCATGAACGTGCTCTCGCCCCGCGCCACGTCGTCGCTGGCGCCGACGCGAGAGAGCACGCGGTCCACCACGCCGATGCGCGCCTGCCGCGCCGGCACGAAGCTGCCGAGCTGGGCCAGCACCACCGAGAGCGCGGTCTGGCGCAGGAGCGTGCTCTTGCCCGCCATGTTCGGCCCCGTGATCAGCCAGAGCCGCTCGCCTTCCAGCGCCAGCCGGACGTCGTTCGGCACGAAGCGCCCCTTGGCCGCCAGGCGCTCCACCACCGGATGGCGGCTCTCCTCGAGCTCCAGCAGATCCGAGTCGTCCACGCTCGGGCGAGCGTAGTCGTGGCGATGAGCCACCTCCGCCAGAGCGCTGCCGACGTCCCAGCGCGCGACTCGTCCGGCGAGCGAGACGATGCGGTCGCCGCGCTCCGCCACCAGCCGCGTGAGCTGCTTGAGCAGGCCGAGCTCCCGCTCGCGGTGGCGCTCTTCGGCGCTGACGATCTTGTCCGCCAGCTCGTCCAGCTCGGGGTTGGTGAAGCGCTCGCCGCTCGCGACCGTCTGCTTGCGGCGCCACTCCTTGGGTGCGCGCCCCGCCTGCGCCCGGGTCACCTCGATGTACCAGCCGAAAACCCGCGTGTAGCGCAGCTTCAAGCTCGCGATGCCGGTGCTCTCGCGCAGCTTCGCCTCCAGCTCGACCATGCGCTCGGCGCCGTGCTTCTGGAGCGCGTCGAGCTCGTCGAGCTCGGCGTCGTAGCCCGGCTGGAAGACGGCGCCCTCCTTGGCCAGCGCGGGCGGGCGCTCGACCAGGGCCCGCGCGAGCTCGTCCGAGAGCTCCGCACAGACGTCCACGTCCCCCGCGACGCCCAGCGTCTCCCGCCCCGCCGCGTCCGGCACCGAGTCGAGCACGGCGTGTGCCCGGGCGGCGGCGAGCAGCCCGTCGCGCAGCGAGCCGAGCTCCCGCGGGGTCACCTCGCCCAGGCTCGCCCGCGCCACGATGCGCTCGAGGTCGGTCACGTCGCCGAGCGCCGTTCGGAGCTCGGCACGCAGGCGCGAATGCACGACGAACAGCTCGACCTGATCGTGACGGCGCCGAATTCGCTCGATGTCCACCAGGGGCGCCAGCAAGCGCCGTCGCAAGAGCCGCGCGCCCATCGGCGTCTCGGTGGCGTCGATGACCCCGAGCAGCGTCGCTTGCCTGAGCCCCGACCACGACTCGCACAGCTCCAGGTGACGCTGCGCGACGGGGTCGATCACCAGGTGTTCGCGCGGATCCCAGCGCGCGATGCGCCGGAGCGGGAGCTCCGCCAGCGGCGTGCAGGCCCGCGCGAAGCGCAGCGCACGCGCCGCCGCCCGCTGGCCGAGCGCGCCGAGAGTCTGGGCGTCGGCCGCGAGCGCGCCGAGCTCTCGAGCGGCATCGTCCGGGGCCAGCTCGGGGTCGGAGCGCAAGGCGGCCCGGGGCAACGCGGCGCCGAGCGCCGGCAGCGCCGCCGCATCGGAGATCCCCGGCGCGGTCCCGACCAAGATCTCCCGCGGCGCGGCCACCGAGAGCTCGGCCAGCAAGCGCCCCAGATCGCCGAGCTCGGCCGCCGCGAGCTCCCCCGTCGAGAGGTCGAACAGCGCGATGCCGACCCGCTCGCCCCCGAGCTCGATGGCGCCGAGCCAGTTGTTGCTCCGCGCGTCGAGCTGGTCGCGGTCGGTGACCAGCCCCGGCGTGATCACCCGCACCACCTCCCGCGGCACGATCCCTTTGACCTTCGACGGGTCGGCCATCTGCTCGCAGATCGCCACCTTGTGCCCGAGCTCCAGCAAGCGGGCGATGTACTGGTGCGCGGCGTGGTGCGGGACGCCTGCCATCGGCACCTCGTCCGGCTTGCCACGATTGCGGCTGGTGAGCGTCAGGTCCAGGGCGCGCGCGCACAGCACCGCGTCGTCGCCGAACATCTCGTAGAAGTCGCCGAGCCGGAAGAAGATCACCGCGTCGGGGTGCGCCCGCTTCGCCGCGGCGTGTTGCTGCATCACGGGCGTGTTCGGCCCGGCCATCTCAGAAGAACAACCTGGAGACGCTGACCGAGTCCAGGCTCACCAGCACGAGCCCTTCGGAAGCCCCGTCCGCGACGGCGAGCTGGCCGATCTGCGGGACGAACACCATCGACTGCGGAGAGACGGCGCGGCTCTGCGCCGCCAGGTTCGCGGTGAGCGGCGTGAAGCCACCGGTCACGATCCACGAGAACACCATGTCGCGCTTGCTCGGCTCGTTGCCGCGATAGACCGCGAACCGATGCGTCAAGCTGTGGAAGATGCACGCGGCGCCGGGCTTGCCGGGGCCGAGTGCGGTGCCGGAGTCGAGCACGCAGGCCAGGTCGTCGGCCGTCGCGGGCCCGATGGCGCAAGCGCCGCTCACGCCCGGCGGCGCGGTGCAGCTCTTCGCGGAGACCTCGAACACGCGACTGTCTTGGTTGGCCCGCCGAGGGTTGCAGTCGGCGACGCAGCGCAGGTCGTCGCCCGTCGCCACCACGTGGTGCCGGAAGCCGCTGCCGCTGCCGGTCAGCACCCACTGCTGGCCCGCGCGCACCTGATACGAGATCGCCGCGCCCCCGCCCATGCAGCAGAAGAGGAGCTCGTTGATGCGCGCCTTGTCGGCGGCGTCGGTGTAGCTCTTCGGCTCGAAGGTGAGCTGGCTCTGCCGCGCCTCGAGAATGCGCAGATCGCGCAGCGCGGTTGGCGCGTCGGCGGGACCGAAGGCCTCCCGGCACCTGAAGTAGGCGAGCTTGCCCGTGCCCCCGCCGCAGGAGCCGCCGGGGAGCTTCTCCGCGCTCCAGTACGAGTCGTTCTCCGCGGGGATGCCCTGCGTCACGGTGACCACGTCCGCGTGGCGGCTGGCGAAGGCCGCCAGGTCCGCCGCAGCGACGCCGAGCTCTGCGCCAACGTCCTGGACGAGCTCGCTGTCCTGCACGCCGCGGTTGCAGAACACGGCGTCGTGATCGGTCAGCGTCCCGGCGGCCCAGTCCGGAAACCCGGTCTTCCGCTCCGGCACGAACGCGCCCTCGTAGACCAGGTTCATCTCCTCGTCGCCGCCGAAGGCACGAGGCTCGGTCAGCACGAGCCCGACCGAGGGCCGCTCGGCGCTGGCCGGATCCACGCCGAGGACGTTCGTCGAGCCGGGGCTCGCGGCCGAGGTGTGGAGAGAGGTCCCGATGTGGACCTCGACGGGCTGGGTGCCGCCCTCGGGGTTCTCGAACTCCACCGCCAAGAGCTTCGGGTGCTTGAAGCCCTCGTCGGTCAGGTCGGCCGCCAGCGTTCCCCCCTCGGGCGCGCTGAGCTTGGGCACGCCGCGCAGCGACGGCGCGTTCACGCCCAGCTCCCCCGAGTTGATCAGCATGCGACCGCTGCGGCTTCGGTGTTGCTCCACGACGCGGCACGAGAGCTCCGCGCTCACCGTGCGCTTGCCGGAGGCGGTGTTGTCGAGGGTGAAGAACTCGGGCTGAGGCGCGTCCCCGGCGCAGCCGCGGAAGTTCTCCTCCGGCGCGGAGTTGGTGCTGACCGGCCGCCGGCAAGGGGCGTCGTAGTCCTCGACGTCCACCACCGCGACCTGCCCGCTCGAGAGCATCACGAACCCGAACACGCCGCGTAGGTTCCGTGGCGCTGCGCCGCGGGTGAAGTCGAAGTTGGGACGGTACTTCGCGCCCGGCGACGTGGCGGGGATCCCGGGATCCGGGTCGCAAGAGGTGCCGATGGTGGCGATGCCCGTCTCCGGATCGGCAATGGGCACGTCGCGCAGCGCGAAGCCGACGTCCCGGGCCGGCGCGGGGTAGGTGATGCGGTCCGCCGGCTCGAACGGCAGCCGCGGCGAGCCCGGGCGCACGATGGGCGTGCGGTCGGAGGCCCCGGGAGTGACGTCGAAGATCATCACGCTGCCGTCGAAGTCGTCCACCACGTAGGCGAAGCGCTCACCCTTGGAGGTCGGCGGGCTGATGGCGACCTGGCTGCTGGTGACGACGCGGTTCCTCTCCTCGAACGACACCGGGCGGAGCGGCGGTCCCTGGAGCGGCGAGCAGGGATCCGACACGTCCACGACGTGGACCGCCGGGGCCCCGAGGTCGGAGATGAAGAGGCGCCCGTCGCTCACCTCGATGCCCGCTGGGTGCGGCGTGAAGGTGTCGGGCACCGGGCCGTAGTTGACCTCGGGGAGCACACAGCCTGGCGCTTGGAGGTCGCTCGGTACCTTCTGGCTGACGTCGTCCGAGAGCTTCGGCTCGAGCACGACGTAGCGCTCGACGTCGCAGGGCTTGAAGGTCCCCGGCTCGCGGTCGAGGACGCTCTGCGCGTCGAGCACCGCGAACATGCCCATGGTCGGCAAGGTGACGATCAGCTTGCGGCGCCCCGCCGGTGTCTGCTCCAGCGCCAGATCGGCGGCGCAGTCCGCGCGCGTCGCTGCCAGCGCGGTGCCGGGTGTCGCGGCGTCCACGCTGGGTGCCGCGTCGCAGCTCGCGCGCACCGGCGCGGGCGTGGTCGGATCCCCGTCGGCGTCCGGGGCGGGCGGGTCGATGACGATGGCCATCTCGCCTGGCGCCGCCGGCAGCGCGCAGGCCGGCCAGGCGGTGAGGTCGTGCGCCGGCGGCCGCGCGCAGCTGGTCGGGATGGCGAAGATGCCCTCCTTGCCGACCTCCGCCACGCCCACGAAGCTCGCCACGCCGCCCGGCGTGGAGACGATGTCCACCGGGTTCTCCCCGATCGGGATGAAGCTGAACCCGGGCGTGGAGCTGTCGAGATCGACGACCTTGCCAGCGCTCAGATCGACCACCGCCACCTCGCCGCGCAGGGTCTGGGTGACCAGCGCGTAGAGGTGGCGTCGATTCTCCGTGCTGTCGAAATCGGGGCAGGCGTTGATGTCGTGCCCCACGCCGTCCGACGTGGCGCACACGAACGACACCTCGCCGCTCCGCTCCAGCGACCGGAGCGGGAGCGAGACCGGGGTCTCGGTGCAGCCCAGACCGAACGCGCAGAGGGCCGCCAGCACGCCCAGCTTCGCGCCGAAGAGCTCGCTCATTTGCTGGCCCTCGGTGCGCTCGGGCGGCCGATCGTCGCCAACACGCTGCCAAAGGTCGGGTTCCTCTGATCGAGGTCCACGACGCCGATGTACGAATCGGTGAAGTGGGCGACGTAGGCGTAAGCGTGGGTGGGCTGGCCGCTCTCGTCCTGGCCGAGCTCCGTCGCGAAGCCGTGCGGTCCGCGGCCGGTGTCTATCCAGTCTTCCATGCTGCGGGTCAGCGGGTTGTAGATGCCGACCTTGCGCGTGTCGAAGCAGACCACGAACACCCGCTTCTGCGCCTCGCCCTTGGGGCTGATGACCTGGCCCAGCACGACCCGCGAGGGGCCGAAGGTGAGCGGGATGCTCTGCTCGAAGCGCGGCAGGTCGTCGCTGGAAAACAGGCCCTGGTTCGGGCGCGTCTCGCCGACCAGGAGCGACGACGGCGCGCGGTTGGCGATGTAGACGCGAATCGGGATGGCGGCGCAGTCCGTCAGGCACTGGGTTCGCGTGTCGTCGCTGGGGCAGCCGGCCTCGCACTGCTTGCGCTCGCTGCCGTCGAGCGCGATGCCGCGGGAATCGGTGCCCAGCGAGTTGGCGCCGATCCCGGCCGCGCCGGCCACCTGCAAGAACGGCCTCGCGGGCTTCGATGCCTCGTCGGAGAAGTAGCGGAGCAGCGTCACCTGCGCCGCGTCGCGGAAGGTGACGAGGAAGCCCGGGTCGTAGCGGATGCCCTGCTCCACGGCCAGGAGGGGCGTGGGCAGCGCGGCCACGCCGATGGCGCGTTGGGGCATGCCGGTCGCGGTGAACTCGAGACGCGGCCCGCTACCGAAGTCGTCCACGCCGTTCCCCCAAGCCGCGGCGTCGTTCACGAACAGAGACGCCGCGCCTTCGGTCTGGTGCGTCACCACGATGGCCTCGGCGTCCGGCGTGGCGTCGATACCGAAGGGCTCCGGAGCCAGGCGCAGGCCCCGGGTGTTCTCTTCGTCCGGATCGTCGCCGACCCGGTGAGCGTCGTCGCAGTCGCCGGAGCTCCCGTCTTGGCCGCACGCCAGCTCGAACGGCACTGCGCCCTTCTCCGGAGTGTCGTCGAGCACGTCGATGTAGTGCAGCGTCGCGTCGCCGCGCACGGGCACGAACAAGCGGCCGCCCGGAGCTTCGGGGCGCGGGCGGTAGACGACGTCGGTGGCGAAGGCGCCGATGCCCACCTTGCCGACCACCAGGCTCGCGCCACCGTCCTGCGGCTTCACGTGGCTGACGAAGCCGCAGCGGCCGGGGTGGAGCAGCTTGTCGGCCGGGCCCTTCTCTCCGAAAGGACCACAAGGTTTGCCGGCGTGAGGCCCGCTCGCGTCCACGCACCAGCGGCTCGGCATGCCGCGATTCTCTTCGGTCGGCGAAAGATCGCAGAGCCTGCCGTCCCCGCAGTCGGAGTCCGACTGGCACGACTTGGGGAGGAGCTCGCGCAGGCGACCGAGGTCCAACGCCTGCAGCGCGCCGCCGTTGTATTGCAGGTCGAAGTCGCTGTTGACGACGTACAGCCGGCTGGCCCCGGGCGAGATGGCGAGGCCCACTGGGAAGTAGATCCGATCGAGCGGCGGCTCGACACCCTCGCCCTGGTCGTAACAACCGGACGAGGCGAGCGCACACAGCGCGAGGAAGCGCAAGGAACGGCGAGACATTCGGGCTGGCGCAGCCTAGTCAAGTCGCGCCGCCAGCGCGACAGTTTCAGCTCCAAACACGCTGCCAACCAGCTGCTCAGACCAGGTCGAGGATGATGACGCCCCGTTCCTTGTCGTCTTCGTCCTCGCGCTCGGGCTCCGGACGGCGCCGGGGCTGGATGGCGTCCACGGGCAACTCTAGGCGGGGCTGCTCTTCGTCACGACGCCGCGCCTCCTCCTCTTCGCGCCGACGGATCTGGTCGATGATGAAGGGGGGTAGCATGGCGGCCTCGATTCAGCCCAACCGCGGGCCCGTATTGGGGACCTATGCTCGACAATCTAGCGCCCCTGTCGGTGCGGTCAAGTTCGGGAAACCGCGAAGCTTTTGCGACACATCCGCCGGACGCATGGCGCGGATGGCATGGTAGCGTTCGGTCGGTCATGCCGGCTACAGCCCCGAAATGCCTCCGGCTGCTCGGGCTCGCCCTGCTTTTTCTGGGGCTCGCGTGGCCAGGAGTCGCGCGGGCCGGCGCCTTCGACTTCAACGACACGACCTGGGAGGGGACCAGCGAGCTGCTCGCCTTGGCCCGGACGCGGCTGGGGAGCTCGCGCGTCGAAATCGTCGCAGTCTTGGACTGGGAGCGCCTGCGCCCGGCGGACGGGCTGCTCGTGGTCCACCCCACCGTCGAGGTCGACTACGACGAAGCCAGCGCTTTCTTGCGGGCCGGCGGGCGCATCGCGGTGCTCGACGACTTCGGCAAGGGCGACGTGTTGCTCGGGCGCTTCCAGATCCGACGCGTCGCGGCGCCGCTCCGTCCGGCGCGCGCGCTGCGCGAGAACCCGAACCTCGCCATCGCCGTGCCGGCGGTCCAGCAGGTGGCCGGCCAGGAGCAGGGGCGCCACCCCGTGGTGGCCCAAGTGCGCGACGTCGTCACCAACCACCCTGCGGCGTTCACGCACCCCAATCTCACGCCGGTGCTCGAGATCCCCGCCACCGGCGAGCCCAGCGCGACCTTGGCGGTCACCGGGATCATCGTGAACCGCGGCCGGCTGTTCGCGATGGCGGACCCCTCGGCGAGCATCAACCTGATGCTGCGCTATCCGGGCAATCGAGCCTTCGCGGAAGGGATGATCGACTACCTGGTCGAGGACGACAGCTGGGGACAGCGCGGCGGCAAGCTCTACCTGGTCGCCAACGATTTCAAGCAGCGCGGCGCCTACGGCGGCGGGACGAGCTTGGGCCAGGAGCTGAAGGAGCAACTGGAAGGCTTCGAAGACCTGGTCGGCTCGATGCACGACGATGGGCTTCCGGACGTCCTGGCGGTGCTGTTCGCGGTCGTCGCCGGCGTGGGCGCCGTGGCTTGGACGTTGTCCTCCTCGCTGAAGGTCTACCGCCGCTCCCCGCCGCGCTACGCCGCGACCCAACCCCTGGTCGCGCAGGGCGGTGTCGCCGGCAGAGCCGCGGTGCTGGGCGCGCCCACCACCCACCGCGCGCTGGCGCTGCTCGAGCTGAAGAGCGCGCTGGAAGAGGGGCTCGCTGAGCGCTTCGGCCTCGCGCCCACCGCCGGCCCCGCGGCGTTCGTCGCCGAAGCGGAGCGTCGAGGGGCCCTCTCGCCGCGGAGCCTCGCCGAGCTACGACGCCTGTTCTCCGAGCTGGGCCGGGCCGAGACGGCCGTCGCCGCATCGCAGCCCCTCCGGGTCACGAACGAAACCGTGGAGAAGACCCGGCGAGCGGTGCTAGCAATCCTGTCGGAGGCGAGCGCCCCGAGGAGTGAGTCGTGAGTCACGCGTTGCAGGTGAGCGAGATCGAGTCCGTCAGGGAGCGGCTCGCCGACGTGCGGCGTCAGGTCACCCGCGTGTACATCGGCGATTCGGCGGCGGTCGACCTGCTCTTGGTGGCGCTCTTGTCGCGCGGGCACGTCCTGCTCGAGGGCGTGCCCGGGGTCGCCAAGACGACGCTGGTGAAGGCGTTCGCCACCACGCTCGGCTGTAGCGTTCGCCGCATCCAGTTCACCCCGGACCTGTTGCCGGCGGACATCACCGGCACCTACGTGCTGAACCCCCGGGAGGGCTCGTTCCAGCTCCGCCCGGGGCCCGTCTTCGCGAACGTGGTGCTGGCCGACGAGATCAACCGTGCCCCCGCCAAGACCCAGTCCGCGCTGCTCGAGGCGATGCAGGAGCGACAGGTCACCATCGAAGGCGATCGCTTCGAGCTGCCCGACCCGTTCTTCGTGCTGGCCACTCAGAACCCGGTGGATCTCGAGGGCACCTATCCGTTGCCGGAGGCACAGATCGACCGCTTCTTGGTGCGGGTGTCGATGGGCTACCCGTCGCAACGCGACGAAGTGACGATGCTGCGCACGCACGGGGTGGTGGCGCCGGAGCCCGCCGTCACGCTGAGCCCGACGGACGTGCTGCAAGTGCAGTCCATCGCGGCGCGCGTGCACGTGGAGGAGGACCTCTTCGAGTACGCGGTGGCGCTCTCCAGCTTCACGCGCACCAACCCGCGCGTGGTGCTGGGCGCCTCCCCGCGCGCGTCGCTCTCGCTGGTGCGCGCTGCCAAGAGCAACGCGGTGCTCGCGGGGAGACCGTTCGTGACGCCTGACGATGTGCGTCAAGTCGCCGTCTCGGTGCTGGCACACCGTTTGATTCTGGTTCCGGAGCTGGAAGGCGACACCCGAGCCCGAGCCTCGATCGTCGAGGAAGCACTGGCAAAAGTCGGGCACCGGCGAGCCGTCCGGCCGGTGTAGGCGCGCGTACTACCGCGGGCTCCCAGGTTGACCAGGCGGGGCGCGCGGGACTCTACTCGTGAGCCATGTCGACCCGGCTCACCTTCGTCGCGCTGCTCTCGCTGGCCCTCGCGGCCGGCTGCCAGAAGAACGAAAACACAGCGATCACCGCGCCCTCGAGCGACCAGCCGGGGTACGCGGCGCGCTACCCGGACCAGCTGGCCAAGGTCCGCGGTCGCTACTCCGAGCAGGAGGGCCGGGCCCGCCGCGCCATGGGCACCTTCGCTCAGTTCCCGGGCGAGCTGGACAAGCCCTCCTGGGCCGACGTGCTGAAGGTCTACGAGGCCGCCGACGCCGCGGGCAAGAGCGCCGAATACGTCGAGCGCCTCCACGAGAGCAATGCCGTGGCCGACTTCTTCACGGAGGAGAAGGAGGAGATCAACAAGAAGGTCGGCGGCGCCGCGCAGTACACCGCGAAGCAGAAGGGTTGCACGGTGGATCTGTATGGCACGACGACTACCGCGCTGGAGAAGTCGGTGGAGAAGCAGCTCGAGAAGCGCCTGCGCGAGCGCAACGAGGCGCATCGCTACATCGACGACCACGAGGACTCCATCGGCAAGCCGAACCGGGAGAAGCTCGAGAAACAGGCCGACGAGATCAGCCTGACCAGCTACCTGGTCAAGGTCGCGGGCGAGGAGACCAAGCGCGAGCTGACCGAGCTGGTAGCAGAGGCGGAGGACGTGAAGTCCACGCTCGAGCGCACCATCACCGAGTCCAAGGAGGCCGCCGCGGACGCCAAGCGCTCCGACAACGAGAAGAAGAAGGCGCAGACCCGGCTCGAGGCCGCCGAAAAGGCCAAGGGGCGCATCGAGCAGGAGACGCAGGAGGCGCAGAAGCTCCTGGAGGAGATCGACAAGCGCAACCAGGCCCTGAAGGACGAGTACGACAAGGCCTTCGAGGACCTGAAGAAGAAGACCGAGGAGAAGGCCGCGAGCGAGAAGCCCGCGGCCTCCTGAGCCTGGCTCCGCTCAGAGATTCAGCGCCACGACGCCGCGAACGCCACCAACGCCACGGAAGAAGAAGAAACTCGGGTTCGTGCGTCGCGCACGACCCGAAGCTTCTTGGTGGCGCCCGTGGCGCCGTGGCGCTTTCTCCGTTCCGTCAGTGCGTCGCGTGGGCCTCGGAGCCGGCGCCGGCGCCGTTGCTGCGCGAGGCCTTGCGATATGCCCCCGGCGCCGCGCCGACCCAGCGTTTGAAGGCCTTGCTGAACGCCGCCTCGGACTCGTACCCCACGCGGTCCGCGATGTCCGCAAGGGTCGCCTTTCCTTCGCGCAAGAGCGAGGCCGCCCGCTGCATGCGCCAGCGGGTCACGTAGTGGAGCGGCGGCTCACCCACCAGCTCCGCGAAACGTCCCGCGAATGTCGAGCGACTCATGCCGACCTTCGTCGCCAGCGTCGCCACCGTCCACGGCTGGCGCGGATCTTGGTGGATCAAGCTGAGCGCCGCGCCGATCTGCGGCTCGGTGAGCGCGCGCAGCCACCCTCGCTGGCTCTCCGGCGTCGAGGACAGGAAGCCGCGCACGATCTGGATGAACAGGATGTCCGCGAGCCGGCTCACCACGGTCTGCGCACCGGGACGCGCGGATGCGGCCTCGCAGGCCATGAACTGCAGCGTCGGCTCGAGCCAGTGCACCGCGCGACCGTCCTCACCCTTGATCAGCACCAGGGGCGGCAGGACGCTGAGCAGCGGGTTGTTGCGGCGGTCCTCGAACTGAAACGCGCCGCACACCAAGGTCGCCGCGGCGCCGTTGCCGCCGACCTTGAGCGTGCCGCCCGCACACGCGCCCTCACCGCCCACGATCTCCTCGAGGGGGCGAGCAGCGGTCTCCGGGGAGTCGCGCAAAGTGTGCGCGTGACCGTGCGGGAGCGCGAACAGGTCCCCGCTCGCGAGCGCGACCGGCTCGCTCAGACCTTCCACCTCGAGCCAGGCGTTGCCGCGCAAGAGCACGTGGAACGAGGCCGCATCGCTTTTGGCCACGCGGATCCCCCAGGGGGCGCCGAGCTCGACGCGTCCGTAGCAGACCGACGAGACCCGCACGGTCTGGAGCACATCGGTCAGGACATCCATGGGTGCTGATTCCATCGCTCACCTCGGTACGGGTGAGCAGAATACTGACCCATCTAGTGCCCGAACGTCCAGCGTTTCGGGATTCCGGCGAATCACTCGCGGTAATCGGTCTCCAGGGACGGCGTCGGCACGGTCGGCATGCCGAAGGCCTGCCCGAAGGCGATGAACAGCGAGCCCGGGAACGTGAAGCCCTTCTCGGTCACCGGCACGCCGTAGTCCGCTCGGAACACGATGCGCTCCGCTTGCGGGAACACCGAGCGCAGGCCGATGCCGGTGGCGTGCTTCAGGCGCACGTCGGAGAAGCCGTCGAACGCGTCGGCCGCGTCGTAGAAGACGGCCCCGCCCACCTGCACGCTCCAGACCTGCACCGGGCGCGTGCGAAATTCCAGGTTGCTGGCCAGCACGTCCTTGCCGATGAACTGCTTCGGCGCATAGCCGCGCAAGCGGCC
The DNA here is from genome assembly GCA_015075635.1 of Polyangiaceae bacterium. NCBI lineage: Bacteria > Pseudomonadati > Myxococcota > Polyangiales > Polyangiaceae > Polyangiaceae bacterium. The sequence goes on from JABTUA010000001.1 coordinate 3,510,368, forward strand.
GTCGCCGCCGACCGTGAGCTGGTCGTTCAGGTAATTCTCGTAGTGGCTGATCAAGAGGCCGTCGTAGACGAAGCGGCCGAAGCCCACCCGAGGCGTCACCACTCGGGTACCGAGCTGCAGCGTCGCGTCGGTGGCCGCCCTGGTGGACTTCTCGATGGTCGAGGCGGCCACGGCCCGCGCGATCCCGCTGCCGAAGGGCAAGGTGTAGCCGAGCGCGGCGTGGGTGCCGAGCATGTCGCGCGTGGAGGCGACCTCGCTGCTCGCCGGGTAGACACGCACGACCGCTTCGTGCCCGAGCCGGAAGTCCTCCTCGAGGCCCAGCGTCTCGAAGTCGTGCACGCGGTGGTAGTGGGAGGTATAGCTGCGGAGCTGCAGGAACGGACTGACTCGGGTGTCGGTGACCGGCAGCTCCTGCCGGGTGAAATCCCGAACCGCGGCCGGCGCGAAGCTCTGCGCGTCCCGGAGCCGAAATCGCCGCCGATCGATCTCGACCCCCGTCGAGACGTCGTGCTTGAGCTCCCGGCCGAACGAACGCGTCACCGAGTATGCGGAGAACCAGCGCGCCGCGTCGTACACGTAGGGGATTCGGTCGTCGCCCGGCGTAGCCGGCGAGTCGTACCTCCGAAGGTCCGTGCCGACGTAGCTGCGGAAGATCTCGTCGTACCAGACCACCATGGCCTTCCACGACCACTTCGTCTCCACTGCGTATTGAGGCTGTCCGTAGAAGAGCGTGCCGAACGAGCCCTCGGGCGACCCGGTCTCTCGGTTGACGATCAGGTTCGCGCTGACGACTGCCTGGAGGCGACTGCCGGCCACGCGGCGGTCCATGTACTGCCCGCCGAAGGAATAGGTGTCGGGCTCCAGGATGAACAGCCCTCCGAGCATCTTGTGGGTGCCGAACATGTTCTCTTCGGCGGGCTGGAGGAGCAGCGTGAGCAGCTTTCCCTCGTAGATTTGCACGTTCGTGTTGAGGCGCAGGCTCCAGACGTCCTTGGTGATCACCAGCATGCGCACCTTGTCGGGCGAGCTGCCACGGAGCGGCACGAGCAGCACCAGCGAGAGCTGACGGCGCTTGCGCAGGTTGCGCGCGGACTCCTGGACCAACCTCGCGTCGTACTTCTCGCCCTCGTCGAACAGGAGCTCGCCGCGGATCACGCTCTTCAGCGTCGTGGCGTGGAAAACGTTGAAGAACCCCGGCACCGGGTCGCGTTCCTCGATGACCTCCAGCGTGATGATCTCGATGCTCTCGATCTGCTTGCCGTCCGGGCTCGGATCGATGGCTCCCCCGGTCTGTTCGAGCGCCGCGTCGATGGTCTCGCGCTCGTAGGCCGAGTGGCTGACGGGATCGCCGGCTGCGGTCGCGGCGTGGAGCGCGAGCGCGGCCCCCATCCAGAGCGCGAGCCGACGCGCCTTCAAGCTGCGCTCCGGGTCGCGCCACCGGCCCCCTGGGCCATGAACTCGGTGAGCGGCTCGAACAACTCCTGGGTGACGCTCGCCCCCACCGCCAGGTCGCCGTGACCGTAGTCCGCGCTGGCGCCGGTCTCGACGCCGAGCAAGACCCAACGCTTCTCCACGTCGGTCGCCGAGCCCCAGGCATCGAACGCCGCGCGCACCGCTTCGGGCGGCGCCAGGCGATCGTCGCTGCCGGCGAAGAAGATGGCCGGCGCCGCGACGTGCGCCAGCCGTCCGAGCACGGGCTCGTCGCCCAGCGTGAGCGCACCCGTGGCCGAGGCGGCCCAGGCCGCGAAGTCGCGATTCAGGGGTCCGGGCACGTCCTCGATGACGTTGACCAGCGAGAGCTTCGGCACGCCGGGCGCGACATTCCTGGGATTGAACACCCAGTGGTGCGCCGGCGTGCGCAGCCACTCCGCGGCGAACGCCCCGGCGCGCGCGGCGAGGCGCAGGCGCAGGGTCGGGAACAGGTAGCCCGGGATTCGGCCGACGAACGCCGGCACCGGGATGGGCAGCGGTGGTCGCACGACGGCCGGCGAGCCGACGATGGCCACGCGACGCACCCGATCGACGTGCAGCGTGTGCCCGAGGGCGGCGTAGAGCAACATCCCGCCCATCGAGAAGCCGACGTAGTCGAGCGCCGCCGCGCCGGTGCGCTCGAGCACCTCCGCGACCGCCAGCGGCACGTCGTGCCGGACCATGGCTTCGAAGCGCACCCGGCGGGTTTCGGCGAAGGTGCGGCCCTGCACCCCGCTTCGCAGCGTCAAGAGCCAGACGTCGCGCCCGCTTCCGGACAGGTGGCGGGCCAGCGAGAGATCCGCGAGCAGGTCGTGGTTGCGATGGTTCGCCGCGACGCCGTGCACCAGCAAGATGGGAGGCAGCCCGAGCGCGGGCGCGACCGGTGGCACCCGGCGGAGCTCGATGTGGGCGCCGTCTTCCGTGCGCAGGCGTTCTTCGAGCGCGTAGGGCAAGAGCACCGAGAGGCGCCGCGCCCAGAACCAGGTGTGGAGCCACAGCAAGGCCGAAATGGCGAGCCCGAGGGCGATCGCCCAGAGTGCGGCCTGGTAGCCAGACATGGCGGAGGCTCGGTTTTACCAGACTCGCCCGCCCGCGCATTGTGCGATCATCGCGCGGCCTCGATGTCGAACTCACGCGCAGCGACGCGCTTGGCCATCATCGTCGGCGCGGGCGTGGGCGCGCTGGCGGCGTTCATGGGCGGCGCGCCCAGGCGGAGCGAAGCGCCTGCGCCGGCCGAGCCCGCGCCAGCGGCGAAGCCCGTCCAGCCCGCGCCAGCGCGCCCCGAGCGGACCGTGGCAGTCCCCCCCCAAAGCGCGCCCAAGGCGCCGCCGCCGACGCAGAAGCCCGAACCGAGTGAGCTGGACGCGCCCCCGATCGCGGAGCTCGAGAAGCGCTGCGCGCTCCGGCAAGCGAGGGGTTGCCTGGCGAGCGCCCGCGCGTTCGAGCTCGGCCGCGGAGTCCCGGCGGACCCGGCCAAGGCTCGCCTGTATCGCTCGCTCGCGGTGTCGCTGCTCGACGAACGCTGTCTCAGCCGCGACCCGGAGTCCTGCTCCGACCTCGCCGAGCTGTACTCGATTGGGGCCGGCGTGGTGAAGAACGAGGCGACCGCCAGCGCCCTGACCGAGCGGGCCCGCGAGCTCTGCAAGGGGAAGACCACGTCGTTCTGCGAGAAGCTCAGCGCGAAGTGAACCGGCGTAGTAGCCTCGCTCCGTGCACCTTCACCCGACCCGCAGCGCCGTCGATCTCGCCGTCGCGGGCGTGGTGTGCGTGGCGGTGGGCCTGATCGCGCGCGAAGCGGCCATCGTCGCCTGGGGTGGCGCGCTGCTCGTGGGCCTGGCCGTCGCCCGGTCGGTGACCAGCTTGGGCGTGGCCCGGGTGCGGGCCGCGGGCTTCGAGATGCTCTGGCGCAGCGAGCCGCGCGTGCGCCGCGTGGCGCGCGGCGAGACCCTCGAGCTCGAGGCCGAGGTGCGCAATCGCGACACCCGCGCGGCGCGTTACGTCGGCTTGCGCGTCGTCGCTTCACCCTGTTTGAACGTCGAGATCGAGCCTGCTGAAGGTGAGGTTCCGGCAGGCGGACGCCTGCGAGCGGTGGTGCGCGTCCGCACGCCGAGGGTCGGCCGACACGGTCTTCACGGCCTGTCGCTCGAGGTGCGGGGCAGTCCGGGCTTGTACGAGGTCCCCCTCACCTTCGCCAACCCGTTCGGCATCGAGGTGTTGCCGCGACCGTTCGCGCTCTCGATGCGCTCGCCACGAGGCGGGCGCAGCCGCATGGTCGCCGACGAGGGACGCCCGGGACCGCTGTCCGGGGACGGCCTGGAGCTGCGCGAGCTCCGCGAGCACCGCCCGGGCGACGCCTTCAAGCGCGTGGCCTGGAAGGCGTCGGCGCGGCGCGGACAGCTGATGGTGCGCGACTACGAGCGCGAGGAGCGTGACGTCGTCTGGATCTTGCTCGACGCCTCGGTCGAGCTCTGGTCCGGTGAGCCCGGGCTCGCGCCGCTCGACCTCGCCATCGACGAGGTCGCCGCGGTGGCCATGCGCCACCTGAGTCGGGGAGACCGCGTCGGGCTCGGGATCTTGGGCGCGCGCCGCCTGGCGTGGCTGCCCCCGGCGCGTGGCCCGGCCCATGGGATCGAAGTCTTGGTCGCGCTGGCCCACGCCACCGGCACGTTCGACTCGGACCGCAGCGACTTGGACGAGGTGGACGTCGCGATGCGCGTGCTCGAGCACATGCGACCGCTCGACCCGTCCGCCGCGTCGCGGGTGCGGCCGAGCGATCTGGACCGAGTGGCTCGTCGGGTGGAGCGGGTCAAGGCGCGCGCGCCGTTCCCCTCGGCGGAGGTCTGGGCGGAGGCAGCCCGGGACCGGACGCTGCGCAGCTACCTGGCGGCGTTCGGCATGTCCTCACCGCCGCGGCTCGAGGCCGAGCGGCCGCGCACCGACGCTCGGCTCGCCGCCGCCCTGGAGCGAGTGATTCGCGACAAACCCCGCGCCAGCATCGTGTACGTGTGGTCCGTCGCGCCGGATCTCGGGGCGCGCCCCGATCTCGGACGCGCGCTCGCTCGCTTCCCGCGCCGCAGCGTCGATCTGCGCTGGCTGTCCATGCACCTCGAGCCCGGCATCCCCAGGACCGGCTCGGCCACGATGGAGGCGGTCGGGGACGCGGTGCGCGTACGCGCGCTGGTCGCGCAGGAGCGGGGCGAGCACGAGCTCCGGCGCCAGGGCATCCGGGTCGAGCGTGCCCTGCCCCGCGCCGCGGCCCTCGCGCCCCCGGTGGCGCCCGAGCCCGAAGAGGCGCCACATCGCTAAGTGCTTGTCGATGCGACAAAGGTGACAAGGCGCCCCGACGCCGATAGGTCCGACGTGTGATGACCGAGCGGGAACAGAGCCCGAAGGCCCAGCTGGCGGAGAGCGGGCTCCGGGCCAAGAAGCACTTCGGTCAGAACTTCCTCGCCGACGCCAGCCTGGGCCGGCGCATCGCCGAGCTCGCGACCACCCCGGCCGGCGGGACGGTGGTGGAGCTGGGGGCCGGGCTGGGCGCGCTCACCGGACCGCTGCTGGAGCGCGCCGCCTACGTCGTCGCGGTCGAGCGCGATCGCGATCTGATCCCGATCCTCGAACGGAGCTTCGCCGAAGCGATCACCGGCGGGCGCCTCGGCATCTTGGAGACCGACGCAAAGGGCGTCGACCCGGTGGCGCTGTGTGCCGGCCATCCGAAGCCCCACGTGCTGGCGGGGAACCTGCCCTACAACCTCACGGGCCCGCTGCTCAGCCTGGCGACCCGGTGCGCGCGACAGCTCGACCGCGTGGTGTTCCTGGTTCAGCTCGAGGTCGCCGAACGTGTGGCGGCGCGCGCGGACAGCGAGAGCTACGGCGCGCTCAGCGTGTTCGTGCAAGCGCAGTTCTCGCCGCGGCGGGCCCTGATTGTACGGCGCGGCGCCTTCCACCCGCAGCCCAATGTCGACTCCGCCGTCTTGGTGCTGGAGCCGCTCGCGGCGCCCATCAGCGAAGAGACGCCCGAGTTTCGCGCGCTGGTCGGCGGCGCCTTCGCCCAGCGCCGCAAGAAGCTCAAGAGCGCCTGGCGGGGCGTGCTGGGCCTGAGTGACCCGGAGCTCGCGGCGGCGGCCGGCCGAGCCGGCATCGACCTGGATCTACGCGGCGAGACGCTGGACGTCGCCGCCTTCGCGCGCCTGGCGCGGGAGCTCCGCCGATGACGTCGCGACGCGGCGTCTTGCTGAGCTGCCTCGCGCTGGGGCTGCTCCTCGCCTGCGACCGGCGCGAGCCTCCGCGCGGGCCGGTCGAACGCGCCGAGCTCGGCGTGTTCTTCGGCGGTCAGGTGCAGGAGCGCAAGGAGATCCCGTTCAGCCTCGACCGCACCAAGCAGACCTGGGGCTTCCGCCTGACGTTCCGCGAGCCGCTGCGAAAGACCGCCGAGCTCGCCTGGGAGATCGACCGCCCCGGCCCGCGCGGGCGCGGGCGCGCCGTCGAGATGGGCGACGCGAAGGTACGCGTGGGCCAGGCCGTCTTCGATCAGGAGATCGTGATGAAGCCCGGCGATCCGCTCGGGACGTGGAACGTCCGCGTGGTCGTGGATGGCGAGGTCGTCATCGACCGCTCGCTGGGCGTTTACGACGCCGCGGCGCGCCGCCGCGAGCAGGGCCCGGTGCTCTCGAGGCAGAAGCGCAAGGACTGAGGCTGGGGCGGGTGGGGCGGGCCATCAATGGCAGACGCGGTTCCGCCCGCCCTGCTTGGCCTGGTAGAGCTTCTCGTCCGCGCGCCGGAACAGGTCGGGGCCGGTGCCGTCGCCCGCGCTGACCTCGGCGCAACCGATGCTGACTGTGACGGGGATGGTCACGCCCTGGAACACGAAGCTGTGGGCCTCGATGCGCGCCCGCAGGTTCTCCGCCAGCGACACCGCGCCGTCCACCGCGGTCTCCGGCAGGAGCACCACGAACTCCTCCCCGCCGTAGCGCGCCACGGTCTCGTCTCGACGCACGCGCCCCTGCACCAGGCTCGCCAGCTCGCGCAGCACGTGATCGCCGGCCAGGTGCCCGTATTGATCGTTGATGCGCTTGAAGAAGTCGATGTCCAGCACCAGTAGAGAGAGCGGCCGGCTATGGCGACGCGCGCGCAGGAACTCCCGCTCCAGCGCCTCGTCCAGGTGGCGCCGGTTGTTCACCTGCGTGAGGCCGTCGGTGATGGTGAGCTTGAAGACCTCCTCGAAGTACGCGCTCTCCGCGTCCGCGCCGGTCAGGTACTTGAAGATGGTCGATCCGACCTTGATTCGGTCGCCGTGGGTCAGCGCGGCCTCGCGCGCGAGCTCGCCTTCGTTGTGCAGCGTGCCGTTGCGAGAGCCCACGTCCACGATGAACCATTCCTCCCCGCGCCGCTCGACCTGCGCGTGCCGGCGCGAGACGGCGTCGTCGTCGAGGACCACGTCGTTGTCGGGGACGCGGCCGATGGTGAGCGGGCTCTTCTCGAGCTTGTAGCGCTTGCCGCGGAGGCTCTCCTCCTTGGCGTAGATCACCACCAGCGAGTCGTTGCCGGGCGCGGCCGGCATCGGCCGCTTGCCGATCTCGGTGATGACGGTCTCTTGATCGAAGTTCGCCACGCCGGTGCTCGAGTCGGGCCCTATTTGCGGGTCCCCTCGAAGTGGTAGTGTAGCTTCCCGCTCATCTTGAAGTCGCCTTCGCCGCCCACCTGGATGTCGAAGTCGGCATCGATCACCAGCTTTTTGTCGTCGAAGCTGGCGCTGCCGCGGGTGAGCGTCCCGGTCATTCCCGGGCCGTCGCTGCCCCAGCACTTCTGTCCGGCGGCGAAGCTCCCGGTCTTGCCCGTCATCTGCGCCTTGAGCGTGCAGATGTCCTTGCCGCTGCCGCTGTCGATGAAGGTGACGGAGATGTCCGGGCCAGCGCCCTCCACCCGGGTGCGCGCCTTGTCGTCCTTCTCGTCGCGCTCCATCCCTTCCATCTTGTAGGTCGAGGTGTCGCTGCCGACGTATTCGCCGGCGTACACCACCGGGGTCGCGGGCTTCTTTCCGGCGGGGGCCTTGCTGCCGGCGGGCTCGGGCTTCGGCGACTCGCCCGCGGTCTTGGGCGGCGGAGCGGCGGGAGTCTCGGGCGGCGGCGGCGCGGGAGCCTCCGGCGGCGGCGCCTCGGACGCGCCGGCCGTGGGCGCCTTCTTGGCCTTGGCCTCGAGGGCCTTGTCCTCCTTTTCCCGCAGCAGGGACTCGGCCTTCACCTGTGGGCCTTCGCCGAGCGGCGTGGTGCTCGGCAGCTGCGGCGCGCACCCGAGCGCGAGCCAGGGCAGCAGCCAGAGCGAAGGCAAACGCATGCGGGAGCTAAACCACGGCTCGCGGCCCGGGGCAATTGCCGCCGCGACTACTCGCGCTTCGCGCGCTCGTCGTCTGCCTTGGCTTCCTCGTCGACCACGGCCTCGGCCAGCTGCATGCCCTCTTCCACGAAGCTGGTGTGTGGTGCCAGCTGGAACTCCTGGAAGGTGCGAATCGTGGGTGGCGGCGGATCACCGTACAGCTCGAGCTGCACCGCAGCCCAGAGCTCCTTGGCGATCAGCGCCGCGTGCTCGGGCGTCCCGGGCTCGCCGGTGTAGGCATCGAGGGCCTCGTCGGCTTCCTTGAGCTCGAGCCGGGCTCGCACCGGATCGACGTCGGCCTTGTGGATGAAGCGGTCGGTGAGCAGCACGGCGCGGTCGTCCGCGACGTCCACGAACCCGGAGCCCACCGCGACCCGGTGCTCCTCGCCTTCGCGGTGGTAGCTCACGATGCCGGTCTTGAGCGCGGCGAGCAGCGGCCGGTGCGCGGGGAGCACGCCGAACTCCCCCTCGACGCTCGGCGCCGTGAGGTCGTGTACCTCTTCGCTGAGCGCCACGCCCTCGGGCGTGACGATTTCCAGGGTGATGCTCTGAGCTGCCATGGGCCCGCCTCGGTCAGGAAGCGCTCTTGAGCTTCTGCGCCTTCTGCTTGGCTTCCTCGATGTTGCCGACCATGTAGAACGCCTGCTCGGGCAGGTCGTCGAGCTCGCCGGAGAGGATCTCCTTGAAGGCCGCGATGGTCTCCTTGAGCGGGACGTATTTGCCCACCATGCCGGTGAACTGCGCGGCCACGAAGAACGGCTGCGAGAGGAAGCGCTGGATGCGGCGCGCGCGCGCCACCGTCAGCTTGTCGTCCTCGCTGAGCTCGTCCATGCCCAAGATCGCGATGATGTCCTGGAGGTCCTTGTACTTCTGGAGCGTCGCCTGGACACCGCGCGCGACCTGGTAGTGCTCGTCGCCGATGATCTGCGGGTCCAGCATGGTGCTGGTCGAGTCGAGGGGATCGACGGCCGGGTAGATGCCGAGCTCCGCGATGCTGCGGGAGAGCACCGTCGTGGCGTCGAGGTGAGCGAACGCCGTGGCTGGCGCCGGATCGGTGAGATCGTCGGCCGGCACGTAGATGGCCTGCACACTGGTGATGGATCCCTTGGTGGTGGAGGTGATGCGCTCCTGCAAGGCACCCATCTCGGTGGCGAGCGTGGGCTGGTAGCCCACGGCGCTGGGCATGCGGCCGAGCAGCGCGCTGACCTCCGAGCCCGCCTGCGTGAAGCGGAAGATGTTGTCCACGAACAGCAGCACGTCCTGCCCCTCCTCGTCGCGGAAATACTCGGCGGCAGTGAGGGCCGAGAGCGCGACCCGGGCGCGGGCCCCCGGCGGCTCGTTCATCTGGCCGAAGACGAGCGCGGTCTTGGAGAGCACCGGCTCGCCGGTCTCGAGCTTCGACTCCTGCATCTCCAGGAACAGGTCGTTGCCCTCGCGGGTGCGCTCACCCACGCCGGCGAAGCAGCTCACGCCGCCGTGCGCCTTGGCCACGTTGTTGATGAGCTCCTGGATGAGCACCGTCTTGCCCACGCCGGCGCCGCCGAACAGGCCGATCTTCCCGCCCTTCCGGTACGGGGCCAGCATGTCGATGACCTTGATGCCGGTCTCGAACACCTCGACCGTGGTGCTCTGATCCACGAAGGCCGGAGCCGGGCGATGGATGGGCCAGCGCAGCTTCGCCTCGACCGGACCTTTCTCGTCCACCGGCTTGCCGACCACGTTCATGATGCGGCCCAGGGTGGCGGGGCCCACGGGCATCAAGATGGGATTGCCGGTGTCGATGACCTCGGCGCCACGCACCAGGCCCTCGGAGGCGTCCATGGCGATGGCGCGCACCACGCTCTCGCCGAGGTGCTGCGCGACCTCGAGCACCAGGTTGTGCTTCTCGGTGGAGATGTTGGGGTTGCTGACAGTGAGGGCGTTCAGGATCTTGGGCAGCTTGCCCGGCGGGAACTCGACGTCCACGACCGGACCGATGACCTGCGTGATCTTGCCCTTCACTCCCTGGGTGGTCTCCATAGGCTCGCCTTTTTCGTGTTCGGGCCCGAGATGGCCGCTCGCCCGGGTGGGCAGGACCTCGTCGGACGAGCGCGCGTCTACCATGCCGCACCGCGTCTGCCAACGGGATTTGCCCCGCGGTTTCGCGGGAGTCAGAGCCTGACGCCGACGGTCACGGTCCGGCCGGCACCCACGACCGTGCTGCGGACGGCGCGGGCTCCTTCGGGCCCGATGAACACGATGGTGTGGCCGCCGGGCGAGACCTTGAGCCCCATCAGGGGCGTGCGTCCTACTGGGCGCCCATCGAGTACGACGTTGGCCGCCGGGACGGCGTTGAGGTTCAGCCGCGCGGGCGCGGCGGCCGACCGGACGACAGCCGGAGCTGGGTGCGCGGGCTGGGCGGGCGCGGGCACGGGCGCCAGCGCTCGCGGGGGCGAGGGCATCGCCGCCCCGAGCACCACGCTGGGCGCGAGCTCCGCGGCGGGCGCGGGCGCCACAGCCACGTGCGCCGGCTGGCTCGCCGGGACGAGCTGGAAGACCACCTCCGTCGGCTCGTCGGTGCCGGCGTTGATCGAGCGGGACGGCGGCGTCTCGTAGCCCGGTGCGCGCACCGTGATCCAGTGCACGCCAGTGGTGAGCTCCAGCTCGCAGGGCGTGGACTCGCACTCCGCGCTGCCATCGACGAACACGGTGCCGTCGGTCACCACCGTCCCGCCGCTGCCGAACGCGCTGACGACGCGGATGTGCGCCAAGCGCGAGGCCTCGGCGGCGCGCGAGCCGAAGCCGACGATGGTCATCACCACCATGGCGACCAGGCAGACGGCCATCGCGCCGAGCACCACGGGAGACCAGCTGCTCTTCGGTGTCGAGGCCTGGTTGGGGCGCGGCAGCGCAGGCGCAATCGGAGCGCGAGGCGGAGCCCAGCCCGGCACGACCGGGAGGCCCACCATGCGACGCAGCGCGGGGATCGTCTTCCTCCAGGTGCTGACGGCGGTGTCCGAGTCGAGCCGCGCACGCGGCGCGGGCAGCGAGATCTCGGAGTGCGATCGCGGCAGGATCGGCGCCGGCGAGAAGGGCACCGGGTCGATCTTCGGAAACGACTCGACGGGGGCGAGCACCGCGGCAGGAGCCGGGGCGGCTGCGGACCAGTACTCGACTACCCTGGTCATCGGCAGCTCTTCGGTGACCACGTCCGCCGCGAAGTCCGGGTGAACGACGATGTCGGTGGCCTCTTCTTCGCGCCGGGACCGCGCTTGGGGCACGCTCACGAGCGGCACTGTCAGCGTCATGTCGTCCTCGTCCGCGATCCAGCCGGCGTGGTGACTCATGGCTCACTTGAATCTACACTATCCCACCTCGGATTACACCAGCCTAACCCTCCTGAATTGCAGATATTTTCCCACAATGCGGGAAGATTCCAGTCAGGGTGAGAACGGCCCGGGCTCTTCCGGATCTTCGCTGACGCTGGGCTCCGCCTCGACCAGCACGCGCACGCGGAACCAGTCGACGTCGACCCAACCCTTGCCGCCGGTGATGTTGGCGAATGGGATCCCCACCAGCAGGGAGTCCGGCAGCACGCTGACGAACGTCGTCTCCGCGCCGAGCTCGGCGTAGTCGATGCCGTCGGCGGAGTGCCACGCGCGCACGCCGTCGAAGCGCCGCGCAAGCCGAACGAACTGCGGGACGAGCTTCGCACCAGGCTTCGTCGCTTCCGCCGTCGCGCTGTCCGCTGCCAAGCGGTACGAGCTGGTGATCGCGACGCTCCCGTTGACGGGGGCGATCAGCCGGTTCTTGGCGCCCTTGCTCGGGCCCTCGCGGATCATCAAGCCGCCGAGCTTCGCCCAGCCAGAGGCGCTTCCACCCGATCCCGTGACCAGCGCGTCTAGCACGAAGTTGCCGGTCATCGAGCGGTGCAAGAACAAGAAGTCATCGCCGCTGTTCCAGACGTCGCCGGTCGCGCCTTCGATCCGCACCATGCCATTGCCGACGGTGAAGGTCCCGGAGGCGTTGCCGATCGGCGCGCCGACCCAGCCGGACGCGAGCGCGTTGCCGTCGAAATCGTCGAAGAACGCATACACCTGGTTCGGGTTCTCCGGCGGCTCCGACGGGCTCGGGTCGCCGTAGTAGAGGTAGTAGCTGCCGTCCGGCGAGCTGATCTCGGTCTGGGCCCGGAACCACAGCGCCGTGTCGGTGCGGTCCCACCCGGACACCGGATCGAGCACGCGGTCGAGCTCCTGGCTGGGACCGCTCGCCTTGTAGAACACGCGCACGTCCTTGCCGTCCCCGCGCGCCTTGCCGGCGAGCACCAGCGCGCGGTGGTCGAAGCGAAACGTCACCGATGCGCCGGCGGGGACCGCGCTCGCCCCCGGGGTCACGCGCAGGCGGCGCCGAAACGCGTACGGCAGGGTCGGTGTCGGCGCGTCCACATCCTCGGACGCGTCCGTCGCGCCACCGGCGCCGCCAAAACCCCCGTCGTCCACCAGGCTGCCGCCGCTGCCGGTGTCCACGCCCGCGTCGAGCTCGCCCGCAGGGGCGCCTCCGAGCCGCTCGAGGCTGCACGCTGCGGTCGCGCCCAGCGCCGCGAGCACGCCGAGCCGGAGGGCTCGCTTGGGGATCACCGAAGCGAGAGTGTAGCGCAGCGGCCCGCGGGGGTTCGAGGCAGGGAGGCGACCGGCTCGCGATTTCGGACGTGACGCTCGGGTCAGATCCTTGAGAGCGGGTCGCCTCCCTGCTCGAGGGGGTAAGTCAGCTCCGCTTGCGAGCGCCGGCCCTGCGACGCAGGGCGAGCAGGCTCAGGCCGAGCAAGAGTCCGAAGAAGGCGCCGCGCGAGGCGTTGCCGGTGGGCACCCGGCAGCCGCAGCCGCCGTCGTCACCCGAGTCGTCGGCGCCGCTGCCGCCGCCGGTCGCGCCCATGCCGCCCATGCCGCCCATGCCGCCGGCGCCACCGGTGCTCTGCTGCGGCGGGACGCAGTTGCCGATGCTCGCGTCCTTGCTGGTGCACTCGAGCTCCGTCGGGCAGCCGTTGCCGTCCTGTCCGCGGCAACCGTCGATGCAGGTCTGCGTCTTCAGCGTGTCGCACACCTTGCCGCTGGTCGGGCTGCCGCAGTCGCTGTCGGTCTCGCAGCCGCAGAAGGTCTCGTTGCCCTGACCGACGCGGCAGACCGGACCCTTGGGATCACCCGTGCACTGCGAGTCGTCGTCCGGCGAGCAGACCGCGCACTTGCCGGTGAAGGTGTTGCAGACCGGCTTGTCGGTGGGACAGAGCGTGGTGTTGGTCTTCGAGCACTCGCCGCAGCTGCCGTCGTCCAGGCAAGCCGGCTTGGTCGGGTCGCTGCACTCCGCGTCCGTCTTGCAGGGCTGGCAGGTCTTGGTGGTCGGATCGCAGAAGGGCTTGTTCGCCGGGCAGTCCTTGTCGGTGTCGCACTCCTGGATGGTGACCGTGGTCGCCTGCTGTCCCGGCGTGACGGGATCGCCGTCGGAGAGCCAGCTCTTCTTCGGGCCGCCGGACTGGCCCGCCGCGTCGATCTTGCCCTGGTTCGAGATGCTGCCGCTGGTCGCGACGACCTTGGCGCGGAACTTCACGCCCACCGTGGTGCCCACGGCGACGGTGCCGCCGGTCGAGCCGTTCGCGCCGGTGCCGAGGCGCACGGTGAGCGTCTTTGTCGCGGCGTCGTAGTCACCCTGATCGGAGTCCTTGGCGTCGGTCTTCGCGCCCGGGTTGGGGCCGCTCGTGATCTCCAGGCTACCGGCCACGTACTCGAAGCCGGCGTCGAGCACGTCCGTGAGCACGCTGTTCACCGCGGCGTCGTTGCCGGTGTTCTTGGCCGTCAGCACGAACTCGACGACGTCGCCGGTGAGCAGCGCGCCGCCGTTGACGTCGCTGGCCGTCTTCTCGAAATCGAGGAAGTCGGGCGCCTTGTTGGTGAGCGAGGTGACGAAGCCACCGAGGAGGAAGATGTCGAGATCCGAGGCCGCGCCGACCTTCGCCGAGATGTCGCCGGCCTTGACCAGGCTGGTGACGTTGGCGGTGTCGAGGTCGAAGCCGGCCATGGTGCCGGCCTTGCCCGAGAGCTTCGGCACGTCCGACGCGCCGCTGACCGCGCTGCCCAGGTAGCTGCGCGAGCTGTTGAAGAAGTTGTCGAGCGGGTTCTCGGCGTCCGAGAGCTTCTGGCCGTTGAAGGTGAAGAAGTCGCCGGTGTAGACCTTGTCGCCTTCGTAGGTGAAGGCCGTCATCTTCGCGGAGAATCCCGGTGGGACGAGGAAACCGGAGAGCGTGACCTCGGCCTTCTCCTGACCCGGGATGCCGGGATCGACGGAGGTGAAGCCGTCGAAGAGCGCCAGGTTCCTGAGCTCGTCGCCCGCTTTCTCGTAGAACACCACCATGCTCCAGGCGGAGAAGGCGCGATCGACCTCGACGCCCGCCAGCGGCAGCGCTTCGACGCCGGTGACGCGGAAATCACCCGCGCCCCACTTGGCGACGTAGTCGGTGACCTCGGCGCTCGACTGGTAGTAGTACCAGTCCGGGTGGCTCGCGAAGCCGTACGACAGCGTCCAGCTGTCGTCCGCGGTTATGGTCTGCGTCGGTCCGCCCTTCCAGTCGAGCACGACGTTCTTGTCCGCGGCGGCGCCGACCTTCAGCGCCGACCAGTACAGCCGCGCGTAGGTGACCTTGGCGCCGGTGGGCAGCACCAGCGTCGCGCTGGTACGCGCCTGCTCGGCGGTAATGGTCGCGTTGGCGACGGTGTCGCGCCAGTAGAGGTCCGGCGCCGTGTCGTCGATCAGGAGCTGGCTCGAGCAGGAGGTGGTGGTCCCCGCCGGCGGCGCCGGCACGGCGGCCGAGCAGTCGAGGGCCAGGGTGGAGCCGAAGACGACTACGTCGCCCTGGGAATCGGCCTGGTGGCGCAGCTTGGGAGGCGCCGCGGAGGCCGAAGCAGCGCAGAAACCCAGGGCAAGCAGGCAAGGAAGGGTGGTCCTGAGGCGAAAGGAAGGTGCGACCATGAAGGCATCTTTACCACCCTTACCTACATCTGACTACCAGAAAATTTGTCCGCTCCTCTTGGAATGTTGGGGGGGACCATGGGCGCATGTGCGCTCACCTGTCGAGCGCGTTCAGGATGAACGGCGCCATCATCGCCGCGACCAGGAGCGCGAAGACGGCCAGGACCCAGAGCACCCGAGGGCCCGCCGCTTCGTCAGGGGATGGCCACTCGTCGAGCATGAACGAGAACACCACGCCGCGACCGGGCGCCTGCGTCACGCTCCAGAACAACCCGGCCGACAGGTAGAGGATGCTGGACGCCAGGATGTTCGAGGCCCAGGTCGGCGGATAACGGCCGTCGCGGATCACCAGCCAGCCGTCGTAGCACCAGCTGGCCGAGAACATCCACGCCACCAGCGCGACGTAGATCTCGGTGCCCGAGGACCGGCGGCGGAGCGCGCGGTACAGTGTACCCACGGCCCACGGCGCGCCGAGGTAGGTGAGCACGCTCATCATCGCCGCGTCGACCACGTCCCAAGTCGGGTCGCCGCTGACGGGCGCGATGACCACGAAGAAGGCCGCGGCGAGCGCGAAGCTGCCGAGCTTCCACGGCCTGGACAGACTGCGCCGGTACGCCCTGCCGAAGAGTGAGAGGTGGCGCCTTGCCCGATACGCAACGAGCACCGCGAGCAGCGTCGCCGCGCACCAGACGGCCATGTAGACGCGGAGCGCCAAGGGCATGGGAGCGCGAGTGTAGTTCGACCGAGGGCGTCAGCGGACGCCAACCTCGGCGAACCCTCCGCCCCGGCCCCGCGAGCGAACGTGGCGGCTCGCCAACAAGAGCGCGATCGCGGCGAGCCCGAGCCCGAGCCCGAGCTGAGCTCGGCGCGGGAGCTTCGCGGGGGGATTCACCGGTATCGACTCGAGGGACGTTCAGCAGCCCGGCGCGACGCTCGGCCCGACCGGGCCGGCGTCGAGGTGAGCGAGCAACGACGCGAGCGGGGCGAAATGCGCCGGCTCCGCGCGCACGAAGCCTTCGGCCTCGAACAGCTCGCGCAGCGCGCCGATCACCAGCGGCTCCCCCGGCAGGACGATCAGCTGCCGCAGTCGTTGGATCACCGGCCCCGGAACCTTCATCCCGACCGCCAAGATGTCCGAGGGGATCGGCCCGTAGTCGAGCAGTACCCTCACCTTCGCGTCACCCCAGCCCCCGCGCAGGACTCCGCCGCCGGGCTCGCGCTGGCAATAAGTTGCTCCGACGTCCGCCCGGCCTTCTAACACCGCTCGCACCACGCCTTGGTGCGAACCCTCGAAACGCTCCGACCCGATGGCCTGGCTCACGCGCCGCCCGGTCGTGCGCAGCGCCGCACGGATCACCGCATAACCCGAGGCGCTGGACGGATCCACCCAGGCCGCCCGCGCGCTCTTCAGCTGGTCGAGCGTGGTGATGGGCGAGTCCTCTCGCACGAAGAGCGCGGTGTAGAACGTGGCCTTGCCACGGCGCACCGGCAGCGCCAGCGGCAACACGCGTCCGGCCTGGGCCAGCCGCGAGGCAACCACGGGTGGCAGCCAGGCGAGCTCGATCCGACCGTCCGCCACGTCGCGCCCGAGCTCTTCGTAACTCTTGGGTTGCACTGCCCTCACACGCACTCCGAGCGCGCGGGCGAGCCGGCTACACAGCTCCTCGAGCCGCGCGAGCGTCACCGCCGCCGCGTTGACGTTGGACACCGTGGCCCCGGCGCTCTGGGCGACGCCGACGCGCAGCGTCTCCCCCGAAGCCTCCGGCGCGCCCACGCCGGCAACATACACCACCCCGCCCCACTTGGTCCGCGCGCTCGTCTTCGAACGAGCGACGCCCGGGACCTCAAGCCTTGTCGGGCACCAGGAACCAGAGCACCGCCAGCCCGACGCAGCTGAACAGGCCCAAGAGGCCCACGTACCAGGGCTGCCCCTTGGCCCGCGCGAAGTTGATGCACCCCAGGATGAAGATCACGTTGCCGAACACGATGAGCAACGCGAACCCCTGCGCCAGGCGCGGGCTCAGCGAGCCGAGCACGGCGTTCAGCACGAAGCCGACCACCGAGATGGCGAATCCGACCCAGAGCCCGCCGAGCGCGGTCTTCTTCAGAGCTTGGTTCATGGCCCTCCTCCATTCAGTTCAGTCTACTGCGGCGGCTTGACCTGGAACACGTCCCAGGCCGGCGTGTGGTTGTTCTCTTCGACCACCTGCGCGGTCACGTAGATGGCCGGGTAGGTCTTGTCGATGCTGACCTGACCGCCGCTCTCGCTGGTGACCACCCCAGCGACGAAGAGCTGCGGGTTGCTGGCGTCGCGCCGGGTCGAGGAGAACACGATCCAGTAGTACTTCTTGCCGCCGAATTCTTCGGCCGTCGGCGCCCAGCGCGGCCAGGAGTTGGTGAGGCCGGGGCTCGTCTTCTGAGTGCAAGCCGGCGGATCGTTCGCCGCCAAGCGCACCGCCGTGCCGCCCTTGCCCGGGACCACGTACACCTCGCCGGTGGGCTCGTTGTAGCTGTCGGCCCAGGTGCCGTCGCTCTCCTTGCGCGGCGCGCAGCGGTTGAAGGCCAAGAGCGCGTCGCCCGGCGAGATGACCGGGTAGTACTCCCAGTACGCCGGATCGCTCGCGCCGGTGAGCGGCGTTGCTGGGCCGCCTTTCCGCTCGTTGTACGGGATGGTGTAGATGTCCATGGTCGGATCGGCGTCGGTGATGCGCGCGATCACGCCCTCGCCGGTGATCGGCGCCGACACGTACGCGATGGTCGATCCGTCGTGCCACCAGGTCGGCGAGGCCACCTGCCGCGGATCTCCGGTGCGCGCGAAGGTGCCCCAGCCGGTGTTGGGGTCGCTGGTGTGCAGATCGGTCCAGATCAGCTCGTATTTGCCGGCGGTGGCCGTGGCGTCGTGGAACACGGTGACGGCGACGGCGTCGGTCGCCGAGTAGCGGGCCTTGGAGGTCGCCGGTGCACTCTGCTTGGTCCGCCCGAGCAGCGAGAGCGCCGTCGGCGAGACCGCGGCCGCGGCCGGAGCGCTGCCGAGCCCGTCCACGCTGCGCACGTCCACGCTGCGGGTGTTGGCGCCGTCCCGCGTGTAGAAGGTGTGCTTGCCATCCGGCGCGGAGACGTGACAGGCCACGCAGGTGGTGTCGCCGCCGACGACGCTCGGCGTGAGCACCGTGGTCACCGAGGTGTCGCCGATGCTGAAGCCCTTCAGGGCGGTCTGGCCGCTGCCGGGGGCGCCGCTGGTCCAATAGACCACCGAGCCGGGCGCGGCGACCGGCGCGATGTGCACCGGACCCTGCACGCCCGTGAACGGCCCTGCGGTGAGCTTGCCGCTGTCGAGCTTGGCGCCGCGCACGGTGACCTCCACGTCGTGCCCGGCGCTGTGCAGCGTGAGCGCCTTCCAGACGCTCGCCGAGATCGTGTAGGACTTCTGCGTCGTGTACACGACCAGGTCGTTCACCTGGTTGTCCACGTGCAGGCGCAGCTCGAACACGTTCTGCTCGGCCGGCGCCGACCACTCGAAGCGGAGCGGCGTCCAGTTCTTCGGCACCAGCGCGTCCACCGGCGGCTCCGAAAGGCACGGGCCGCCGCTCGGCTGACCGGGCGCGCCAAACTGGCTGCCGATGTCGCTGGGCAGCGAGGCCTCAATCTCGGGCTCCTTGGGGAAGTCGGGGAACGGACCCTGCGCGCCGCCGGCACCGCCGATGCCGATACCGCCGCTGCCGCCGCCGGCGCCGCCGCTGCCGGAGGTCGCGCCCGTGCCGGTCACCGCGCCGGTGCCGCCGGCCACGCCGCCGTCGTCCGACGAGCAGCTCAGGCCGAGGGCGGCCGCCAAGAGCACTGAGATCGCGAGCCAGCGAAAGGACGCACCCAAAGCCGTCATAGCGAGAAGATACCTGCGGAGCGCTCGCCTTGCACGGGCCGAGGGGCTCAATTCGCAGGACCGAAGACCACGGTCACGGTGGGGCCGACCTGGAGAACCAAGCGCAAGGGCGGGGCCTCGAGCGGGACTTCGGACGGGGCGACCGCGCCGCCGCCTTCGCTCGGTCCCCTCGGAGCCCCGACGTAGTCGACCTGCACCCGAGCGCCGAGCTTCAGGTGGTCCCCCACGAAGGCGTCGAGCCCGAGGGCGGTGCCGACCCCCCACGAGTGAGTCGAGCGCAGCTCGCGCGCTCCCCAGGTCAGATGAAGCAAGGATGGCTCGAGCCATGCGTCCAAGCGCGGGGTCTCCGCCAGGTACACGCGCACGCCGATCCGCTCCGAGGTGACGTGAGCCATGCGGGAGTCGCGCGCCTCGGGCCGCCAGCGGAACCAAGACCGGTGCAGGGCGAGGACCACCGCGACGTCGGGGTTCGGTCGGAGCGCGGCCGAGAGCCCGGCCGCGTAGCCCCAGGCGCTGGTGTCGTCGCACGGCGAAACACAATCCGCCACGGCGCCAGCGCCGTGCGCCGACAGCTCGAGCCAGCGCCGCGGGAACACGTGAGGCTCGCGCTCGGGGTGCGCCACGACGGGCTCGAGCTCGGCGCGGGCGGGGAGCGTGAGGAGCATGACCGAGACCAGCACGCGGGCGGGGGTCACACTGGAGTCTAGCTCTCGACCAACATCGCGGCGCGCCCACACCCCATTCAGCAGAAAGATCCGCCTGCCCTGGGCGACCTCCCCAATCGCCCGCTATAGTCCAGGCCCTCTTGACGGCCGAGAACGACTCCGACGCGAACGCCGCGACGCTGGCCATGCCGGCGTCGGGGACGGGCGACCCTGCGTTGCCGTCCGATCCCGGCGCGATCGCGCCGCCTCCGCTCGTCAGCGGGCGCTACCGCATCTTGGGCCTGGTGGGCCGAGGCGGCATGGGCTCGGTGTACCGCGCGCGCGACACGGAGCTCGACGAGGACGTGGCGCTCAAGATGCTGTCGGACGAGCTCGCCGGATCGCCCGCGTTGATCGACCGCTTCCGGCGGGAGGTGAAGCTCGCGCGGCGCGTGACCCACGAGAACGTCGCCCGCATGTTCGACATCGGCGAGCACGAGGGAGCGCGCTTCCTCACCATGGAGTTCATCGAGGGCGAGTCGCTCGCGGATCTGTTGGCGCGCACCGGGCGGCTGCCGGTGCCGAAGGTGCTGGAGCTCGCCCGCGCGGTCTGCGCCGGGCTCGCGGCGGCGCACCGGGCCGGCGTGGTGCACCGCGATCTGAAGCCCGACAACGTGATGCTCGGCCGGGACGGCCGCGTGCTGATCACCGACTTCGGCATCGCGCGCGATCCGGTCGCGTCCCAGGGCGGAGCCACCGTGGGGATCGTGGTCGGCACCCCGGCCTACATGGCGCCGGAGCAGGTCGAGGCGCGGGCCGACATCGACGCGCGGGCCGACATCTACGCGCTCGGCGCGATGTTGTTCGAGCTCTTCACCGGCGAGGTGCCGTGGAAGGGCGGCTCCGCGATGGCCGTGGCGGCGGCGCGCCTGTACGCGCCCCCGCCCAACGCGCGGAGCGTCAACCCCGGCGTGCCGCCCGCCCTCGCGGCGGTGGTCGAGCGCTGCATGGCGCGGGAGCCGGCCGAGCGTTACGCGAGCGCGGACGAGGTGCAGAACGCGCTCGCCGCTTCGAGCCCGACCCTGGCCGAGGGCCAGAGCCCGAGCCTGCCTACTCCACCCACGCAGGCGGCGCCTCACGAGAAGGCCGTCGCGGTGCTGCCGTTCCGGAACCTGGGACCGAAGGACGACGAGTACGTGGCCGAAGGCCTGACCGAGGATCTGATCGACTCGCTCAGCATGACCCCGGGCCTGCGCGTGCGGCCCCACGGCGCCGTCGCGCGCTACGCGGGCCAGAGCCTCGACCCCCGGGAGGTGGGGCGCGAGCTCGGCGTCGAGGTGGTGGTCGAAGGCTCGGTGCGCCGAGCGCCGAGCGGAGTGCGCCTGAACGCGCGCGTCACCAGCGTCGCAGACGGCTTCCAGCTCTGGGCGCAGCGCTTCGACCGCCCCGCCAACGACCTCTTGGTGGTGAGCGACGAGACGGCGCGCGCTGTGGCGGAAGCGCTGACCGTACACGGGGGCGGCCGGCAGCGCGTGGCCCCATCGGATCCGGTCGCCGTGGATCTCTACCTCAAGGCGCGCGCCGAGCTCCGGCGCCTCTGGCCGGAGCACGTCACGAAGGCGGCCGAGCTGTTCAAGGAGGCCCACCAGCGCGCGCCGAACGACTCCAGCATCCTGGCCGGCTACGCCCGCGCCTGCGCGCGGCTCTGGTACTTCGGCATCGGCGACACGGCGGCCGTGGCCAAGGAGGCTCGGGAGCTCGCCGCCCGCGCGCTCGCGGCGACCCCCGACGACGCCGAGGCGCTCCTGGCCGGGGCCACGGTCTGCCTGATGGACTCCGATCCCCGAGGCACCGCCGAGCTCACCGCGCGCGCTCTCCGGGCGGCGCCGGAAAACGCGGACGCCCTCGAAATGCGCGGCCGCCTGGTGCTCGAGGCCGGGCGTCCGCGGCAGGCGCTCGAGCTGTTCGATCACGCCTTGAGCATCGAGCCCGGCCTGGTCAACGCGCGCCACGACAGCATCCGCGCCCACGCGCTCCTGGGCGAGTTCGAGCGCGCGCTCGAGCTGCTCGACTCGGCCAGGGTCAGCGAGCGCGCCGGCAGCGCCGCCATCCTGCGCCTCCGGCTCGCGTTCTGGAGCCCCAAGATCATGGCCACGGTAGAGGCGCTGGAGCTCGCCGGCGAGCTGGACTCCCCGGGGCAGATCGCCCAGATGATGCGCGCCATCTATCGCGGCGGGAAGGACTCGGCGGAGCTCGCCGGCTTCCGTGAGTTCGTCGAGACGACGGATCGCAACCCGCGCTTCGCGACGCTGATGCACCAGCTCATGGCGGAGCTCCTCGGCTACTACGACGACGTCGAGGGCGCGCTCCACCACGTGGAGCGCGCGGTGCAGATGGGGCTGTTCGATCTCTCCTGGGTGGACTTCTGCCCGCCGCTCGCGGCCGCGCGGGCAGAGCCGCGCTTCACCACCGCCCGCGCCGTCGTCGCCGAGCGCGCGCGCACGGTGCAGGATGCGTTGGGGCTCTGAGCTCCTGCTCGGCCTGCTCCTTGGCGCGCTCGCCTGCGAGCGCGAGCGCCCGGCGCCGACCGAAGGCGCCGCCAGGCCGCTCGTGCTCGGCACCGCGACGCCGAGCGCCCGCCCCGCCCGCACCCCACCACCGGGCATGCCCTGCGTCCCGGGCACGCACCGCTGCGCGGGCGACAAGCTCGAGGCCTGCGAGGCGAGCGCCGGCGGCTTCGTGCAGGTCAACGTCTGCCAGACCGCCGCTCACTGCAACGCCAAGCTCGGCCAGTGCCTGGTCGATCCCTGCATTCTCGGCGAGCACCAGTGCCACGGCTCGGATCTGGAGCAGTGCCACGCCAACGGCTGGACGAGAGTGAGGCAGTGCGACTCGCCGGAGGCGTGCGACGCGGAGCGCGGGGTGTGCCGCTAGTCACATCCCCTCGAAAGCCTGGAGCGGGCGGAACACCCGCGCGGCCCAGGCGGCCTCGTTGTGTGGCGCGCCGTTCTCCCACCAGTGCCAGAGGTCTTGGTCGAAGACGTAGCCCTGCGACGCGAGCACGTCGCGGAGCTGGACCGTCTCGCAATAGTTGTCGCCGGCGTCGGGCGTGTCGTCGTTGGTGCCGTCGCCGTCGGAGTCCGCGCAGCCGGAGCCCGGGCCGCCGCCGGAGTCCAGGTAGAGTTTGGTGCCCAACTTGCCCGCCTTGGCGAAGCGCGCGATCAACGTCTCGTTCTTGGCCTCGATGGAGCCCCAGCCGAAGGTGCCGGAGAGCGAGGCGGCGTAGTCCCAGACGCCGGGGTGGCGCAGCGCCTGGTGGAACGAGATCAGACCGCCGAGCGAAGAGCCCATCACGCCGACCTTCTGCGGTTTGCCGTAGCGAGCCTCGATCAACGGGCGCACCACGTCCTTGACGAAGTCGGCGTAGGAGTCGCCCTTGCCTCCGGTGGTCTGGCCCGAGATCACGTCGGCGACGTGGGTGTACTCGTCCATCCGCGCGGCGCCGGCGTTGTCGATGCCCACGAGCAGCGTCGCGGGTCCGGCCGACTCGTCGAGCTTCCAGCTGCCGAAGGCGCCGTTCGGGTCGAAGAGGTTCTGGCCGTCGTGCACGTACAGGTGATGGGTCGGAACGACCGCGGGCACGCGCACGCGCAGACTGCGCGCGGGCAAACCCAGACCGGCGACGTCGAGCCAGCGCTCGAGGTGCGCGGCGCTGGCGCGGACCGACGAGTACTCGCCGTATTGGTCGTAGCCAAAGCGGCGCGCCAGCGGATCGGCGGCGAGCTGCTGCGCTCCATCCTCGAGCTTGTACTTCTTGCCGTCCGGCTCGGCGATCGGCGCCACGATCCAGTACAGGCCCGCCTCCGCCTGCATCGCGCTCGGCTGCCAGGCGTTGTGATCGCCGGCCAGCCCGTAGGGCCCCTTGCCGTCGTCGAGGTGCACGAACAGGAAGCCGCCCGGAGCCTGCACCGGGAAGCCGTCGCTCGCCGCGATCTTCGCGAGCCCGCTCGCCGCGTCGGTCTTGCCTTCGAGGATCGACTGGAACAGAGCCCAGTCGTCGTTCGCGCCGGCGTCGCTGGCGCCGCTGCCGCCGCTGCCGCCGCTGGAGGTACCGCCCGTGCCGGCGCCGCCCGTCCCGCCGCCGCTCGCGCTCTTTCCCGGCGCCTCGGCGTCGTCGGAGCAGCCCGCGAGGGCCAAGGCCAGGACCAATAAGAGAGCGCGCTCGATCACGGCGCGGCGTCTAGCACGTTCCGTCAGCGAAAACAGCGGATGGTGCTCAGGAACTCCTGGCCGTAGACGGCGAGCTTCTTCGGGCCGACGCCCGGCACCGCCATCAGCTGCGCTTCGCTGTCCGGCCGGCGCACCACCATCTCGAGCAGCGTCGCGTCGCTGAACACCAGGTAGGCCGGCACTCCGCGCTCCCGAGCCAGCTCCTTGCGCAGCGCCTTGAGCGCGTCGAGCAGCGTGCGATCGCCGGTCTTCGGCAGCTCGCTCGGGGCGGGCTTCTTCGAGCGGCGGCCGCGATCGAGGGAGCCGAGCACGTCGACGCCGCCGCAGCGGTCGCAGGACGAGCCGCAGGCTTCGATGTGCTCGCCGAAGTAGCCCACGATGTCCTGGTGACGGCACTCCGTGGACTCCGCCAGCCGGTACATCTGTCGGGCCATCTCCGCCTGGCGGGCGGCGACCTCCGGCGGGGCGTCGTCGCCGAAGCGCTCGTAGGTCATGACCTCGCCCCATGAGTAGAAGAGCACGCAGTCGCTCGGCACCCCGTCGCGGCCGGCGCGACCGATCTCCTGGTAGTACCCCTCGATGGAGCGCGGCATGTCGCGGTGGATCACGAAGCGCACGTTGGACTTGTCGATGCCCATGCCGAACGCGATGGTGGCGACGACCACGTTCACGTCGTCGTTCTGGAATGCGTCCTGGACCTTGCTGCGTTCGTCGGGCTCCATGCCGGCGTGGTAGGCCCGCGCGCTGATGCCGTTCGCCATCAGCTGCTCGGCCGTCGACTCCGTGGACTTTCGCGAGAGACAGTAGACGATGCCGCTCTCGTCCGAGCGCGCCTGCACCAGCCGCACGATGGCGTCGCCGACGGCGGGCAGACGTCGTCCGTCCACGCCGCTGCCGCCCTTCTTGACGGCGGCGATGTGCAGGTTCGGGCGGAAGAACGAGCCGCGGAACAGCGCCGGACGCTGCATCGCCAGCTGCTCCACGATGTCGCGGGTCACCTCCGAGGTGGCCGTGGCGGTCAGCGCGAGCACCGGCACGTTGCCGAAGCGCTGCTTCAGCCCGCGGAGCTCGCGATACGCCGGGCGGAAGTCGTGCCCCCACTGACTGATGCAGTGGGCCTCGTCCACGGCGATCAGCGAGAGGCGCGCCCCCGAGAGCGCGCGGCCCGCCGAGGCCACCAGCCCCTCCGGCGCGACGTAGACCAGCTCGTAGTCGCCGGCGGCGATGGCCCGCACGCGCGCCGAGCGCTCCTCCTGCGGCACGCTGGAGTTCAGGAAAGTGGCGCGGATCCCGACTTCGTTCAGGGCGTCCACCTGATCCTTCATCAGCGCGATGAGCGGCGAGACCACCAGCGTGACCCCCCCCAACACCCGCGCCGGGATCTGGAAGGTCAGCGACTTGCCCGCACCGGTGGGCATGATGCCGACGCAGTCGCGACCGGCGAGGACGGTCTGGATGATCTCGGCCTGGCCGGGGCGGAAGCTCGGGTAGCCGAACACGTCGTTCAACACTTCTTCGGGGGTCAGAGCGGGTGAGGTGGAGGTCAGCGCAGTCGCAATGCGTCGGAGCATGGCCAGCACATCGGGCGGGAAGAGCGCCGAGTTGCGTCGGTAGAGCGCGCGCAGCTCCTCGAGCTTGGCCCCGACGTCGCCACGACCCGCTGGCTCGCCGGAGCTCGCCGCCGAGAGCAGCTCCGACGCCAGGGAGCGGAGAGCTTCGGGCGAGGCCGGCGACATGGGGACGGGATGCTAGCGGACCTGTTCGTCCTTGTCCGCGCCGGCGGACGGGAGGAGGCTCCGGCCTCGCGATGACCGGACGCTTTGGGCGAGCTCTCGCGCTGTGCTTCGCGCTGTTCGTGCTCGCGCCCCTCGCTGCCTGCCACCACGAGCGGCCGGAGCGCTTGCCGGGAGAGACCGACGTCACGGTGTCGAGCGTGAAGCTCTCCGCCCAGGCAGGCGGCGACCTCCAGCTGCCGCACGGTGAGCTGTTCATGCTGCTCGGGCTTCGACCCGGCAGCCTGCTGATCACCCACCGCTACTTCAACGAGTTCCGGCTGGCGGAAGACCGCCGGCGCATCGTCTCGTGGTGGCAGAGCTACGGCTACTTCGACGTCGAGGTGGCGGAGCCGCTGCTCGAGTGGGCAAAGGACGAGAGGTCGGTGGCGGTCAGCTGGAAGGTGCAGGAGGGCGTCCCCTACCGCGTCGCGTCGGTGGAGCTGCGCCACGCGCCGGAGGAGCACGCCGCCGCCCTGGTCCGACTGGTGCCGATGCGGGTGGGCGACGGCATCGATCTCGAGAAGTTCCGCATGGGCCGCCACGACATGGCCTTCCACCTTCAGCGGCTGGGCTTCGGTCACGCCGGTGTGTTCAGCCGGGCCTACGTCGATAGGGACAAGAAGGTCGTGCACTGGATCTACTTCGTGGACCGGGGGCCGAGGACCCGCATCGGCAAGGTGAGCGTGGAGGGCAACCACAAGATCCCCGTCGAGAAGATCCTCTGGCGCGCCGACGTGCGCCCGGACGACCCCTACAGCCTGGAGCTCAAGGAGAGCATCGAGCGCGACCTGCTCGACACCGGCGCCTTCGCCTCGGTGGTGGTCAAGCCGACCAACGCGCAGATCGAGCGCGTGCTCCCTGGCGAGCGCCCCGACCCGGGCGGAGTGCTCACCCCCGAGCAGATCGACGAGAACGGCGAGCTGGTCCCGCGCAAGCTCGAGGACCACATCGACTTCCGACTCGTCGTGGTCGAGGCGCCGTCGCGCCAGCTCCGGCTGCGCGCGGGCGCGGAGGCAGATCCGACCCGCGGCGACGTCTACACCGGCGGCAGCCTGTGGCTCCGCAACCTGTTCGGCGCCTACCAGCACCTGGTGCTGGAGGGCCGCATCGGCTACGGCGTGCTCTGGAGCGGGGACGACGACGAGTCGAGCGGAGCCTATGGCGAAGCGCTGGTGCGTTCGGTCCACACCGGCCTGTTCGCGCGGATGGTGGACGGACGGCTGAGCGCTCGCTTCCGCGATCGCCTACTCCCTGGCTTTCGTGTCCGCGAGCTCGCCGCGGGCCCGGGCCTCCACACGCGCTTCGGCAAGAACGTGTTCCTCGATCTCGACGCGCTCTACCGCTTCGAGAAGGACGTCGGGTTCGGGCCGTTCGCCGCCGCGACGCGGGACGCGCGGGATCTCCCGGACGACGACACGTCGCGCGGCGCGGATCTCGAGCTCTCCCTGATCTGGGACGCGCGCAACGATCGGGTCGAGCCCCAGAGCGGCCACTTCCTGGGGCTGACCAGCGCCTGGACCCCGGGTGGCCCCCTCGGTGATCAGCGCGCGCTGCTGCTCCAACCGGACGCGCGCTGGTTCGTGCCGCTCAGCGAGAGCACGTCGCTCGGCCTGCGTTCATCCTGGGGATTCGTGCTGGGCGCGAGCGACGCGGGCGTCTCGCCGGGGATGCGCCTGTTCGGCGGCGGCGCCTTCGGCATGCGCGGCTTCGGCCGCGACCGGCTGAGCCCCCGGGCCCCGTGCGATCCGGGGGCGAACGCCTGCGACGACGAGCTGACCGGCGCGCTCTCGCTGATGGAGAGCCAGGCGGAGCTGCGCTTCTTGCCCTTCCGCAAGACCTTCGGCTTCGCCGGCTTCGTGGACGCGGGGGCCGCCGGCGCCGACCTGAACCCGTTCGAGGACGGCGTGAGCCTGGCCGCCGGCTTCGGCCCGCGGCTGCGGCTCTGGTACCTGCCCATCGCCCTCGACGTTTCCTACCGCATCCTCCGGGAGAGCCAGCTAGAGAACGGCGAGCCCTTCGACCCCTACTTCGTGTTCGTGCGCATCGGCGAGGCGTTCTGACGCGCTGCCTGCCTTCGCGGTCTTGGCACCGGCAGAGCGTGAGCGAGCACGTTCGGGCGCTCGCACCCAACGTGCTATTCTCGACCCCATGGCGCGTTGGGCGACCAGCCTCACGGTGAGCGGCGGGCTCTTCGTCGCCGGCTGTTCCTTGCTCGCCAACCTCGACGACCTGAAGGGCGAAGGCGCGAGCAAGCACGACGGCGGCGCCGGGACCGGCAGCGGGGGCGGCGGGACCGGCAACGTCGATGGCGGCGCGGGCAGCGCCGGGGACGCGGCGACGGGCTGCCCGCCCGGGCAGAAGAGCTGCGGGGCCGACTGCGTGAAGATCGACGACCCGACCACGGGCTGCGCCCAGGCGAGCTGCGCGCCGTGCTCCACGGCGCACGCCGCCGCCATCTGCGTGGGCGGCGCCTGCGAGGTCTCGCAGTGTGCCAACGGCTTCGAGGACTGCAACGCCGACGGCAGCGACGGCTGCGAGACGGATCTCAAGAACGACGCGACGAGCTGCGGGACCTGCGGCCAGAGCTGCGCGCTGCCCAACGCCAAGGTGAGCTGCGTGCAGGGCCAGTGTCAGTCGAGCGGCTGCGTCGAGGGCTTCGCAGACTGCAACCAGGATCCGAAAGACGGCTGCGAGGTGAACCTCGGAGCCGACCCGACCAACTGCGGTGCGTGTGCCAACGCCTGCCCGGCGCCGACCGGCAAGAGCGCGGTGTGCGAGGCGGCGACCTGCGGCGTGTCGAACTGTGCGGCGCCGCTGGCGGACTGCGACAAGGACAGCTCCCAGAGCTGCGAGACCGATCTGTCGAAGTCCACCGCGAGCTGCGGCTTCTGCGGCAACGGCTGCGCGTACGCGAACGCCAGCGCCGCTTGCCAGTCTGGGAGCTGCGCGCTCGGCCAGTGCGCGACGGGCTTCGGCAACTGCGACGACAACGTGGCAAACGGCTGCGAAACGGCGCTCGCCTCGTCCACCGAGCACTGCGGCGCTTGCGGGAAGTCGTGCGCCGGCGGGGCGAATGCCGCCGCCACGTGCAGCGCCGGGAGCTGCGGGCTGAAGTGCAACGCCGGCTGGGCGAACTGCGACGGCAACCTGGCCAACGGCTGCGAGACCAACGTCTTGACCAGCGTCGCGCACTGCGGCGCCTGCGGCGCAGCGTGCAGCACCAACCACGCGACTCCCGCCTGCGGAGGCGGCGGGTGCAGCGTCACCTGCGCGGCGGGCTGGGGCAACTGCAACGGCTCGCCGGGCGATGGCTGCGAGACGGTCCTGAACACGGTCACCAACTGCGGGGCGTGCGGCAAGAGCGTCGGCGCCACGGGCGACTCCAACTCCGGCTGGGGCACCCACACCCTCCGGCGCATCGTCGGCAGCGGCAACACCCTCAAGGTCACCTCCTGCTACTGGAACAGCGACTGGGAGGAGTGCGCCGACAAGGTCATCACGCTGAGCTGCGCGCCCTGAGCCTCAATCGCTGGGCGACGTGGCGGACGCGACCAGCGCACCGTGGAGCAGGAAGCCGCCGCCGGTGCCGCGATTCTGCGCGAACGCGCTCGCCGTCTGGCCAGGCCGAAGCGAGAGGTAGATGGTGGGCGGCGCGCCCGTGACGAGCTCGCCCGTCGTCCCGAGGTCCACCGGCTTGCCGGCGGCGCTCCGGAAGCGCTCGCGGATCGCCGGCTGAGAGAGATCCAGGTACACGCCCATCGCCAGCCAGTATTCGGCGACCTCGCCGTCGTACTTCAGGTTGCCGTTGTTGTCGGCGAAGAGCCCCCACTGGCTGCCGGTGTTGTCGAGCAGGGTGTTGTCGTAGAACGAGACGAAGAGGGACGACGTGCCATCGAGATAGAGGTGGCGCTTCGTCTGATCCGACACGTCCACACTGAACACGACGTGGTGCCAGCTGGTCGTGTCCGTGATGGGCGAGCTCATCAGGTCGCACGCCGTCCCGCCGCCGGCCTTGCGCCACACCACGCGGAACGAGTTCGCCTGCGTCAACTCGAGCTGGTTCGGCGCGTTGGAGCCGGCTGCCTCGGGCCCCAGGCACTGCACCTTGTTCAGGCCTGTGCGCTTGAGCCAGAGCGAGCCGGTGACCGTCTTGGTGTCGAACGCACCTTGGAACGACGTCACGCTGTCGAGCCAGTCGTTCAAGCCGTCGAACACCACGCCGCGCACCGCGAACGAGCTCGCGCCGCCCGCTCCGCCGGCGCCGCCGGTCCCCGCGGTTCCGCCCGCGCCAGCGCCCGACGCGCCGCCCGTCGCCCCGCCGGCCGCTGAGGCGCCTCCCGAGCCGGGCCACCCCGCGGCGCCTCCCGCTGCACTGCCCGCCGAGCCTCCGCTGTCCGGCGCGGGCTCCGCCGGCGCGATGTCGAGGCAGGCCGCCGCGAGCGCGCCCGCCCCGCCGAGCGCCAGGAACGTGAAGCCGCGGGTCGCCACGGCTCCAGTCTACACGGGAGAGCTCAGGCTGGGCTCGGGCTTCTGAGCTTGGCGGCTCCGCCGAGCGCCGCCCAGGCGATGCCGGCCGCGACGAGCCACAGCATCGCGAACGGCAGATCGCCGAGCAATCGGAGCCCCGTCCAGTAGCTCGAGCCGGCGACGAAGAACATCGCGGACAGGACCGCCGTTCGCGCGAGGAACAGCAAGAAGACCGCTCGCAAGACCGGCGCCGCGAGCGCCCCACCGAGCTCCGACACGAAGGCGCCCAGGACGAGCCACAAGCCGAGCAAGTACTTGAGCCCGAGGGCGCCGCCCACCACCCAGGCCGGCACGTGAGGATCGCCGAAGCCGGCCGCGCCCCAGTCCAGGGCGCCGAAGTCGAGCGCGCCCTGGATGCCGATGCGCTGCACGAACGCGAGCCCGAACACGAAGCAGACGACCAAGAGGAGCTGTGCAGGCTCCAGCCGCTCCGGATCGCCGCCGAGCGTGACGCGGTGGCGCGCGAAGGCCGCACCCACGCCGTCGGCGACGAGCAGCGTGGCGACGAGGGCGACGAGCTCGGCGTCGCGGGACACCCAGGAGTAGCTGGCCACCCCCATCAAGAGCGCCGGCAGGCGCTGGCGGCGCAACGCGAAGAAGAGCGCTGCGATCGCGCACGCCACGAGCAGGGCACGCCCCGGCAGCGCCGGGACGAAGCGACGAGCCACGAGCGCCGCGATGGCCAAGAGGCTCAGCGAGAGCGCGAGCTCGAAGCGGCGGCGGTGCCCCGAACGCAGCCCGAGCACGAGCGCCAGGAGCCCGATCGCCAGGATGGCCGACGCGAGCACGAGCCCCGGGTTCTGGCGAAACCAGGCCGGATACAGCTCGCTCGGCCGCGTCCCGGCGAAGGACAAGAGCGCCAGGCAGGTGAGGAGCAGGACCAGGTGCGCGGGCTGGAGCACTCGCGTGAACGCGCGAAGCGTCGGGCGCCGGGCGTCGAGCCCTCCGAGCGCCAGAAAGAGCAGGGACGCGACG
The DNA here is from genome assembly GCA_015075635.1 of Polyangiaceae bacterium. Classification (NCBI taxonomy): domain Bacteria; kingdom Pseudomonadati; phylum Myxococcota; order Polyangiales; family Polyangiaceae; species Polyangiaceae bacterium. The sequence goes on from JABTUA010000001.1 coordinate 3,541,234, forward strand.
ACGAGCGCGACGTACGCCTCGGGCTGCGCGTTGGTGGTGTAGGTCGCCACCAAGATCCCGGGCAAGAGCGCGACGCCAACCCAGGGCGCTCGCGCGAACCAGGTCGAGAGCTTCCCGGGCGCGAGCAGCACCCCGAGCGCGGGCAGGTTGCCGAGCACGAACAGCGCGATGCGGGTCGTGTGCGGCGCGCTGCCCGGCAGGCGCTCCACGCCCCAAGTGAGCGCCACGCCGAGGCCGAGCACCGCGAGCGCGACGACAATCTCGCGCCAGCTCCGCCCTCCGGCAGCGACGAACGCGGCCGCCAGGGCCAAGAGCACGCTCGCCAGCGTGAGCCAGGGCACGGCAGGCCCACCCTCTGCCTCGAACGCGCGATCGACGCTCGCCACGCTGGCGCGTGCGCTCCCGAGCGGATCGGCGCTCTCGGTGCAATCCGGCTCGGCCGGCAGCGCGAGCCCCGACGCCCGGGCGAACGCCCGCGCGCGCGCCGCGTCGTTGCAGGCAAGGGCGACCCGTGTCGCCGGGCTCACGTCGAGCAGGCTCACCAGCAGGTGGCCGCGGGAGTGCGCCGGTGCCGGCAGCCCGAGCAGCGCCGCGCAGGTGCCGGCCAGATCCGCCTGATCGACGGACCCGAGCCGCTGGCCAGGCTGGATGCCGGGGCCCTTCGCGAGCAGCACGGTGCGGCGCTGGATCGGCACGTCGGCGCCGTGAGTCCCGCTGTCTGCCGCGCCGTGATCCCCGGCCACGATCAGCGTCCAGTCCGGCGAATTCTCGCTCAGGAACTGGAACAGCTCGCGGTCGAAGCCGCGCATGTGGGCGGCGTAGCGCTGGCTCGGCACCGTGTACGCGTGCGCCTGGTGGTCGGGGGTGACGAAGTGCACGATGAGCACGTCCGGGTTTCTCGCGCGTAGCTCCCGGGCGTCGCGGAACGTGATGGGATTGAAGTCGACGTCGATGGCGACCCCGGCGGGATCGAGTCGGCGAGCGCTGAGAGCGCTGCCGTACATCTCGGCCCAGGCCGGATCCCCGACGCTCATCAGCGTGAGCCCCGCGGCGCGGGCTGCCCCGAGCCAGGAGTCGAACGGCGGCGGTCTCGGATTGGCGTTGCGCAGGATCTGCTCGAACCCCCCGCGCTGTCCCGTGCCGATGGTCAAGACCGCGCTCGTCGTCATCGAGACGCGTCCCGCCCAGAGCTCTCCGCTGCTCTCCCGCTCGAGGGCCCGGGAGAGCTGGGGCATTCGCGCTGGATCCGAGGCAACGTCGTAGCGAAGGCCGTCGACGATCACGAGCATCAGGCGTCGGGCCAGCCGTGCGTGGGTCGCGGGCGGAGCCGTGAAGGACGCGGGCTCGCGCGCCGGGACCACGCTGCCGACCACGCCGGCGAGCACGACGGCGACGAGCAAGCACGCGAGCGCCAAGGAGAGCAGCGGGCGATGGCGTTCGGGCACGGCGAGGCTGCGAGTCTCGACTTGCGCACGTTCACGCCGCGAAAGACCCGGAGCAGCAGCCATGCTCCGAGGTTACCTCCCGGAGTGCGACCTGCGAGGCGGTCGCGACGCATCCCACCGGAAGAGGAGGAACCCGCCGGCCGCGCCGGAAGTTCTCGTGGCTTCTCGCCACTCATGACGATCGTGGTCTGATCATGGCAAGACTGCCCAAGTCGAGCCTGGTAGCCCAGCCCGGCACCCGATTAGAATCGCGCCGGCCCGAGATGAAGGTCGAACACGTGAGCTGCTACGTCTGCGGCTCGAGCGACTCGCGCCTCTGGGCTCGGGAGAACGGCTGGGCCGCCGTCCGCTGCGGCGGCTGCGGGCTCGTCTACGTCGACCCGCGGCCCGCTCTCGAGACGATCTCGCGCGCGACGGAGACCGGAGCGCACGCGGGCGGCGTCGATCGCTACCGACCCAAGAAGGTCGCGTTCTACCGGGACCGGCTGGCGAGCCTGTACGAGCCCGGGGTCTTTCGGGCGCTCCGTGGCCGCTGGTTGGACATCGGCTGCGGGTACGGCGAGTTTCTCGAGGCGCTCGCTGCCGCGAGCCACGGCGCGCTCGAGCTCTCCGGCACGGAGCCCAACCGGGTGAAGGCAGCGTCCGCCCGCGCCCGCGGGCTGGACGTGCGCGGCCTGGATGAAGACCGAGACGGAGCCCCGTTTTGCGGCATCTCGCTCCTGAACGTCTTCGGTCATCTGCCCGATCCGCCGAGTCTCCTCGGTTGCCTGCGCGCGGAGCTCGCGCCCGACGGCGAGCTCCTGCTCCAGACCGGGAACTGGGCGGAGCTCGAGCGAGCGGAGATCCCGGATCGCCTGAACCTGCCCGACCACCTGAGCTTCGCCTCCGAGGCGCTGGTGCGTCGCGTGCTCGAGACCGCGGGCTTCAGCGTGGTCCGAGTGGGCAGGTTCGACATGTTCCGGCCGGGCCTGCTGGAGAAGGCCGCGCGAGCGCTGTTCGCGAAGCACGCTCGCCCGCGCGCCTGCGACTTGTGGTTTCGCGCCAGGCCCGCGTCATGACCCGGCGACGTCACAGCATCGTGTGCCTGTCGTCACAGCGCTGGGACGACGGCATGTGGACCAACAAGCAGCACGTCATGAGCCGGCTCGGCGAAGACCACGACGTCTACCACGTGGACTTCGGCCCGCGCCCGCTCGGACGCGTGCTGCTTCAGGCCCTCGGCGGGCAGGTCCCTCCCCTGCCCCCCCACCGGCTGCTCACGCGCCCGCGCGTACGGAAGAGAGACGGCGTGACGGTGCTCGACTTCTACGCTCCGGGGCTCAGCGAGGTGCTGCCGCCCGCGCACCCGCTCCGCACCTTCGCCGCGTTCGAGCTCCGCCTGCGCTTGCTCGGGCGCTACCTTCGCCGCCACCGGATCTCGAGCCCGATCCTCTGGGTGTACCACCCCGGTTACGGCGCCGACGTCGCCCGACTGCCCCACGAGCTGTTGGTCTACGACTGCGTGGACGAGTACACGGCGTTCCCGGAGCTCGCGCGCGCGAGGCGCTGGATCGCGCAGCGCGAAGCGGCGCTGTGCCGTCGCGCCGACCTCGTGTTCACCACCGCCGCGTCACTCCAGGAGAGCAAGCGCCGGTACAATCCCGAGCACACTCACCTGGTACACAACGTGGGCGACGCAACCCATTTCAACCGGGCGCTCGATCCCGAGTTGGAGGTACCGGAAGAGCTCGCCCGCCTGCCGCGGCCCGTCATCGGCTTCGTCGGCGCCGTCAGCGACTACAAGCTCGACCTCGACTGGCTGCTCCACCTCGGCCGCGCGCGCCCCGACTTCAGCTTGGTCTTGATCGGCCCGACGGGCCTCTCCGACCCCGGAACGGACGTGTCGAGGCTCGCCGCCCTGCCCAACGTGCACCTCTTCGGCCATCGGGACTACAGGGCGCTGCCGGCGTACGTGAAGGGGTTCGACGTCGCCGTGATCCCGTATCGCATCAACGAGTACACGCGAGGCGTCTTCCCCATCAAGTTCTTCGAGCTGATGGCCTCGGGGCGCCCGGTGGTCATCTCGAACCTACCGGCGCTGGAGGAGTACTACCCGCACGTCTTGGTTGCGCGCACGGCGGACGAGCTCGTGGACCGGTGTGAGGCCGCGCTTGGCGACAGCGCGCACGCCCGCTCCGTGCGCCTGGAGCTGGCGGCGCGAAACACCTGGTCGGACCGCGTCCGGGCGCTCTGGGAACACGTGGAGGGGCGCCTGTCGGAACGAGCAGACTGGTCACGGCGCTGACGCGACGCTCGGGCTGCCCGAGCGCTCGTCCACGAGCCCGTGCACGGCGCGCGTGCGCTTGCCCTCGCGCGTCGCGCGCTCGATCCCGAGCGAGCGGTCGCGCTGCTCCCCGACCCGCTGCCACTGCTCGCGGTGCCAGAGGTGGTAGCCGATCGCCCGGAGCACCACCGATCGCGGGACCACGCCGGCGTTGAAGCAGCGCCAGAAGAACTCGCCGTCCTCACCGCTCAGACCGTCGAACTGGCGGTCGAAGCCGTTGACGCGCTCCAGCACCTTGCGGCTGGTCGAGAAGTTCGCCCCGATCTTGAACGCCACCTTCATGTAGACCGGGCGCGGCACCGCGCGCGCGATCGCGTCACCGATCCACAGGGGCCCGCCGATGTAGGTCCCGCCCAGGCGTTGGATCCACGCGCTCGACAGCTTGTGGTGGGCTTTCTCGTAGACCGGCGCGTAGTCCTTCTCGCGGCAGGTGGCGTACTCGCGGTAGTAACGGCGCGTGATGCCCTCGCCGAGCACGTCCTCGGGGGTGAGGGAGCGCGAGAACTCCTGGGTGAGCTTGACGCGTCCGCCGAGCAGCAGCCGGTTCTCGGCCGCGAGCGCCAGGTGCGCTTCCACGAAGCGCCGGTGCAGGACCATGTCGCCGTCGATGAAGATCATCCAGTCGGAGTCGGCGATGCGGATGCCCGCATTTCGGGCCTCCGCGAGGCGATAACCCGTGTCTTCTTGCCAGTGGTACTTGAGCGGAAAAGGCGACGTCTTCTGGAGCGAGGCGACGAGCTCGCCCGTGTCGGGTCGCGAGCCGTCGTCGGAGACGATGACCTCGAAGTCCCTGGCCGTCTGCACGCTGAGCGACGCGAGCACGAGCCGGAGGTACTCCGGTTGATTGTAGGTGGCGACGATCACCGAGGCGCGCGGCATGATGGCGGGGCTTGATAGCACGGCGGCGAGTCGAGCGTCGACAGCGCCCGAACGCGTTGCTCGGCCTGGCGCCAGGTGCCATGATTCGCGCGCTTTGGCCAGGGTGCTGCTCTCCTACCGCGACCACGCCGCGCCCTCCGGCGGCGGCGCCGTCCACGGCTTCCAGGTGGTCGAACAGCTGAAGCGCCTCGGCCACACGGTCATCACCGCCGAGAAGACCCATGACGCCCGGCTGGAGCGTCACCCGCGCACGCTTCGCGCGATGCGCGGCATGCTCGAGCAGGCCGACGTCGTCTACATGCGCTGCCACGTGCGCGCGTGGGACGAGCTCCTTCTCTTGGTGAACCGCGCGACCCACCGGCGGCCGGTGGTGGTCGAGGTGAACGCGATCGCCGAGGAGCAGTACTCGCACTCCGAGAGCGCCTGGACCCACGTTCGGGTCGCCGTGGAGCGCTTCCAGTTCCACCGCATGGTCGGGCTGTCGGACGCGGCCCTGTGCGTCTCCCAGCAGCTGGCGGACTTCGTCCGCGCGACCCACCCGATCGCGCCGGAGCGGGTCCACGTGGTGCCGAACGGCGGGATCCCGGCGCCGGAGCTGCCCCCGCCGCGCGGCGCGCGACCCTTCCGCGCGGTCTGGGCAGGCTACGCGCGCTGGCCGTGGCAGGCGCTCGACACCATCCTCGCGGCGTCGAAGCTACTCCGGGAGCGCGTGCCGGACGCCGAGGTGCGGCTCTACACGGACGGCCGGGCCGAGGACTACGCGGCCTGGCCGGCGGTGCGTCACTTCGCGCCGCTGCCGCACGCCCAGATGCGCCAGGCGTTGCAGGAGGCGGACGCCGCGCTCTGCCTGTACCGGCCGATGCGGCGCTCGCCGGCGGGCTTCTACAACTCCTCACTCAAGCTCTTCGACTACATGGCGGCGGGCCTCCCCGTCGTGGCCTCCGCCTTGGGGCAGATCTGCGAGGTCGTGGACGACGGCGTGAACGGCTACCTGGTCGGCGACGACCCGCGGGCGGTGGCAGAGGCGCTGGCGAAGCTCGCCGAGAGCCCCGAGCGCGCGCGACAGATGGGCGCCGCGGCGCGTGACACCGTGATCGCCGGGTACACTTGGGACCACGTCGGCGAGCGCATCCAGGCCGTGTTCGACTCGCTGGGTGTTCGCTGATGCCGCCGGTGCTCCGACTGCTGGCTCCGCTTCTGCTGGCGCTCTTCGCCGCGGTGCTCGCGGTCGGAGATCGGCCTGCGGACGAGCAGGCCGGGTACGCGCCGGGCACGCGGCGCGCGGGGCGCGTGGTGCTGCTGCTCGTGGACAGCTTGACCGACCGCCTCGCGGAGGACCCCGCCGCGTTCCCCAGCTTGGCGGCGCTCAGACCGCGGGCGCTCTGGGGCCGAATGGCTGGCTGCCTGCCGGCCTCGACCGTCCCGTGCACCCGCACGCTGCTCGAGGGGAGCAACGCGGGCTACCTGGCCGGGCTCTCCAACTTCTCCGCGACCCGCGCCGGCCCCGCCGCGTGGCCCGTCGTGGCGAGCCGGGAGGGCCTGCGCATCGCCGTGGCGTCCGATCACACGCTCGTCAATTTGTGCGAAGGCCTCGGCGGTCCAAGGCTGCAGTTCGCCGCCGAGCAAGTGCCGGTGTTCGGCTGGGACGAGGCCGCCGTTGAGCGGGCGGCGGAGTGGCTGAGAACGGACGCCGCCGACGCGCTCCTGATCCACCTGGTGGATCTGGACAAGGTCTCCCACGCCTCGAAGGTCGGCTCGGAGCTCTACCGCCGGGAAGTGCGCGACGCGGACCGAGCGATCGCCGCGATCGCCGCCCTGCTCACCCCGCTCGACTCGCTGATCGTCGTGGGGGATCACGGTCACGACGAGTTCGGCAACCACACGCCGAACCCCGGCTACCTCGCCGTCGGCCCCGCGTTCGCGCCCGGGCGGCTCGATCTCAGCCTGCCCACGACCGCGTTGTTCCTGAGCGCAGCGGCGGGGACGCAACTACCGCTGGGCTACGAAGGCGAAGTCGTCGACCAGGGCCTCACCATCCCGTTCGGAGGCAGCGCCGAGAGCCGTGCCGAGATCGCGGCTCGGGTCGAGACCCAGCGCGCCGAGCGCCGCGCCGGCACCCGATCGGCAGTGTGGCGCTTCATGCCGGGCCTCGGGCTCGCGCTGCTCGTGCTGGTCGTGCTCGCGGTGGAGGAGAGAAAGCGCTTGCCGGCCGCGCTGATCGGCGGCGCGGCCATCGGCGGGGCTTGGCTCATGGGCTCCGTCTGGTCCGTCCACGCGCGACCGCTGCTCTGGCAAGGACCTGCGCGGAACGCGCTCCACCACCTCGGGCTCGTGGTCGGCTTCGTGGCGATCGGCGCGCTGGTGCTCGGTCGGCTCTCGTCCCTGGGGCGCGCGGCGCGCGTCGGCACCGCGCTCCTGGCGTTTCCGTTCCTGGTGCCGCTGGTGGGCGACGACTACTTCGGCTCGCCGAAGTCCCTCGCTCGGTTCTTCGTCCCGGCGCTCGTGCTGTTGCTCCACGCGGAGCTCCTCGCCCGCTCGGCCTGGGCCTTCGCGACGGTGGGTTGCAGCGCCATCGCGGTCGCGCTGACGCTCGCCCCCCTGCCGACCGGGAGCGGGTGGCTGCCCTCGCTCGGCGCAGGGGTCGCCGGAGCCCTCTTGCTCGCTCGGTGCGCCGAGCCCGCGCGCCGCGTCCGCACCGCCGTCGCCTCGGCGGTCGTGCTGATCGTGCTCTCTGCCGTGATGGACCTCGGGGCTCGGGCCGCGCTCGCCCTCGCCTGCCTCGGCGCCGCCACGGCGTGCTTCACGCGCGCCGGCGCGCGCGTCGCGCCGGCGGCCCTCTCGCTCGTCGGCGCCGGCGCGGTTTTCCTCGCGTATTGGGGCAGCCTGCGCAGCCTGCGCTTCGAGCAGGTGCGCTTCGAGTTCATCTTCACGTTCATCCCTCAGACGGGGAACGAAGCTCGCGTCGCCGTGGTGGGCGCGCTGCTCACGACGCTGAAGTACGCGCTCTTGCCCTGGGTCGTCCTCTCGGCTGCACCGGCCCTCTCCCGCGGAAGGCACGGACCGAAGTTGGCCGGCTGGCTCGTGCTCGCGGCCCTGCTGCACTCGGCCTGGGTCGCGGGCGCAGCGCTCGACCCCGTGTCGCGCTACTACGAGGCCGGAGTCCAGGCGGCGTGTCTGCTCGGCGCGCTGGCGCTGGTCTCGGTGGGGGTCTTGACGCTGAAGAGGCTGGCGCCCTCAACGGCGCGCGCCGACTCGCGGCAGCGCGGGCCTGACCGCGCAGGCGATGCCCACGATGGCGTAGACCAGGACCATGATCGCGAGCTCCTGGCTCTGGAGCTGCCGGAACAGGGCCAGGCTCGGCGCGCCCGAGAGCTGCATGCCCAGGAGCCCGGCGCCCAGAGTCAAGAGCTTGAGGAGCAAGAGCGGGGCGCTGCGGGCATCCACGCGCGGGCCCTGCCAGAGGAGTAGCCCGAGCGGCACCAGGTATTTGACGACGCAGAGGGGCACCGCGAGGGCGAGCGCGCGCGCTTCGCCGGCCTCCACGGGGCTCAGCGCGAGGGCGAAACGAAAATCCACGTTCGCGAAGCGGTAGCCTCCGAGCAACACGAAGAGCAGGCTCAGGACGAAGCTCACCTGCCCGATCGGGACGAGCCAGCTCCCGCTCGGGTGCGCGCCGGCCAGGCGCTCCGCGAGCTTCATCCAGCCGACGTACGCGATCATCACCAGGACCGCGCCGAGCAGCGTCCACTCGGCGAGCTTGGTCCCGATGCCGATGGCCACCAAGAGCCCGACCGCGACCGCGGGCCTCGCCCATGCGCGTGCGTCCCGCGTCAGCGCCGCGGCGGCGACGAAGGCGCCCAGCGACGCGCCCCCGACCACCAGCGGGCCGCGACCCTCCACGAAGCCGAGCAGCACCCAGCGTGGGTTCCACTCCTTCATCATCGGGAACAGGATCGGGATCAGCGGCAGCACCGCGACGGCGAGCCACGGCAAGAGCGAGCGCCGCTCCCCCCGCGGGGCCCGAGCGGCAAAGGCCGCGATCAGCGCGATGGCGCCGAAGGGCAAGAGGCGGATCGCGCCGTAGTAGTAGGGCCCTAGGAAGAGCGCGTAGAGGATGAAGGCCCAGGCCGTGAAGCCGAACGAGAGCGACCCCGGCAGGTCGAGGAAGCGACGGGTGACGAACGAGAGCGCCACGATCAGGACGCTCAGTGCGGACCAGGTCGCGAGCGTCCAGGTCGGGTTGACCTGGTTCTGAAGCGGTACGATGACCTGGGGCGCAAACAGGCCGCCCAGGAGCCCCACGCCCAAGGCAAGGCCCAGGAGCAGCGCCGTCCGACGGTCCACGCTCTGGTGACGGATCCCCAGCGCACCGACGGCGACCGTCGCGACCGCCAAGATCGATCGCCCCGGCAGCAGGGCCGCCACGACCAGGCCGAAGGTCGCCACGAGCAGCGTCGCCGGCTTGATGGCGCCCCCCAGCGCGCCGAGGAGCAGCACCAGAAGGAACAGTCCTGCGGCGAGCGCCGGAGCGTCGAGGAAGATGTCGAAGCTCGCGCTCGGCTTGGACGGCGGGGGCGAGGCGGCGCGGAACGCTTCACGGGTGGGCTCGGGCCAGGTCAGCGCCTCGAAGGGCTGCTGGCCGGTATACCCAGGCGGCGTCGTCTCGCAGGTGACGGCGCCGGCGAGGAAATAAGCGGAGGCCATCGTCACGTCCACGCGCCTCCCCTTGGGGAACCAGGGCCCCGACGCGACGACCACGGTGGTGGCGGGGATCCCCGAGGAGTGGTGGCCCTCCGGGCTGTGGCCGTGGTCACCGAGGACAATCATCGAGTCGCGCGGGCCCAGGCGGCTGGCCACCTGTTGCAGGAACGAGTCGGCCTCCTTGAACTTCTCGACGTACTCCGGCGCTCCGACGCCGTAGCGGTGCGCCGTCGCGTCGGTGTCGATCACGTGCGACACGATCACGTCCAGCGACGGATCGCTCAGCCACTCGAAGGTCTTCTGCCGTCCGAACGCGTCGCGGTCGGTTCCGCGCGGGCGGTCCTCGAACATCGCGTGGACCGCGAGCGAGGGCGCGTAGAGCTTGATGAAGGCCTGATCCGCCACGGCCGCCACGCGAACGCCCCGCGCGGCGAGCCGGTGCACCAGGCTCGGCGCCTGGACCTGCATGCCGGAGAAGTTGTGAAAGCCCGTCACGAGCAGGGGCTCGGAGCCCTCGAAGATGGTGCGGAAGCAGAGCAGCGAGAGCTGCGACAGGCAGGGCTGCATGCGCCCCCAGAGCGCCTGGTCCTTGTGCTGAGCCAGCCACGGCATCACCCCGGGGTCGAGGGCGGTCTCGGCTCTCAGGCTGTCCACGATGCCAATCACGAGCCGCCGCCGCTCTTCAGTGCGGCCGGGAAAGCTGCACGCGGCGGCCGGCACGCCGGCCCCGGCGGCGGGCACCTCGGCGCTCGCCGCGCTCTCGGCGCCTCCGAGGTGGATGCGCAGGTAGGCCAGCACCAGCACCAGCGGCAAGAAGCTCGCCCAGAGCACGAGACGACGGGTCTTCTTGTCCACTAGATCACCAGGAGCCGAGCCGCGAGCACGGCGGAGCCTACCGCAGCTCGGGCTTCACGCCACTTCGCCCGCGCTGGTCGCCGGCACGACGGGCAGGCGCAAGCGTTGCGGCCGCCACTCGTCGGGGGCGCTGTTGGTCCGGGCGCAGCCGAGCGTGCACTGGGCGTTGCAGTCCTTCTGCGTGGCAAACTGCCGCTTGAGCTCGGTCAGATCGTAGTCCGCGAGGGGCACGCCGAAGGCCTCGCGGGTCTGCGAGCACCAGTGCACCACGCCGAACTCGTCGACGTAGAGGTAGCGGCTCCCGGCGCGACACTTGAACGGGGCCGCCCCCTCGGTCAGGATCCGCGAGCGGTAGTCGTGCGCTTCCTTGAAGCGGTTCCCGATCGCGGCCTGCACCTGGCGGTACACGTCGCGCTCGGCCGGCGTCATCTTGCTCTGGCCGTCGCCCCCGTGGAGCACCAGCACGCGCGGGCGGAAGCCGTGCTCCTTCGCGAACCGCACGACCTCGAGCACGTCTTCGGGCGGCGACGCGCCCAGCACCGCGCTCAGCACCACCGGGAAGCGCGCGACGCGCGACACGGCGAGCAGCTTGTTGCGCATCGGCTTCAGCACCTTCACCGTGACGTCGTTCGGCAGCACGCCGTCCACGCTGATCTGCAGCCCCTGGAGCCCCGCCTCGTTCAGCTTGCGGATCCGCGCTTCGTTGAACAGGTACGCATTGCTGATCATCATCACCTTGAAGAACCCGAGGGAGCGCGCGTAGCGGATCAGCTCGTAGATGTCCGGGTGCATCATCGGCTCGCCGCCGGTCAGCTCCAGGGTGAAGGTCCCGAGGGCGCGCAGCCGATCGATGCGCTGCTTCAGCACCTCGAGCGGGACCGGCTTCGACACCGCGTCGAACTCGTTGCAGTAGCCGCAGGCCAGGTTGCAGCGGCGCGTGACCACGAGCTGGGCGAGGAACGGCGAGTAGAGCAGCCGGTCGAGGATGAACACGCGTTCGCCTCTAGCCCGAGGGAGGGCTCGGGGCAACGGGTCACGGGCCGCCGATCCCGTTCAGGCGCGTTCTGCAATCCGAGAGCAGGCCGTACCAAGCCGGGGCCTCACCGGGGAGCGATGGGTCGTACGTGCCCAGCTTCGTGACGGCCGCCCCCGGCGCGACGCGGAACCCGAAGTACGTGTTCTCCAGGCAGCCTGTCTCACAGCCGCCCGCTGCTTGGTCGAAGACGTAATAGTGCTGGTCCACCTGGACCTCGAGGCACACGTCCGGGCCGTCGGTCGTCGGCAGCACTCGCTCGGCGTCCGTGACCTGGGGGAGCGACGCGTACTCCTTGGCCAGCAAGCCCAGGTTGATGCGTTTCCCGAAGGTGAGCACCACGCTCGACGCCCCGGCGCTCGGCGCGGCGACGATGTCGGTCACCCCGTAGGCCCGATTGTGACAATCCCACGCATGGTACGTCCCCTGGGCAACGCTCGCCCATCCGGCCTGGTCGAAGTCGACCCGGAGCGCGTTGTACCCACACGGCGAGAGCGGAGCGATTGTCGCGGTGACCGGCTCGATCTCTGCAATCGCAGCGAGCTCGGCGGCGACGCGTTCGTAGAGCGCATCAGGAGCGACGAGCTCCTTCGATGTCTCGATGGCGAGGATCTCCGCCGCAGCGTTCGGCCTTGGAGACTTCGCGAGACGCGCCGTCAGGCCCCCGGCCAGCTCAGCGCAAGAACCTCCAGGGTCCACGGTTGTTTCGCCGCCGCACGCGACGGCGGCGCCCAACGCGAGGCGGGAGGCCCAGAGCGTGCTCACTGTCCCACGCCGCCGATCGAAGCCAACCGTTTCTGGCAATCGGTGAGCTCCGTGTACCACGAGGGAGGCGCCGGGGAGACGGTGGAGTCCCAGGTCCCGAGACTGGTCACCACGACGCCCGGCGCGACCCGGAAGCCGTAGACCTTGTGCTTGTAGCACCCGGCTGGACAGTCACCGCTCGCCTGATCGAACAGGTAAACGTGCACATCCCCCTGGATTTCGAGGCACACATCGGGAGCGTCCGTCCACGGCAAATCCTGCCGCGCGTTCGTCACGTGGGGTAGCGCCGCGTATTCGGCGGCGAGCTTCGCCATGTGGAAGCGCTTGTCTCCGAACGTCAGCGCGACTCGCCTCGCTCCCACCCCGCCGACCGCCTCGACCTTCGTGACGCCGTATGCCTGGTTCGGGCAATCCCAGGCGTCGTAGGAGGCCGACTGCCACGCTTCCCACCCGCTCGCGTCGAAGACGACGTCCAGCACGTTGTGCTGGCTAGTGGACAGCGGCCACATCCCGGCGACGGCCGGCTGGAGCGCCGCGATGGCCGGGAGCTCGGCGGCGATCCGCTCATACAGGGCATCTGGCGCGACGAACGCGTCCGCCGTCTCGATGGCGAGGATCTCGGCCGCGCCGTCGGGCCGCGGTGACTTTGAGATTTCTCCGGGGGAGGCCTGAGGCGAGTAGTCGGGACAACTGCTCTCGCTGTCGACCTGCGCGGGTCCGCTGCAGCCGAGCAGGCAGGCCGCTGCGGCGCTGCTGAAAGCTCGCTGGACGGAAAATCTCTTGCTCATCATTCCTCCCCGCGTCACGAGCTCCACGCGATGCCGAAGGTGGTCCCGGAAAGGCCCGCCCAGTCCAGCATCATCACCTTGATCGTGTAGTCCTTCTGCACGCCGGAACCATTGACGAACGCCACGTACTGGTAGTTGTTGTTGGCGTTGCTGGAGCCCTTCACATACGTGCCGCCGTCGTACACCAAGAGAAGGAAGCTAGGGTAAGGGTTGGCAGAGCAGGAGTTGGAGTTCTGACTCGAGCTGCAGGTGGGCCGAGTTTGCATGAAGGCAGCGACTCGCAGCTCGTACCCCGCGGCGACCCGCGCGTTGTACTGCTCCGAGTAGTACGTGTACACGGGGGTTGTCGAGGCAAGCAGCGTTCCGTAGTCGTGCCCGTCAGGAACGGCAGAGTTCCCTCCGTTCATTTTCGCCGATGCCTGCAGCACGAAGAACGCCTCGGTCGCATTGATCAATCCAGCGCCGTCGCGGTCGTCGATGCCGTCGTGCAGCGAAAGCACCGTGTTGTCCGTGTCTTCGTTGGCGCTCGCCATGAGACCTGGCACCATCGCCTCTGGCCATGCCTTCAACGCGGGGTTGGCTTCTTGAAGCGAGGCGGCGATCCCGGCGACTTGAGGCGCCGCGACGCTGGTGCCACCCCAGTTGTAGGCTGTCGGGTAAGCCTCCATGTACCCAGCCGTGTTCACGCCCTCGGAGATCGCAGTCAAGTGTGGCACCTCGTAGCCGTTGGCGCCTGATGAGCCATTCAAGTACGACTTGTTCTCATCCGCGGTCGCCTGACTTCGATCGGGACTCCCTGGCGACTCGAGCGATCCGCCGACGGACAGGCCGTTGCGAAGCTTGTTGCACACCGTCTCCACCGAGGAGTTTCCAGCCGCCGCCGCGACCAATGGATACGGGTACACGCTCGCTTTGAAATCGAAGAAGATGTCGTGGGCGTTCGGAGAGGCTTCCACTCCTGTGCAAGCGCTGTGGCTGATGACGGTCGCCCCGTTGCTGGTGGCCCAGTTCAACGCGCTCGCGTACTCGTCGGTCCCGTGCGTGACACAGCCTCCGCCAGGGTTCGCCATGATCGTCGTTGCGTTATTGGCCATCCCGAGCGTTCCCGCGGAACGTCGCACGATACCCATCATCCCGCGAGAGTGTTCGTGAGTAGGGCCGGCAGCACAATGGCACTTGCGAGACCCGCCCGGAACGCCACCACATGACCCGCTTGGAGCGCCGGGCAGGTTCGCCCAGGAGTCCGGCCTGTTCCCTTCGTAGGTCGCGACGGTCACTCCAGTGCCGTCGTGGCCAAGATAGTAATCGATGACGAACTCCATGGTCGTGAAGTAGTAGGTTTCGTCTTGCAGCTTGTGCTCCGTCGGAACGCGGTCGATCCGCCAGACCTCGGGCCAAGTGCCCACAGTTTCCAGGTCGGCGAGCGCCGCCCGGACGCGGATTACTGGTATGCCGTACTCGACCGGCGGCGTCAGGTTGCCGGTGATGTCGAAGTTGCCTACGGTGGAGAGCTTTGAAGCGAGTGATTGCGCGGCTGCCCGCGTTCGGAGCTCTCGCGATGCGACGGCGTCGGCGTTCGCGGCTCCTTCTGCGACGAGCCACTCCTTGTTGGGGGCGTCACTCCCGTCCACGTGGAACCAAACGTACACATCTTGGGCCTCTCCTGTCTTCGCAGCGAGCATCTGTCGCAAGTCTGGATGCATCGAAGCATGCCAGCCGTGAAACGACTCGCGATCAGCCACTCCAAGTACGGCAAAGTCAACGAGCTTGCCAGTCGCGTCGTCGGTGGTCACGACGTCGGGAACACCGTCGCCTTCCGGCAGGCAGACCGTACGGGTTACCGATACACCGATGTGTTCGAAGTGGTAGTGGTCCTTGAGGGCAACGCCCTTCTCGCAGGCCGTGGCCAATTCCGCGTTGGTCACCCCAAAGGATTCGGTGCCGCTGCTTCCGCACGCCGTCGCGAAGAGTAAGACGGACGGGATGAGCAGGCTCGTATTAAAAACCGAACCGAACCGAACCGAACCGAACCGAACCGAACCGAACCGAACCGAACCGAACCGAACCGAACCGAACCGAACCGAACCGAACCGAACCGAACCTCGCAAAGGTCATGCCAGTCGTATAGCCGGTTGCGCATGGCGCAGCAATCGAAGCGCACCATCTCGACTCCAGCCGAACAGGCAGAGCGCCTCAATTCCCGCGGTGCTTCAAGGCAGAATGTCGTCCACGGCGATCCCCACCGCGACGTCCGCGCCGACGCTCGCGCGGATGACCTGGCCCGCCCTCAGCGTCGCGATCTCGCCGTAGGCGCCGTCGTCCCGTGGCTGTCGGTAGACCTCCACCGACCGCTCCGGGAGGTTCACGATCCAATACTCCGGGATCCCCGCAGCGGCGTAGGTGTGCGCCTTCAGTCGGTCTGTCGCCAGCGTGGTGTCCGAGACCTAGACGAGCAGGATGACGTCCCGAGCCCCAGGATGATGGGCGCGAAAGTCGGCGCGGCTCTCGCGGACGATCGCCAAATCCGGCTCCGGTTCGCTACCCCGGAGCGTGATCGGCGGCTGGTTCCGAACGTGCGCGTCCGGCGGGATGCGTTCCCCGAGCAACGCGGCAAGCTGTCCAGTCGTGTACTCGTGACCGGGACCTTTCGCCATCTTCTGCACCACCCACCCCTCGATGAGCTCCAGTCGATCATCCTCGGTGAACGCGCCGGACTCGACCATCCTGTGGTACTGCTCCACCGAGAAGCGGGCGATCGGAAATGGGGGAATCGCGACTGCCATGCGACCACTCAAGTTTGGCGAATCGACAAGGAAACCGCTACTGGGAGCTGCTTGCGGCGAGCATCGCCCCGCGCTCCCTCACTTCTTCTTCCGCTGCTTCTTGTCCCACTCCTTCTCGGCGCGGTTGCGCATTCCCATCACCGCCTCGTCGGCGGCGTAGCGGGCCTGCCGCGTCACGACCGACGGAGGCACCGGGAGCGTCGGCACGATCAAGAGCTCCAGGTTGAGCTGGGTGTTCTCGTCGTCGATCTTCTTGATGCGCCAGACGGCGTCCAGGCGCTTCACGTTGCCCTTCACCATGCGGCCCTCGAGCCGCTCCTCGCCGTTCACGGTCTTGATGGGTGAGAAGCGCACGACCGCCCAGACCTTGGCCGCGCCCTTCAAGATCGGGACTTGGAGGTACACGTCCGTGTCGTCGCCCTTGCGCCCGACCACCTTGGCTCGCTCGAACTGGCTGATGAGCTTCGAGTAGTTCTTGAAGTCCCGGACGAACTTCTTCACCTCGGCGGGGGGCGTCGCCACGTGTACGCGAGCGGCGCCCGCCTTGGTGTTGCTGTTCTCGGTCTCGACCTCGTAGCGCTCGGCGTCCCGGAGCCTCATCAGCCGCAGGGCCTCCTCGTCTGGGGCGGCCGACACGGGGGCGCTGGCCAGCGTCAGGACGCAGGCCGTCGAGACGACGACGAGGGCACGCGCGATGGCGATCACGATCGAGGGCAAGATACTCGACCGGACGCTTCGCGGCAGCCGCCCGCCGTAGCCGGTCGATTCCATTGAGCTTCCGCGAGCGCGCGACTGCGAGCACAGCTCGGCTCGCGCACCGCGACCGGGCTGCGCTAGGTTCCCCGCGTGCCCCCCCGTGTGCCCCCCCGTGTCGTGCTGGCGATCGATCAGGGAACCACCAGCGTGCGCGCGCTGGTGCTCGACGCCTCGCTCTCGGTGCTGGCGTCCGCGGCCGAGAGCGTGCCGCGGAGCTTTCCCCGCCCGGGCTGGGTCGAGACCGACGCCGAGGAGGTCGTCGCGGCGACGGAGCGCGTGGCGCTCGGGGCGCTGGAAGCGGCGGGCCTCGGCCACGCCGACGTGGCAGGCGTCGGGTTCGCGAACCAAGGCGAGACCGTCGTGGTCTGGGACCGCGCGACGGGGCGCCCCATCGCGCCGGCCATCGGCTGGCAGTGCCGGCGCACCGAAGCGGCGTGCGCGAAGATGCGCGAGGACACCGCGACCGCGGCGCTGGTGCGCGAGACGACCGGGCTGCCCATCGACGCCTACTTCTCCGCCACCAAGCTCGCCTGGCTCTTGGACGAGACCCCCGGCGCGCGGCAGAAGGCGGAGTCGGGCGCGCTCGCGGCGGGCACCCTCGACTCGTTCACGCTGTTCAAGCTCTCCGCGGGGCGCCTGTTCGTGACCGATCCGTCGACGTCATGCCGGACGCTCCTCGCGCGGCTCTCCGACGGCCAGTTCAGCGACGAGCTCTGCGCCCTGTTCCGCGTCCCGCGCGAGGTGCTCGGGAGCGTCGTCCCGAGCGACGCGGAGCTCGGGGACCTCTCGTTCGCCGGGAAGCCCTTGCCGCTCTGCGCGATCTTGTGCGACCAGCCCTCCGCGCTCTTCGGCACCGGCTGCCTGAGCCCGGGGGATGCGAAGTGCACCTACGGAACCGGCGCGTTCGTGCAGGCGAACCTGGGCACGGCGGTCCCGCAGGCGAAGGACGACGGCCTGTTGCGCTCCATCGCTTGGGAGCTCGGCGGGGTGCGGAGCTACCTCCTCGAGGGCAGCGTGCTGGCCGCGGGTGACGTGCTCACCTGGCTCTCGGAGAACCTGGGCCTCTTGACCAATCCCGCGGAGGTCGAGGAGACCTTGCGCCGCACGTCGGACTCGGGCGGAGTGCTGTTCGTGCCGGCGCTGACCGGCCTGGGCGCGCCGCGCTGGGTGGGAGAGGCACGCGGGCTGATGCTCGGGCTGCACCGCGGGACGCGCCGGGAGCACCTGATCCGCGCCGCGCTCGAGGGCGTGGCGCACCAGATCGCCGACGTGCTCGACGCGGCCGCGGCGGCCACCGGGCGCGAGGCGCCGCCGCTCTGGGCCGACGGCGGCATGGCGGCGTCCGACGCCTTCCTCTCCATGCAAGCGGATCTATCCGGACGCACGCTCCGGCGCGCCGCCCACCGCGAGGCGACCACTCGGGGCGTCGCCGCCATCGCTGCCGCGCGGGCCGGGCTGGTCGAGTCCGCCGCGCAGGCCGTCCGCGCCGCGCCGGCGCTGACCGTGGAGCCCACGCTCTCGCCCGAGCGCCGCGCCGAGGCGCGGGACCGCTATCGCAGGCTCGTCGATCTGCTCACCTCGACGAGCGCCCTCTCGTTGATGAAAGGAACTCCAGAGTGACCCTCCTCTACGACGAGCACATGCACCTGCGTCCCCACACGACGCCGCCCACGCCGCACGATCTCGGCCCGCTGCTCGACGCCTGCGCCGAGCGCGGGGTCCACCCCGGCATCCGCGAGCACGCCCTCTTGCCCGAGCGCTACCGCCTCGGCCCCTACGGCGACTACGTGTTCTGCATGCTGGCCGGCGAGGTGGATCGCTTCTTCGAGCTGCTGCTCGAGAAGCAGGTCCCGTTCGGCCTGGAGATGGATCACATCGACGGCCAGGAGTCGGAGACGCTGGATCTGTTGGAAGGCTTCAAGGCGCGCGCGCGGAAGCTCGGCATGAAGCTCGGTGGCTTCACCGGCTCGGTGCACCTGATCCCGGGCCGGGTGGCGGATCTGGGCCCCGACGTGGACAAGCGGGGCGTCCCGCACATCCTGTACGACTACCTCGAGTCGGTGATGGTGGCGCACGTCCGGGAGCACGGCGCCGAGCGCACCGTGCGCGAGTACTTCGGCTCGCTCCGGCGCATGATCGGCCGCCGCATCTACGACACGGTGGGGCACCTGGAGCTGATCAGGAAGTTCGACCGCCGCGACGAGCATGGCGTGAGCACGCTGTTCGGTCGGGTGGAGGACGCCTACGACGAAGAGGTGGACGCGACGCTCCGCGCGGCCGCCGACGCGGGGATGCTCGTCGAGTACAACACCGGCGGCGTGGACGCGCCGCTCGGCAGGCCTTACTTGAGCGACCGGGCAGTGAAGGTGTGTCTGGACCTGGGAGTGCGCATCTCGATCTCGTCCGATGCCCATCGACCGGCGCAGGTCGCGCGGCACTTCGACGCGTCGCTCGCCCGGCTCAAGAGCCTAGGCGTCCGCGAGCTCTGGGGCGTGCGGGATCGACAGCAGCTCGCCGTCGCCATTTGATTCAGGCGGCCAAGCGCCTCACGTTCCGCACCGTCGCCGAACCCAAGGCGATGCTGGCGCCGAAGGCGGCGAGCACGGTCGCGTACGGCAGCACGCCGGCGACCGCCATGCAGAGGAACAAGAAGATGAAGAAGTCCTTCTTGAGCACCCGCTCGAACAGGCCGACGACCGCGCCCACGAAGCCCCCCGGGCTCTTGGGCACGCCCACGCTCAAGGCGTAGAAGTCCCCGGAGCCGATGCGCACGAGCTCGACGTAATACTGCGCCATGGTCAAGAGCGTGGCTCCGGCCGCGATCCAGCCCGCGCTGGCGAGGAGCTGGCCGTGCGCGAGCCCAGAAGCCCCGAACGCGAGCCCGATGTAGAAGATCACGTTCGAGACGTCGTCACAAACGGTGTCCACCCATTGCCCCAGCTTGCTGTGCTGGAAACGAACGCGCGCCAGCTCCCCGTCCACGCCGTCCAGGATCGAGTTCCACTGGAAGAGCACGGCGCCGAGCAGCGACCACAGGTAGCCCCCGCGAGACACGGCGAAGGCCCCAGCCACGCCCAGCACGAACGTCACCAGGCTCATCTGGTTCGGCGTGACCGGGGTCGAGACCAGCCGCTTGGAGATGAAGATCGACACGTGCCGGTTCAGGTGGCGCGACACTAGGCCGTCCACCGGCTTCCGGCAGGCCTCGAACAGCAGGTAGACCGCCCGCGTTCGCCCGGCGGGTCCATCAGCGCGGGCATGCCAGGCCTTCCCGACGTCGAGTGGCGCGACCTTGCCGTCGGCGGCGAGCTCTGCGATGCGCGCTCTCGTTTCGTCGCCGGAGAGCGCCGCGAGCCCGGCGCCGGAGGTGAGAAACGGGCCGACCCAGTGCTCGCCGTCGCGGGCAGCCACGGCGACCGCGTCACCGAGCTTCGCCTCCCGGAGCGCGCGGTAGATGGCAGGGTCGACCACGTCCTCCACCGAGCTGACGAGCAGGAGCTGGTCGGGTCCGGCGTCCAGCGCGCCGAGGGCTTCGTTACGGGACGCGCACGCGACGAAGTCGAGCTCTGCATGGATGCGCGCGTCGTCCCGCGCGCGGGCGAACGGCTCTTGCACCTCGCGTGGGCCGATCACACGGATGCGCTCGAGGCCGGCCTTCTGGAGCGTGAGCACGGCGCGCGTGACCAGCGAGAGCCCGGCGAGCTCGTCGAACGGCGCGAAGCCCGGGCCAGGGAAGGCCAGGAGGAGCGCGCTCGGCGGAGCGCTCCCCGCTGCTTCACCCACGCTCGTCGCCATGCCGACGCATGCTTATCATTTTCGGTCCCGCGCGGGGCCTGACGCAGCCCCGCCACAGTGTGCATTCGCGCGCGTTCCCCCAGCGACAAACGTGCGCAAAACGCCGCGCTCAACGCAGGAGTTGCCGGGCGGACCGAGGGGCTTCGGGGAGCCGGCGCTGGCACGTCGAATGCAGCGTGAGAGGGCGAACCGAGTGAGCGCGAAATGGCAACGCTCCACCGCAAGAGGTCGCTCGCCGCCTTCGGGTTGGCCGTGACGCTCGCGACCACGGCCTTCGCCCAGCCCCCGGCAGTGCGAGCGGAGTTGCCCCCGGAGCCCGACGAAGGCTGGTGGGAGGACCGTCTCGGCCAGGTGCGTCCTTTCGAGCAGAGCTACGCGGACTGGTCGCCCGAACGCTACGAAGCGCGTCCCTGGCGCGCGGCCGCCGAGATGCTCGTGCTCTTGGGCCTCGGCACCGCCTGGTACTGGGTCAAGAAGGATCAGAACATCGTGGACTGGGACTACCCGTCGCTCGAGGATCGAATCTTGACCTTCGACGCGGTGCGCTTCGACAACAACCTGTTCGTGACGAATCACATCCTGCACCCGGCCGCGGGCTCGGCCTACTACGGCTTCTCGCGGGTGAACGGCCTCAGCCCGTTCGCGTCCATCGGCTACTCGTTCGCGACCTCCGCGGCGTTCGAGTTCGGACTGGAGGTCCTGGAGAAGGTCAGCATCAACGATCTGATCTACACGCCGCTCGGCGCCTGGGCGTCGGGCGAGTGGTTCTTCCAGCTCGGCGACTACCTGAACAGCGGGCCGCGCGACGGGCCCTGGGGCAATCGCCTGGCGACGTACACGCTCGGCTCGCCGCGCTACCTGCACGACGCCTGGGACGGCGCGCCACCGCCGCGCCCGCTGCCGCTCGACAACCTGGGTTTGTCCACGGCCTTCTGGCATCGCTTCGGCGTGACGTACGGCTTGTCTGGCGTCGACAACGACCACGGCAAGAGCGGCGTCGTCCACGACGTGCTCTTGGAAGGCGAGCTGATCCGCATGCCGGGGCACCTCCGACCCGGGCAGTTCGAGCGCGCGTTCGGCGAGGGCAACTTCGTCGACATGCGGACGCGGATGAGCTTCGACGGCACGGGCTTCGCCGACCTCGACATCTTCTTTTCCGCCGACATCGCCGGCTACTACCACCAGCGCTTCGAGCGCGCCCCCGGCGGCATCAGCGGTCAAGCCTGGTCCGGCGCGGTGAATTCGCAGGGACGCTTCGTGGACCGCTGGTTGCTGGGCCGGCGCGATGGTTACGCGGTCGCCCACCTGCCAGGACCGGCGCTCAAGGGCTGGATCGCCCACGGCCCGATGCTGCTCCGGCTGTCCGCGACGGCACACCTCGACTTCGCCGCCATCCGCGCGCTGCCGTGGGACCGCTGGGTCGGCCTGTACGGCAGCGACGGCGTGAAGACGGTCCTTCAGAAGGAGTCGTACTACTACGCTCACGGCAGCTCCGCGAACGCCCAGGTCGTGCTGTCTCACGGGACCACCGAGCTCGGGCTGCGCGGATTCTTCGGCCACTACGAGTCCATCGAAGGCCTGGATCGGGAGCAGGAGACCGTGTACCGCGACGTGCACGACGCCGACCAGATCCTCGAGGGCGCCGCCTGGCTCGGCCACACCACGCCGGGGGCGCCGATCCACCTCCGCGTCACCGGAGAGCAGGTCTACCGCACGAGCAAGATGACCCCCATCCAGGAGACACGCTGGGATCGACGCATCTCCGTCAACCTGGGGCTCGGGTTCTGACTCGGCTTTCGCTCTTTTCGCCCCCGTGTTTGCTGCCGCGCCCTGCCTCGGTCGAGGTTGTTGTCGAGACGCACTCGGGGAGCGCCCGGCGAAAATTCCCACTCGACGGGGGGAGTGCGCCGGCCTCGCCGGTATTGTTGTGGGTCTTGGTCTCAGTGGCGGATCGCGATCTGCTCGTGCCAAGACAGCGAAAGTCGAGTCTGAGCTCACGCCCTCAAGGCGCTTCGCGCCGGGTCGCCTCGCCGCGCAGGCTCTTCACCTCGGGCGTCCAGTCGTACGCGGCCTCGACGTGCGCGACGACGGGCAGGTGATCGGAGCCGCCGACGTTGCTGACCCAGGCGTTCAGCGGCTCGAACGCGGTGTCGAACAGGATGTGATCGAGGGTCTGAGTGAACTGGTTGGCCACCGAGCTGTGGCGCCAGGTGTGCTGGCCCGGCCGATACAGCGGCAGGATGTTCCGGTAGCCGCGATCCTCCAGGTACTGGAGCGCCACACCGCCCAGCCCCTCGTTGAAGTCGCCGAGCACGATGCTGGGCAGGCCGTTGTTGCACTGCTGCATGAACAGGTCGATCTCGTACAGGTGGTCGTCGTTCGAGCTCAGGTAGGAGCTGACGATGTTGCCGTTGCCTTCGCTCTTCGAGCGCAGGTGCACGTTCAAGATCTGGAACTTTCCGTCGGGCGTGTCGACGATGACGTGCCACGCGGGGTGCCAGCCGTTCGGCCCGGCGTGCCACCCGCTGTCCTCGACCGGGAACTTCGACAGCACGGCGAGCCCCGCCGGCCCCGGCCAGTGATGGCGGTACAGCTGATACGGGTACTGGTCGGCGTAGCGCTCCTGCAAGACTGCCTCGAAGTCGGGCGTCGTCTCCTGCAAACACACCACGTCGGCGTCGTTCTTGCCGACCGCGCCGATGGTGTCCGGGTCGTCGTGGTCGCTCGACTCGACGTTGTAGGACTGGACGCGGAAGTGCGGCACTCCCGGCGTGGGGTCCCGCGGCTCGAGCGGGCGCTCGCCGCAGGCCACGGCGGAGAGCGCGCACAGACCAATCGACAAGCGGAGCGCTGCGCCGTGCATCCGAGCGAGCAGTCTGGCAGCCGAACGCCTTCGGTCAACTCGCTCGACGAGAAAATCTTTGCGCCGGGGCCGAGCTGTCGTCATCGCGTACACTCTCGTGTTCCGCTCGCGGGTGGGCGAATGTCGGACATCGGCGTTGCCAACCCCGGGCTGCTGCGGCCTACTTCCGGCCGAGGCCCCATGAGAGTCTTGGTCACCGGCGGAGCGGGTTTCATCGGCAGCCACATCACGGACGCCCTGCTCGAGCGGGGCCACGAGGTCGCGGTCGTAGACGACCTGTCGAGCGGCAAGCGGGCTCAGGTGCCGGCGGCCGCGCGCTTCCACCAGCAGGACATTCGGGACGCCGCCGCCGTCCGCAGGGTGTGCGACGAATTCCGGCCCGAGGTGGTCTGCCACCAGGCGGCCCAGGTCAGCGTCGCCGTCAGCGTGCGCGAGCCCGTGCTCGACGCCGCGACCAACGTGATCGGAACGCTGAATGTCCTCGAGGCGGCGCGGGCCGCGGGTGTCGAGCGCGTGGTCTTCGCCTCGACCGGGGGCGCGATCTACGGCGAGGTGCCCGAGCCCGAGCGGGCGGCCCCGACGCGCGTCCCCCACGCGATCAGCCCCTACGCCGCCGCGAAGCTCTCGGTCGAGGCGTACCTCGAGGTGTACCGCTGCCAGTTCCAGCTCGACTACCGCATCTTGCGCTACGCCAACGTGTACGGCCCGCGCCAGGACCCGCACGGCGAGGCAGGCGTCGTGGCCATCTTCGCGGCCCGCTTGCTCGCGGCGAAGCCGCTGAGCGTCTTCGCCCGAACGGCGGCAGGAGATCCCGGCTGCGTGCGCGACTACGTGTACGTCGGGGACGTGGTGCGCGCCAACGTCGCGGCGATCGAAGGCGACGTGTTGGAGAGCATCACCAACGTCGCCACCGGAGTCGGCACCACCACGCTCGAGATCGCAAACGGGCTCGCCAGCGCCCTCGGTGTGACCCCGCAGATCGAATACGGCCCCCAGCGCCCCGGGGACCTAGAGCGCTCCGTGCTGGAGCCCGCCCCGTGGATGGGCGCGCTGGTCGGGCTGACGGAGGGTCTCGGCGAGACGGCGAGGTGGTTCGCTGCCCAGGGCCGAGCAGGCGCATGAGGCAGCGATGCCGAGCTGGCTCACCGCGCACTGGCCCACGCTCGCGACGGCCGTCGCGTTCGTCGTCTCGGTCGCCGCGTCCGGCCACGTCATCCTGAGGAAGCGCGACTCCCGAGCCGCGGTGCTCTGGGTCGGCCTGATCTGGCTCGTGCCCGGGCTCGGCGCGTTCCTGTACTGGGCGCTCGGCATCAACCGCATCCGGCGGCGGGCGGCGCTGCTCATGCGGGGCAAGAAGCCCGCGCTCGAGCTCAACGGCCAGCCAGGGGCAGCACCCGCGGACGAGCACCTGGCCGGGCTCGCCCGCGCCACCGATCGCATCGTGCGGCACGAGCTCACGGCCGGCAATCGCTTCGAACCCTTGGAGAACGGAGACGCGGCCTACCCGGCCATGCTCGCCGCCATCGAGTCGGCCGAGCGGTCCATCGCGCTCGCCACCTACATCTTCGACGACGACCGCGCCGGGGAGCGCTTCGCCAGCGCGCTCGCTCGAGCGGTGAAGCGTGGCGTCCAGGTCCGGGTGCTGATCGACGCGGTCGGCGCGCGCTACTCCTGGCCATCCATCGTCGGACGCTTGAGGAAGGCCGCCGTCCCCGTCGCCACCTTCCTGCCCGGCTGGTCCCCGCTCGGAGCGAGCTTCACGAACCTGCGCAACCACCGCAAGATCTTGGTGGTGGACGGCCAGCGCGCGTTCACCGGCGGGATGAACATCCGCGCGGGGCACGTGCTCGGCGAAGCTCCCGAGAGTCCCGTCCGCGACCTCCAGTTCCGGGTCGATGGTCCCGTGGTGGCTCAGCTGATGGGGTGTTTCGCCGAGGACTGGGCGTTCTGCACGGCGGAGGTCCTGTCCGGTGGCACCTGGTTTCCGCCGCTCGAGCCCGCCGGGACGACGCTGGCGCGCGCGGTGCCCGACGGTCCCGACGAAGACTTCGAGGTGCTGCGCCAGGTGCTCCTGGTCGCGTTGGCCAGCGCCCGGCGGAGCGTGCGGGTGGTGACTCCCTATTTCGTGCCAGACACCTCGCTCATCGACGGCCTGGTGGTCGCGGCGCTGCGTGGCGTGACGGTGGACATCGTGCTCCCCGAGCACGGCAACATCCGGCTGGCAGAGTGGGCATCGATGGCGCTGCTCTGGCAGGTCTTGCAGGGCGGCTGCTCGGTACACCTGTCCCCGGCGCCCTTCGACCACACCAAGCTCTTCGTGGTGGACGAGGCCTGGGTGCTGCTCGGCTCCGCGAACTGGGACGCCCGCAGCCTGCGCCTGAATTTCGAGCTGAACGTCGAGTGCTACGACCCGGCCCTGGCGGCGGAGGTCGCGAAGCTCGTGGACACCCGGATCGCGGCCGCCCGGCGCGTCACGCTGGCCGACATGGACGGGCGCGGGTTCCCGATCAAGGTCCGCGACGGCGTGGCCAAGTTGCTTTCGCCTTATCTCTGATCCTCACTTGCGCCCTGGCAGGACGCGGCGCATTTTCGCGCCTCGTCGTGACGAGCAACGCTCCGCCCAAGCGGCCTCGGCGCCGCCTGCTCGCGCGCCTCGGACGGGCGCTCGCCGTCGTGCTGGCTGGCCTCGTCGTTCTGGTGCTCGCGCTGATTGGCTACCTGCACAGCCAGAGCGGCCAGGAGCTCCTGCGCGAGCGCGTCGAGGCCCGGCTCGCCGAGCGCGTGAACGGCAGCGTCCGGATCGGCCGCTTGGGGCTGCGCTTGTTCGGCAGCATCGAGCTTCACGGCGTGGTGCTCGCGGACGCGAGCGGCAAACCCGTGATCGAGCTCGACGCCCTGAGCGTCACACCGTCGTGGCGCGAGCTGTCCAGCGGCCACATCGTGATCCAGCGCGTCGCGCTCTCCGGTGTGCGCGTGGGCATGACCCAAGACGCGGACGGGCTCTCGAACCTGAAGCGTCTGTTCAAGCCGAGCCCGCCGAGCCCGCCGGATCCGAGCCCCAAGCGGCGGCGCATCGAGGTGCGCGAGCTCGCTCTGTCCGGGCTCGCGTTCTCGCTGACCAAGGCCGACGGCAGCGTGCTGGCGGTGACGGATCTGGGGCTCGACGCGCGCCTCGACGCGACGCCCTTGGACAAGAGCGTGACCCTGTCGGTGTCGCGCCTCGGCCTCGGGCTCACGCGCTCCGCGCCGAACGGCCCGAAGCTCGCCCTGTCCGAGCTCGAGACCAAGCTCGAGGTCGCGCTGATCGAGGGCAAGGGCAAGGTCCTGCTCGGCCCCGTCTCCGCCAAGCTCTCGCTGGAACGGCCCAACGTGCCCGCGTTCGCCACGCCGCTCGCGCTCTCGGCCCTCGAGCTCGACGTGAGGCCGGGTGGGCTCGGCGCCGCGTTGAAGAAGTTGGAGGCGGGCCTGGCTCTGCTCGAGAGCCTCGAGCTCGACGGCGCCAAGGACGAGCGCGGGCTCTCGGGACCTCAGCGGGGGCTCGTCGCGGGTCTCGCGCTCGACGCGAAGCGGCTCAACGCGCTGCTCGGCAAGGAGCTGCTCGCGAGCGACGTGAAGGTGGGCGTGGCGCTCGCCGGCCTGCCCGCGGCCCTGGCCTTGGAGGCGTCGGTCGCGACCGACGGCGGCAAGCTCGCGCTGACGGGCAAGCTGGACGCCTCGAAGCTCGAGCGCCCCGGCTACGACTTGACCCTGGTCGGCACCAGCATCGCCACCAAGAAGCTCCTGCTCGATTCGAAAGCGCCGGACGTCGAGGTCGAGAAGCTGACGTTGGGCCTCCGAGGCAGCGGCGCGAAGCGCGACGAGATCGAGGCGGACGTGAGCCTCGACGTCGGGCCGCTGAGAGTCGGCAAGATCCGCATCGACGACGTCACCCTGCGCGGCAAGCTCGACCGGGGTGTGGTGCGCATCCGCGAGCTCGTGATCCACGCGCTCGATCAGACCGTGAAGGCGAGCGGCACCTTCGCGCTCGCGGAAAAGTCGCTGGACCTCGAGGTCGAGCTCTCCGGCGACGTCGGCGTGGCGCTCGCCGCCGCGCGCCGCGCCGGAGTGGCGGTGAAGTCCAACCTGCCAGGCGGCGCCGTCGCGCTGGGCAAGGGCGAGTTCACGCTGCGCGTGAAGGGCAAACTGGACGAAGGGCTCACGGTGAGCCTACCGGCCGCGAAGCTGCGCGTCGCCGGCGGCAGCGTGACGCTCGACGGCGACGTGACGCTGACCCGCGGCGAGCCCGACGCCGAGGGCAAGCGCCCGCTGGGCCTCGACACGCTGAACACCGACGTCCAGCTCAGGAGCGTGCGCCTGTCGTCGCTGGCGGCGCTCCGCGGCAAGAAGCTGCCCGGCCTCGACGGTACGGTGAGCGGGGAGATCAGCCTGCAAGGCACCAAGCAAGCCCCAAAGGCCGACGTCGATCTCACCATCCGCGCCCGGCGCAGCGACACCCGCGAGGCCCCGGAGGTCGTGGTCCGGGTGCGCGCGAAGGGCGGCAAGCGCGAGCTCGACGCCACGATTGACATCGTGAAGCGCGACCGCGGCAGCGACGACACCATCGCCAAGCTCGACGCTCGGCTGCCCATCACGCTCTCGGGCCGGCGCGGGCTCGACGCGGGGCGGCCCATGGCCGTGAAGCTCGACCTGCCGCGCCGGACGCTGGGCGATCTGCTCGCGCTCTTGCCGCCGGAGATCGCCGCCAAGGTCAAGGCGCCGCGGGACACCGAGCTCGAGGCCCACGCGAGCCTCGGCGGCACCACCAGCGCGCCGAGCGGACAGGTGAAGCTCGATGTGTCCACGAAGCTCCCGCTCTCCGAGGCGCGCCAGCGCATGAGCTTGGACGCCACGCTCGCGGGGAACCACGCCAGCGCGAGCGTGCGCGCCTTCCTCGACGAGCGGGCGCCGCCGGCGCTGACGCTCGACGCCGACGCGCGCTTCGCAGGCTCTCCCCTCCTGCCGCGCGGCGTGAGCGAGGTCGAGTGGAAGCTCGCTGGCCGACTCGCTCGGCAGGAGCTCGGCGCGCTGCCGCTTCCCGAAGACCGCAAGCAGGGCCTCTCGGGCACCGCGTCCTTGGCCTTCGCTCTCCGCGGAACGCGCCAGGACGCCGGCGGGCGCGTCGAGCTCCAGCTGAGCGGCGTGAAGAAGGGGGAGACCGGACCCATCGACGCCGAGCTCGCGCTGGGTCTCGAGCCCGAGCGCACGAAGCTCGCCCTGGACGTGAAGGCCGCGGGGCTCCACGCCTTGCGCACGCGCGGCGCCGTGGGGCTCGGCGGCAGAGACCTGTTCCGGACACTGCGCGAGAAGAAGGCCGGTGACTCCAGCCTGGACGTAAACGTCGAGCTGCCCAAGCACCGGTTGGCCGAGTGGGCCGCGCTGCGCCCGAAGCTCGAGCGCTTCCTGGGCGCGGTGGGCGGCGCGATCCGCCTGGGCGGGACGCTGAAGGAGCCGACGGCCAAGGGGGAGATCGCGCTCGACGAGTTCACCACCGCCTCCGGCGAGCCGGGGCGCGCGGCCCTGAGCCTCGACGCCGGGCCGAGTCAGGTCTTGCTCGGCATCGCGCTGGGGCCGAGCGCCGACAAGGACCCGCTGGCGCTCCGGGTGAGCGCGAGTCGTCCCGAGCTCGTGGAGTTCCTGCGCAAGAAGGAGGGCGAAGCCACCGTCGCCGTGCGAGTCGAGGCGCGCGCCGAGCGGCAGCCCTTGGGCTCGCTGGTGCCGAAGCTCACCCGCGACTTCCCCGAGACGGGAGCGCAAGGAACCCTCGACTGGAACATGACCGGAGACGTCGCGCTCGCGTCCAGGGACGGCGCGCGCCGGCTCGCCGACGCAACCCTGCTCGGCGAGCTCTCGCTCTCCAAGGGCAGCGTCCCGATCCCCAAAAGTCAGCGCCGCTACCGAGACGTCGAGCTCCGCATCTCCGCCACCCGCGAGGCCCTCCGCATCGACGAGCTCGAGCTCCACGAGTCCGATCGCGAAAAGCCCGATCGGCGCATCGCCATCTCCGGCCGCCTGCCCTGGAGCAAGCTCCGCCCCGAGCGCATCGAGCTCGCCATCGACGCCAAGGACTTCCTGCTGTTCGGCTCCGACACGCTGGGAATGCCCGACGCGCCGCGCGGCGCGCTCACCGCGAAGATCGACGTCAGCGGCGACCTGTCTGGGCCGCGGCGGCGCGTGGACGCGACGGTGCACGCGCTCGACCTCGTGATGCCAGATCGCCTCGACAAGGCACACTGGCCGGAGAAGCCGCACCTGGGCGACGTGCTGTATCTGGGCGAAGCGGGCGTGAAGCGCGGAAAGCTGCCGGTGCCCGAGCGCCCCGCCCCTGCCCCGCCGCCGGCAGCAGCGCCCGCCCCCGACTCCCCGGGCGCCACCGGCACCGATCTCTTCGTCCACATCTCGAAGCCGATCAAGGTCCAGAAGATGCCCTTCGAGCTCGTGGCGAAGGGCGAGCTCGCGGTAAGGCTGCGCCCGGGCAAGAAGCCCGCGGTGAGCGGCGAGCTGGCGGTGCTCGACGGCTACATGTCCCTGGGCGGCAGGAACCACGGCATCGACCGGCGCCACAAGAGCCGCATCTACTTCGACGCCGCGCACCCGAGCGGCGAGCTCGATCTCTGGGTGCGGCGCGCGCCCCACCCCGTCGTCTTGCAGGACGTGTCGCTGGTGTCGAGCGGCGGCGACGACGTGCGACTGCACCTCACCGGGCCGATCTCGAAGCCCTTCTCCACGGTGACCGGCGTCGGCAACGCCGACCTCTGGGACCTCTTGCCGGCGCACAACGCCGGTCGCGTGAAGTTCACCTCGCAGCCCGACCTGCCGGCGACGCAGGCCGTGCAGGTTCCCCGCGAGTACGACGTGGTGCTGCTCTCGTACATCGCGGCGAACCTCCCCCACAACTTGTTCCTGAGCCGCGTCAACGCCTGGGCCGATCCGCACGACGACCGCGCCGCCTACGGACGCGTGAAGCACCTGGAGGCCGATCGCTACTCGAAGAGCGGCAAGACCCGCGTGCGCGCCGCGGCGCGACCGCCGACGCTGGGACAGAGCAGCGCCGAGCTCGAGCTGGGGCAGCTCTGGGTAAACACGCCCCACACCAAGGCCGGCGCGGCGCTGGTGGCGGGCAGCCGGCTGGGCGGCGGTCCCGCCCTCTTCCTGGAATGGGCGAGCGAGGACTGAACGTCGAAAACTGGACAGTCTTTCAGTGCTGGTTGTATGACCAGCTCATGACCCTCGAAACCACGGAAATCCTGCTGCTCTCCGCCCTGTTCCAGCTCGCCCAGGCCGACCGGGCCGCCACCCTGATCCGGCTCGCGAGCCACGCGCAGCTCAGCCGGGAGGCTGCGCTCGCCGGTCTCGGGCGCCTCGCTGCCGCCGGCTGGGTGGACGGCGAGCGGCTGCGCCTGACCCTGCCCGGCCTCGCGCTGGCGGCCGGCCTCTACCCCCGGGTGCGGGCGAGCCTGGCGCTCGCGGCGTGAGCCGAGTGCTAGCGTCCCCGGCGTGCGCTCGGCTCTGCCTGCATTGCTCTCGCTCGTGCTCTTTGCTTGCGGTGAGGACGAAGGCGCCAGCAAAGCGGCCAGCTGCGACCACCGCTTCTTGTGCGAGGCGCCGCTGTCCTTCGCCCACCGCGGCGGCGGCAAGCTGCGACCGGAGGAGACGCTGCCGGCCTACGAGAACGCGGCGGCCGTCGGCGCCCACGTGCTCGAGGCCGACGTCCACACCAGCGCCGACGGCGAGGTCGTGTGTATGCACGACGCCACCGTGGACCGCA
This sequence comes from Polyangiaceae bacterium, assembly GCA_015075635.1. Lineage (NCBI taxonomy): Bacteria > Pseudomonadati > Myxococcota > Polyangiales > Polyangiaceae > Polyangiaceae bacterium. Next base: position 3,572,024 of record JABTUA010000001.1, read on the forward strand.
CGACGAACGGCAGCGGCGCCATCCACGAAAAGACCCTGGCCGAGCTGAAGCAGCTCGACGCCGGCTACCATTTCTCGCCCGACGGCGGCGCGAGCTTTCCCTGGCGGAACAAGGGCGTCACGATCCCGACCCTGGGCGAGGTGCTCGACGCACACCCGGACGCCTGGTGGACCATCGAGCTGAAGCAGCTCAGCCCCAGCATCGTCGATCCGGTGATCGCGCTGCTCGACCAGAAGGGTGCCACCACGCGCACGGTGCTGGTCTCGTTCTCCGACGACGTGGTGCAAGAGATCCGAGAGAAGCGCCCGGACATCCTCACCGGCATGGGCGTCGGCGAGATGCTCGCGCTGAATGCTCTGAGCGACGAGACCGAGCAGGACTACGAGCCGCCCACGCGCATCGTGCAGCCGCCGGCGAGCGCGGTGAACGCAGAGCTGATGGCCCGGGCCGAGCGCCTGGGCCTTCGCATCCACGTCTGGACCGTGAACGACCGCCCGGAGATGGAGGCGCTGCTCGACATCGGCGTCCACGGCATCATGACGGACGATCCGGCGCTCCTGGGCCAGGTGCTCTCCGAGCGCTGACTCAGCAGTTCGGACAGCTGCAGCTCACGCCCTTCAGGCCCGAGAAGTCGCTGCAAGTGCCGTACGGCGCGACGCACACGCTGGGACCCGAACAGGCGCAGGTGAAGTCCGAGCCGCAGCTCGCCGGGACGTCCACGCAATGGTTCTGGGGACCGAGCTGGGTGACGTAGCTCGCGCAGAAGAGCGCGCCGGTGCAGTCCGCGCAGTCCTTGACCGTCTTGCACTCGTCCGCCGGCACGCACTGGCCGGTCCAGCAGGTGCCGTCGGCGGTGACCTGCGGCACCTGACCCGGGTCGCAATTCGGCGTCGCCATCTTGCAGGTGACCTTCGAGTCGTCGCAGGGGAAACCCATGACGCAGCGGCCGGCGATGCAGGCGGCCGCCTTCGGCGCCCCGAGCTCTCCGCACTTGTCCTGCACGCAGAGCGCCGGGCACGACGGTGGGTTCTCGCTCGTGGGCACGCCGATGCAGCTGCAGCAATCCGTGAACACCTTGCACTCGCTGTCGCTGGTGCACTCGGGCTTCGCCGGACCGCCGCCGCCCGTGCCGCCGGTGCTGCCACCGCTCCCCCCCGTAGCGCCACCGCTACCACCGCTTCCGCCCGTGGCGCCGGCGCTGCCGCCCGTCGCGCCGCCGCTGCCACCGCTGCCGCCGAGCGCGCCGCCGCTGCCACCCACGGCGCCGCCGCTACCCGAGCTGCCGCCGCTCGCTCCGGAGCCGCCGGAACCACCGCCGCCCGTCGCGCCGCCACCGTCCGTGCTCGACTCCCCACCGCAGCCCGCGAGCCAGAACGCCGCCGCGACGACCGCCACCGTCTTCGTCATGCGGGCGAGCATAGCACTCCAGGATATGCTCGACACGGCATGAGCCCGGGAGGCTTCCCCACCACGCGGCACTCGCAGGTCTTGGCGGCGCGGAGCGACGACTCCGCGGAGCGAGCGCGTTCGTACCAGGTCTTGACCCTGGCCTACTACCGGCCCGTCTACAAGTACACGCGCCTGCACTGGAGGAAGCCGGAGGACGACGCCAGGGAGATCACCCACGACTTCTTCGTCTACGCCTTCGAGTCTGGAACGTTCGCTCGATACGAGCCGGACAAGGCCCGCTTCCGCAGCTTCCTGCGCCTGTGCCTGGATCGCTTCATCGGCAAGCGCCACCGCAGCGCACGAGCGGAGAAGCGCGGCGGCGGGCTGCCGGCGCTCTCACTCGCCTTCGACGACCTGGAGCGCGAGATCGAGCGCACCGTTCCGAGCGAGGCCGTCGATCCGGAGCGTTTCTTCGAGACGGAGTGGGCGCGTTACCTCTTGTCGAGCAGCGTCGAGGCGCTGCGCCGGGAGTGTTCGGAGAAGAAGCGCACGCAGCATTTCGCCGTGTTCGAGCGCATCGACCTGTGCCCCGACCCGAGCGCGCGACCGAGCTACGCCGAGGTGGCAGAAGCGCTGGGCGTCTCGGTCAGCGACGTGACCAACCGCCTCTCGTTCGCGCGCCGCGAGCTCCGGCGCCTGGTGATCGATCAGCTGCGCGAGATCACGGCCAGCGACGAGGAGCTCCGCGCCGAGGCCCAAGCGGTGCTGGGGATCCGAGTGTGAGCCGGATCCCCGACGACCTGTTGGAGCGGCTGCGCGACCTCGAAGCGCCCGAGAGCGCTGCCGTGTCGTCGCTGGAAGGTCCCGCCGCGAGCGCGCGCTTCCTCCTCGAGGGTCGGGTGGGTGTCGGCGGCATGGGCGAGGTGTTCCGCGCGTTCGACCAGGAACGCCAGATCCCGGTCGCGGTGAAGCTGCTCGGCAGCCTCGACGACGAGCACTACCAGCGCTTTCAGCGCGAGGCCGCGGTGCTCGCGCAGCTCTCCCACCCCGCCATCGTGGGCTACGTGGCGCACGGACGGCTCGGTACGCGAGCGTTTTTGGCGATGGACTGGCTCGAGGGCGAGACGCTGGCGGAGCGCCTCGACCGGGCGGGCTTGACCAGCGCCGAGACGCTCGCGCTCGCGCGGCGCGTGTCAGCGGCCCTGGCCTTGGTGCACGAGCACGGCGTCGTTCACCGAGACGTCAAGCCCAGCAACGTCTTCCTGCCGCACCGCGATCCCGCCCAGGCCATGCTCATCGACTTCGGCATCGCGCGGCGCCCGCTCGTCGAGACCTCGCTCACGGCCACTGGCTTCGCCGTCGGCACGGTGGGTTACATGGCCCCGGAGCAGGCGCGCGGCGCCGAGTGGGTGGACGCTCGCGCGGACGTGTTCGCGCTCGGCGCGGTCCTCTACAAGTGCCTGACCGGGCGGCGTGCCTTCCGCGGCGCCGATCCGATGGCGGTGCTCGCCAAGACCGTGTTCAGCGAGCCGCCCCGCGCCCGCGCGCTGATCGCAGAGGTGCCTCCGGCCCTGGACGAGCTCGTGGCCCGCATGTTGGAGAAGGACCCGCGGGCGCGACCCAGCGACGGGCACGCGGTGGCGCTGGCGCTCGACGCCATCGGTCCGGTGGACGACGAGCGTCGCGCCCCGGACAGCGGAGCGTACCCGATGCTCACGCGAACGGAGCGCCGGCTCGCGAGCGTGCTCGTGGTCTCCCCGGCGGCGAGCGCGCCGCGCTCCGAGACGGCGACGAGCGTGGTCGCGTCGAGCAGCCCGGCGTGGGGCCGCTGGTCGGCGGCTGCGCGCGCCCACGGCGTGCGCCTCGACCCGTTGGCGGATGGCAGCATCGTCGCTTCGTTGGGCAAGGAGACCACCGCGCTCGACGCCGTCCTGCGTCTGGCCCGCGCGGCGCTGGCGCTCTCGGCCTCGAGCCCTCGGGCGCGCAGCGTGCTGTGTACGGGCCGCGGACAGTCCGGCGGCGGCGACGTGCCCGCCGAGGTCGTCGACCGAGCCGCCAAGATGCTGGCCCGCCTGCGCGAGCCGCGCGCAGGCCAGCACCTCCCGGCCGTCTGCCTCGATCGGGTCAGCGCAGCGCTCCTCGGCGGGCGCTTCGACGTCGCCTCGCTCGGGACCGAGCTCGCGTTGATCGGAGAGCGGGGTGTGGAAGTGGAGAGGGGCCGCGTCGCGCCCCACGTGGGTCGCAAGCGCGAGCTCGAAGCGCTCGACGCTCTGCTTCGTGACAGCCTGGCCGCGAACGCCCCGCGAGCAGCCATCCTCACCGGCCCCGCCGGCATCGGCAAGACCCGGCTCTGGATGGAGCTGGTCCGACGCTCGACTCGGGCCGGGATGAGACACGTGCTCTGGGTCGCGCGCGCCGATCCAGCGCGCCCCCGCTCGCCCTACGCGCTGCTCGGAGACGTGCTGTCTCGGGCGCTCGGCGTACACCCCGGCGAGTCCACCGCGCGCATCCGTGAAAAGCTCCGCGCGCGCCTCGCCGCCCGCGGCGCGGACGCCGACACCCTGCGCCGGTCGGAGCGCCTGATCGAGCTGTTCCAGGGCGCGGAGGCGGACGCGCCCGCCTTCGATCCCAGCGTGAGCGCCGAGCGCTTGCTGAGCGCGTGGCTCGGCTGGGTGCAGCTCGAGGTGGGTACCTCTCCGCTGCTCATCGTGTTCGACGACGCGCAGTGGGGCGACCTGCCCAGCCTGAACCTCGCCGCGCGTGCCGCGCGGCTCGGCCGCGCGCCGGTCGTCCTCGTGTGCGCCGGACGCCCCGAGCTCTCGCAGGCGTTCCCGGGGCTCTGGCACGAGCTCGCGCCGCTCGCGCTCGAGCTTCAGCCGCTGTCACGCAAGAGCCGCCTCGAGCTGCTCACCGAGCTCCTGCCCCAGGAGCTCCCTCGACTCGAGCTCGTGCGCCTGGCGGACGCCTCCGACGGCAACCCCTTCGCCCTCGAAGAGCTGGCGCGGGTACGCGCGGACCGACCGGACGCGCCCCTGCCCGAGTCGGTGCTGGCTCTGTCGGAGAGTCGGCTCTCTCGGCTCGGTCAGGACAGCCGGGCCGTGCTGCGCGCGGCCAGCGTGTTCGGGATGCGAGCCTGGCCGGGCGCGATCGAAGAGCTGGAGCAAGACGTCGACGTCGAGGGCGCCATCGAGGAGCTCTTGCGCCACGATCTGCTCTCGCACGCGCCGACGTCGCGCTTCGCATCGGAGCCCGAGCTCGCGTTCAGGCAGTCGCTGATCCGCGAGGCTGCCTACGCCGAGCTCACCGAGCACGACCGCACGCTCGGCCATCGGCTGGCCGCGGCCTGGCTCGAGCGCATGGGCGAGACCGACCCGGTCGTGCTCGGGGAACAATGGGATCGCGGCGGCGAGCCCGGACGCGCGGCGGTGCACTACCAGCGCGCCGCCCGGCAGGCCCTGGCCGGCAACGATTTCCCCGCGGCGATCAGCCGGGCGGAGCGCGCCCTCGCCAATATCGCGCTCGACCGGGCGGCGGGCGGTGCGCCGCACGCGCCGGGAACGCTCGGTTCGCTCGAGCTGACGTTGGCCGAAGCCAAACGCTGGAGCGGCGACGCTCGCGGCGCGCTCGGCCACGCGGAAGCAGCGCGTGGTTTGCTCGGGCGCGGCGGGAGCAGCTGGTTTTCGGCGATGGCGGAGCTCGCTGCCGTGCTCGGGCGCATCGGCGAATACGACCGCCTCGAGGCCGTGCTCTCGGAGGTCGCCGCCGAGCGGACGCCGGCTGCGGAGCGAAGCGCGCAGATCGGCGCGCTGTGCCCGGGTACCTCTCAGCTCCTGCAGGCGGGCCGGACCCACGCGGCCGATCGCCTCGTCGTCGCCATCGAGGCCCTGGCCGGGCGCGGGCTGCTCGACGTCGCGGCCCAAGCGCGGCTCGAGCAGCTGCGAGGCTTCTACTCACTCGGCGCCGGCGATCCGTGGCGCGCGATGGGCTGCTACGCCCAGGCGCGCGAGGCCTTCTCGGCTCTCGGCAGCGCGCGGCACTCCGCCGTCGAGCAGGTGAACTTCGCGCACGCCGCCCTCGAGGCTGGCGCGTTCGAGGCCGCCGACGCCGCCCTCGGGCAGGCGCTGTTCACCGCCGAGGTCCTGGGCTTGGAGACGGTGCGGGCGGTGGCCGAGCTGAACCGCGGGCGGCTCGCGCTCGGGCGGGGCGAGCTCGCCCAGGCCGAACGGAGCCAAGGTGTCGCGCTCGAGATCGGCATGCGCGAGCGCAGCCCGCGGGTGAGCGGCGCGGCGCGGGTGCACCTCGCGCGCGTCGCGCTCCGGCGCGGCGACGCGCTGGTGGCCGAGGCGGAGGCGCAGGCGGCCGCCGCCCTCCTCGAGGTGGCGCCGCCGCTCCGGGTCGGCGCGCTGGCGACCTTGGCCGAAGCGCAGCTCGAAGCCGGCCAGCTGAAGGAAGCGGAGGCGTCCGCCGCCCGGGCCGTCGCTGCCATCGCGCCAGGCCGCGCCGAGATGTTCGACGTCCTCGCACGTTGGGTTTCGGTGCGCGTAGCGCTCTCCCTCGGAGACGCGGCTCGGGGCCGCGAGGAGCTCGGAGCGCTCTTGACGGAGCTCGAGGCGCGCTCCCGCTTCGCAGGCGACGCCGCGGGGGCGCGCGCGTTCCTCGAGCGCGTCGAGGTCCACGCGAACGTGGTCGCGCTCGCGCGCGAGCTGGGCCTCGGCTAAGCTGCCGGGGATGCGCGCGCTCCTCGCCTTCGCCCTCGTGCTCGCTGGCTGCGCGGACGTCGCCCCCTGGCAGCGCGCCAGGCTCGCCCACCCCAGCATGACCGAGGCGAGCGAGAGCCCGGGACGCGCGCACATGCTGGCGGTGCAAGAGGGCGCCATCGGGGGCTCGCTCGTGGTGGCGAGCGGTTGCGGCTGCAACTGAGGTGCGGCGGCGCGTCGGGGACCTGAGTCCCGGGCGGCTGGGTGTTCGGGCCTTGCTGAGCGTCCGTCAGGGATTTCCCGCGCTCGAGAACGTGATCTGCGCGCCGACCGCCGCGTCGAGCGCCCGGAACCTCGTGCGGAGCTGGTTGCCAGGCTCCAGGGCGCCGGCGCGGAGCGCCAATCGCGAGACGTTCTCCAGCATCGCCGAGTACGCCATCAGGACCTGCACGTGCGGCGACGGGCGGTAGACGCTGGCCGGATCGAGCGTGCAGCCTTCGCACCCGCGCCCCGCCGCCATCTCCGAGGCGAGCGCCAGGTGGCGCGCCGTGTCGGCCTTGGCCGCGTCCTCGTCCGGGTACACCCGCGCCAGGAGCCCCTCGGGACGGAAGCGAAAGCGCTTCTCGAGCTCGGCATCGCGCGCGAACAGGTTGGGCACGACGTACACCGGTCGCAGCGGCAGCTGGCTCGCGACCAGCTCGTGACTCCGCGCGAGCACCATCCGACCCTCCGGCAGCGGCACGTCGGGGTAGCGACGCTCGTGCTGTGCCCGCCGCCAAGGCTTTGCCAGGAGCCCTGGCGCCACCACCCGGACCGCCGAGCAGCGCCGCTCCACCGCGCAGGCGTAGAGCGCCACGCCGCTGTAGAAGTCGCCGGAGACCAGGACCAGCGAGCCTTCGGGGAGGCCCCGCATGAAGTCCCGCGCGAGATAGCCCCCGGCGCGATCACCCGAGAGATCCACGGCGGCAGCCCTACCGACCAGCGGCAGCGCGGGGAGGAGCGCCGCGAACAGCGAGAGCACCCGACGCCGCGGCAGCTGCTTGGGGACGAGAGAGTAGAGCGCCACCATGCCGACACCCGCCAGCACGGCGAGCGGTGGGTGGACCATCGTCGTCCAGCGCTCGAAGCCGGCGAGGGGGATCTCGCCCTCCACGGCGACGCGGAAGGCGGCGGCGAAGCACGGCCCTGGAACCGCGACGGCGAGCAGCAGCCCGACACAGGCCGAGCGCCGCTCCCGCAGAAGCCGAAACGTGCCCACGAGCGCCAGCGCCAACGCGAGCGGCCCGAAGCTCTCGAGGAGCAGCAGGGCCAGCGCTCCAACGCGCTCGCCGGCCGGCTCGACGGAGGCCGCGCGCGCAGCGCCGAACAGGCCGCCATAGTCCGCGCGCGTGAGCACCTGCCACAGGCCCGCGGCGCCGGCGAGCTCGTTCATCGAGACGATCGGGGCACGCGCAGCGGCGATCCAGAGCAGGAGCTGACAGCACGCGAAGGGCACCACCAGCGCCAGCCCGAGCTCGAGCGCGCGGACGCGCCTGGCGCGGAGCGCGGAGCGGAGCGGTCGAGCGACCAGGACCAACAACGCGGGCAGGCCGAGCAGGTAGAGCTCGTGGTGTGCGAGCCCCAGGCCCGCGAGCGCGCACAGCGACAAGAACCAACCGCGCGCCGCCTCGCTCTCGCTGGCGCGTACCGCGCACCAGAGGCAGAGCGCGAACAGCGCGTCGTTCAGCGGAAAGACCTCGGCGTAGAGCGAGCCGAGCAAGAAGCTCTTCGCGAGCGTCAGGCAGAGCGCCGCTGCGACGCCCCCCGCGGCTGCCCGCGCGAGCCGCTGACCGAGCACCGCCACCGCGCCGACCGCCACGGCGTGGAAGAGCGCGCTGGTCAGGTTCACGCAGAACGCCTCGCTACCGAACGGCAGCTTGGTCGCGGCGTGGCCGATCAGCGTCCACAGCGCGTAGCCGGGCGCACGCGGCACGCCCCAGACGTGAGCGGCCGCCACTAGCTCGGCGGAGTCCCCCATCAGCGCGAGCTCGCGGCACACCCGCGGCAAGGACACCGCGAAACTCCCGAGCGCGGCCAGGCCGAACAGCCAGCGCTCGCGGACGACGGGCAGGCCGGCCGCCGTCATCTAGGCCTTCGCGCGCCACTGACACCAGAACTCGTGGCGGGCGCCGCCCCGGCTGGTGCACTCTCGCTCGCGCGCTCCCGGCAGGACCTCGACGCCGATCACGTCCATTGCCGCGATCATCCAGCCCTCCATCAGCCGGCAGTGGGCGGGGTGCATGTCGGGGAAACCTGCGATCTCGAGCGCGGTGTTCTCCGGCCGCACGTCCACGGCTTCCATCAGCCCCGCGTCCTCGGTGTACATGCCCCAGATCGGCGTGCAGGCGCGGATCATGTTCTCCGGGCTCGGGCGCACCGCATACACCTTGAAGATGGACTCCAGGTCGTGGCGCGCCGACAGATCGCCGATCACCCGGCAGTACTCGAGATCGCCGGTGCCCAAGTGACGGTCCACGCTGGTGAGCAGGCCGATGAACGCGGCGTACGGCTCGAGCCCGAGACCGTTGATGCGCCGGGAGAACGTGGTCAGCGCCTCCGGACCGGCGTCGCGAATGACCTCCGCGAGGCCATCGAGCCCGAGCTTTTGCTTCACGTGCCGAGCCGCCCCCAGGAAGGCCATTCCGCGGATTTTCGCCACAGCGCTTGTTACCTGGCCCGCACCGCCCTCTGCAAGGCACCGCTCTTGCAAGGGGAGAAAACCGCTGAGCGAACCTTGGATCGCGCCGGAATTGGAGTATGCCTCCCGCCGTGATCGGGCAGGAGACCATCGACCGTGTGCGCGCGCACACGGCCATCGTCGCGCTCGTCGGCGAGTCGGTGAAGCTCCAGAAGCGAGGGCGCTCGCACCAGGGGCTGTGCCCGTTCCACAAGGAGAAGACGCCCAGCTTCCACGTCAACGAGGAGCGCGGCTTCTACCACTGCTTCGGCTGCGGCGCGCACGGCGACGCCTTTCGCTTCTTGATGGAGCTCGAGGGGCTCTCCTTCGTCGAGGCGATCCGGCGCCTGGCCGAGCGCGCGGGCATCACCATCGTCGAGCACCACGACGAGCAGCAGAAGAAGCAAGAGCTGGAGGCGCGCCGCAAGCAGGACGAGCTCTACGCGGTGGGCAGCGCGGCCGCGGAGTTCTTCGAGCGCATGCTGCGCGAGCACTCCCTCGGGCGCCACGCCGAGCGAGAGCTCGAGAAGCGGGGCCTTCGCGCGGACGACCCCACGGGCCCGATCGCGGACGCGCTCCAGGCCTTCCGCATCGGCTACGCACCCTATGCCTGGGACGCGCTCACCAATCACCTGCGCGACGCCGGGCTCAGTCATCGCGCCGCCGAGCAGGTGGGGCTCCTGGTCCCGCGCAAGAGCGGCAGCGGCCACTACGATCGCTTTCGCCACCGCCTGATGTTCGCGGTGCTCGACCTTCAGGGCAGAGTCATCGCCTTCAGCGGTCGGGCGCTCGACGACCCGGACGACTCGGAGCTTTCCGCGCTGGGCATCGAGCGCTTCGGCGGCTCGGCGCCCGCGGAGCCGCCGGCGAAGTACGTGAACTCGCCGGAGTCGCCGATCTACCGCAAGCGCGAGGCGGTGTTCGGGCTCTACCAGGCCAGGAGCGCCATCCGCGACTCGGGTCTCGCCATCCTGGTCGAGGGCAACTTCGACGTGGTCAGCTTACACGCGCACGGCATCAAGAACGTCGTGGCTCCGTTGGGCACGGCGTTCACCGCCGAGCAGGCGCGCCTGGTGAAGCGCTTCGCGCCGAACGTCACCCTCTTGTTCGACGGCGACTCCGCCGGTCGGCGAGCCGTCGTGGCCTCCCGCGAGCCGTGCAAACAAGCCGGGCTCAGCGCCAAGGTGGGGACGTTGCCCCAGGGCACCGACCCCGACCAGCTGTGCCGCGAGCACGGCGCCGAAGCCATCCGGCGCGTGGTCGGCGCCGGCCGCGGCATGCTCGAGTACCTGATCGACAGCGCGCTGGATTCGTTCGGTGCCACCGACGCCCAGGCCCGGGCGGACAAGCTCAAAGAGGTGACCGATCTCATCGGCTCCGAGGACGACCCGGCGGTACGGGCGCTGGCGGAGCAGCACGCCGACCGCATCGCTTCTCGGCTCGGCATGGGCGACGCGCGCACTTTTCGGGCGCTGCGCGGGGCGGTGCTCTCGGGGCTGGCGGGGGGCCGACCGGCCCCCTTCGCGCGGGCGGCCCCGCCGGAGCGCGCCCGCTCGACCTCGGGGCGGCCCGAGATCGAGCAGGTCATTTTCGGCGCTTTGTTGGACTATCCGGAGCTTCTCGGCGATGAGGAGGTCATCGCCGGGGTGGACCTAGTCGAGGGGGACGTCGCCGGGGCCATTGCCGCATTGCGTCAAGCGTGTCAGGACGGAGTCTTGCAGAACCCGGAAGTTGTCCTTGCGAAGCTCGGGCCTTCGATCCATCCATTCGCCTCCGCTCGGCTGGCCGCCCCTCGACACGAACGTGTCGAGGACGCTCGCGTCGAGCTTTTGCAGAACATTGAGAAGTTGAAGCGGCTCGAGCACAAGCGACGAAGAAGCGAAGTTGTTGAGGAGCTTCAGCGCGCAGCGAGCGTTGGGGACGTCGATCAGGAAATGGCTCTGCTGCGTGAGCACATGCGCCGTGGGCGCGAGCGTCACGGGCTTTGAAATCGAGGTAGCTGTGGGAGCAAAGAAAACCAAGCCGGCGAAGAAGACCAGCCTGCCCAAGAAGGCGGCCCCCGCGAAGGCGAAGGCGGCCCCTGTGAAGGCGAAGGCCAAGCCCGCGGCGAAGGCCGCGGCGAAGCCTGCGCCTCAGAAGGCGGCCCCGGCGAAAGCCACGGCGAAGGCCTCGAAGGACAGCAAGGACAAGGAACGCGAGAAGGAGAAGCTCGCGCGCGACAAGGCCAAGGCCGCCGCGCAGAAGCAGAACGGCGCCGCCGCCAAGGGCAAGGGCAAGCCTCGCGCGGACGAGGACGACGACGGGCCGGACTCGAGCCGGAGCACCTCCAGCTTTCCGCCGCCGGCCGCCAAGACCAAGGGCAACGGCAAGAGCAAGCAGGGCGTCGCGGATCTGATCAGCCTGGGGAAGAAGAAGGGCTTCCTCACCTACGACGACGTGAACGAGGCGCTGCCGCCCGACGCCGTGCAGCCGGACCAGATCGACGACGTGCTCTCGACGCTCGACGACGAGGACATCGAGGTCGTCGACGACGCGACCAACCTGAAGATCCAGGCCCGCCACATGGCGGACGAGGAGCTCGCGCCCGGCAAGACCGCCCCCAAGGGCGAAGAAGAGGCGGAGACGCCGCAGCCCGCGGCCAAGGCCGGCGAGGAGGACTATTACAAGTCCAACGACCCGGTGCGCATGTACCTGCGCAAGATGGGAAGCGTGGCCCTGCTCACACGCGAGGGCGAGGTCGAGATCGCCAAGCGCATCGAGGAGGGCGAGAACGAGGTGCTCGGCTCGATCCTGATGAGCCCCGTGGCCGTGCGCGAGATCATCGACATCGGCGAGCGCCTGAAGGCCCACAAGATCCGCGTCAAGGACATCGTGCGCGACGCCGAGGACGAGGAGCACGAGTTCGACGAGGAGGAGGCGGACCGCCGCATCATCCGTTTGATCGAGCGCGTGAAGCGCCTGGACAAGAAGCACTACGACCTGGCCGAGGAGCGCAAGACGGCCAACGACGTGCGCAGGAAGCTCATCGACAAGGAGCTCTCCGACAACAAGCAGGAGCTGGTCGAGACGCTGCAGGAGATGCGTCTCAACAAGAAGACCATCGACAAGATCGTCGGCAAGCTCAAGAGCATGATCGAGAAGGTGCAGAACGCCCAGTCCAGGGCCACCGAGCTCGAGAAGCAGTCCGGAGCCAGCAAGAACGAGCTCAAGAAGATGCTGCGCGAGGCCAAGGACGATCCCGAGGCGGAGCGCACCCTGGCCGAGAAGCTCGGCGTCGAGACCGAGGAGCTCGAGGACGTCAGCGAAGCGCTGAAGAGCGCCCAGAAGGGCGTCAAGAAGGTCGAAGAGGAGCTCAAGGTCGACGTCAACGAGTTGATGCGCACTTACGACGCCATCATGTCGGGCGAGCGCAAGGCCGAGAAGGCCAAGGCCGAGCTGGTCGAGGCCAACCTCCGCCTCGTGGTCAGCATCGCGAAGAAGTACACGAACCGCGGCCTGCAGTTCCTGGACCTGATCCAGGAGGGCAACATCGGCCTGATGAAGGCCGTCGACAAGTTCGAGTACAAGCGCGGCTACAAGTTCTCCACCTACGCCACCTGGTGGATCCGCCAGGCCATCACCCGCGCCATCGCCGATCAGGCCCGCACCATCCGCATCCCGGTGCACATGATCGAGACGATCAACAAGCTGATCCGCACCAGCCGCTACCTGGTCCAGGAGTATGGCCGCGAGCCGACCCCGGAGGAGATCGCGGAGAAGATGGAGCTGCCGCTCGACAAGGTGCGCAAGGTCCTGAAGATCGCGAAGGAGCCCATCAGCCTCGAGACCCCCATCGGCGAAGAGGAAGACAGCCATCTTGGCGACTTCATCGAGGACAAGAGCGTGATCAGCCCTGCGGATGCAGTGATCAACATGAACTTGTCGGAACAGACGCGGAAGGTCCTGAAGACCCTGACGCCGCGCGAGGAGAAGGTCCTGCGCATGCGCTTCGGCATCGGCGAGAAGAGCGACCACACCCTGGAAGAGGTCGGTCAGGACTTCGAGGTCACCCGCGAGCGCATCCGCCAGATCGAGGCTAAGGCGCTCCGGAAGCTCCGCCACCCGAGCCGCAGCAAGCAGCTGAAGAGCTTCATCGAGAACTGAGGCTCGGGTCTCAATCTCGTGTAGCGACGGGAAGCGTCTGGCGACTGCTCCAACCAGCCGCATGCCATGCGCTGGGCTCGCCAGTATTCTCGTGCGTCTCGGTCTCGTTTGCCGATCGTGATCTGATCGTGCCAAGATCCACCGAGTCGTTCCGGAGCCGCTTCGCGGCGGCGCCGCGTTGCGGCGCGGGTGACCTGACACGACCTGGAAATGCGGTTTGTGGATGTTACTGGGTGAGGATGACCAGTTCGCGCCCCGGCGCCCGACTACGACGACAACGGCGTCGATCGGACGCTGATCCGCGCGAACCTGCGCCTGACGCCGCTCGAGTGCCTTCAGGTGCTCGAGGACTTGGTCCAGCTCGCGGAACGGGTGAAGCGCCGTGGAGAACCGGTTCCTTCGACTGATTGAGGTCCTCGGGCGGCATCAGGTCCGCTTCGTCGTCGTCGGGGTGCTGCACCCTGATCTGTTGGCACGTCCCTCGCGCGCGAAAGGACACTCCCCCATGAAGACCCACTTCACGTCGAGAGCTCGTTGCGGTGTGCTCTCGACGGCACTCGCACTGGGCGCTCTCGGCTGCGGCGGCGACGGCGCAGGGCGCGTTGGCGGACGCGGCTCCGGGAAGATCGAAAGCGCGAATGAGGCCCCGCCACCAGCCGAGCGGAGAGATCGCGCGAACGGCCTCGACACGGCGCCCGCCGCGTTGCGGGCGGCAGTGATCCATTCGACACAGCGCGAAGCGGGCGAGCTGCATCACGTGCGCCTCGACGACAGCGGGACGTGCCCGCCCGGAGCGCCGTGGGCGACCGCGCAAGGCTTCGAGGCGCGCTTCGAGTCGGGCGGCGTAGCGCTGCGACGCGAGGGCCAGAGCGAAGACGACGGCAGCCTTTCGCTCGCGAACGTGGGTTGTCCCGACGCGCGCGAGCCGGTCGAGACGGCCGCGCAGTTCGCGCACGAAAACCGCGTCGACTACCGAAGGCGCGCAGGTTCCGGGTCGGTCGACGAGTGGTACCTCACAGGGCCGCTCGGCCTCGAGCAAGGCTTCACGATCGGCAAGGCACCGCCGTGTCTCATGGTATCGGGTTTCGGCTGGTCCGTGGCCCTCTCTGGCGACACGGCCCTCCTCGGGGCCCGAGGCGATGACCAGGCGGCCGGCAGCGCGTACGTGTTCGTGCGCTCGGGCTCCGTCTGGAGCCAGCAGCAGAAGCTCACCGCCAACGACGCGGCGGCAAGCGACGCCTTCGGTGCCTCCGTGGCCGTCTCGGGCGACGCTGCCCTCGTCGGGGCCCCGTTCGACAGCTACGTGGGCGGCATCAACGCCGGCAGCGCGTACGTGTTCGTGCGCTCGGGCTCGACCTGGAGCCAGCAGCAGAAGCTCACCGCCAGCGACGCCGCTAACTCGACGTGGGCGTCAGAACACGCCTTCGGCGGGTCGGTGGCCCTATCTGGCGACACGGCCGTCGTTGGGGCAGTCAAGGATGCGGGCGGCACGGGCGCCGGCAGCGCGTACGTGTTCGTGCGCTCGGGCTCGACCTGGAGCCAGCAGCAGAAGCTCACCGCCAGCGACGCGGCGCCGAACGACGCCTTCGGCCGGTCCGTGGCGGTCTCCGGCGACACGACCGTCGTGGGAGCCCCTTCGGACGACCATGCGGGAGGCACCGACGCCGGCAGCGCGTACGTGTTCGTGCGCTCGGGCTCGCTCTGGAGCCAGCAGCAGAAGCTGACCGCCAGCGACGCGGCGGGAGGCGACGCCTTCGGCAGCTCCGTGGCCCACTTCGGCGACACGACCGTCGTGGGGGCGCTCCACGCCAGCCACGCGGGCGGCGCCTACGCCGGCAGCGCGTACGTGTTCGTGCGCTCAGGCTCGCTCTGGAGCCAGCAGCAGAAGCTGACTGCCAGCGACGCGGCGGCGAACGACCGCTTCGGCTGGTCGGTGGCCCTCTCTGGCGACACGGCTCTCGTTTCGGCGCCGTACCATTACCCCACCGGCAGCGCGTATGTATTCGTGCGGTCGGGCTCGGTCTGGAGCCAGCAGTCGACGTTGACCGCCAGCGACGGAGCGGCAGGCGACTACTTCGGCCGCAGCGTAGCCGTCTCGGGCGAAACTGCCCTCGTCGGGGCGCCCGACGACGGCCACGCGGGCGGCATCTACGCCGGCAGCGTGTACGTCTTTGGGCCGAAGAAAACGAACGGGGCCAAGTGCGGCGCGGCCAGCGAGTGCGTGAGCGGCTTCTGCGCCGACGGCGTCTGCTGCAGCGCAGCCTGTGGTGCGAGCGTTCCGGATGACTGCCAAGCCTGCACCGTCGCGCTCGGCGCCAGCGCCGACGGCACCTGTACCCAACTGACCGCGACGAGCTGCGCCGACGGCAACGCCTGCATCGTCGGCGACAGCTGCCAAAACGGTGTTTGCACCCCCGGTACGACCCCGCTCGACTGCAACGACAACAATCCGTGCACCAACGACACGTGCAATTCCGTCGCCGGCTGCCAGCAAGCCGCGGTCGCGAACGGCACGCCTTGCGCGGCGGGCACCTGCATCGACGGCGCGTGTACGGCCAACGGAGGCACCGGCGGATCGGATGGCGGTGGGGGTCTAGCGGGCGCGGCCGGTACGGCCAGCGGCGGCGTGGGTGCAGCCGGGGCGGGTGGAATGGGTGGCGGAACCGCTGGTTCGGCAGGCGGCGCCGGAACGAGCACAGATGCGGGCACGGGCAAGGACGCCGGCGACGGGGCAAGTCCGACCAGCCAAGTTGACGGGGGCTGCGGCTGCCGCACCCGCAGAGGAAGCGGTTCCGGCGTCGCTGGATTCGGATGGCTCGTCGCTTTGCTCCTCCGCCGCGCCTGCCGCCGCAGAAGCAGCGTTTGGGGGCGACCGCCGAGGCTTGATGCGGGGAGCCGGAGGAACCTCACGTCGCCGCCGTCGAAGTGACGGCGCCGCCGGACGCGGAGCGACGCGTCGCCCCCGCGCGCGCAGCGCGCGCCGGCGCAAGAGCGCCAAAGGTCGTTGGCACAGCGCTGACACCGGCGCGTGCTGCCGCGTTTGGGGGCGACCGCCGAGCGCAGCGAGGCGAGTGGGGGCACAAACAACCCGAGCCGCAGCAAGCAGCTGAAGAGCTTCATCGAGAACTGAAAGAACTGAGGAGCAGGCGAGACGATTGACTCTGCGCGACCCCAGCGTAGAGTCTGTCTAGACCGTTCGGTCCAATCGAGCTCGCGTGCCTGCCAAACCGACCAGAGATCGCCTGCTCGAGGCGGGCATGGCCATGCTCCTCGAGCGCGGCTACCACGACCTCGGCGTCCAAGCGCTGCTCGAGGCGACCAAGATCCCGAAGGGCTCCTTCTATCACCACTTCAGGACCAAGGAGGAGTTCGGCCTCGCGTGCATCGACCTCTACATGCTGGAGGTGCACGGCGCGCTCGACGCGTTCCTGGGTGATCGCAGCAAGCCGCCGCTCGAGCGCGTGAGGAGCTTCTTCGGCGCGGTCGAAGAGAAGTACCGCGGCGAGGGCTACCTCGGCTGTCTCCTCGGAGGGCTCGGACAAGAGCTTTCGGGTGTGAGCGAGACCTTCCGCGCCAAGGTCGAGGAGTGCCTCCGCTTCATCGCCGGGCGCATCGCGGAGTCACTGGAGGAGGCGCGAGCCCGCGGCGACCTTGCGCGGGGGACGAATCCGGAGGCGATGGCGGAGGTGCTCGTGGACTGCTGGGAGGGCGCCGCGCTGCGCTGCCGGCTGACGCGCGATCCAGCGCCCCTCCGGGCCATGCTCGACTTCTACTTCAACGCGGCGGCTCCGCGCTAACCCACGGGTTTTTTTGCTTTACAAACTAGACCGACCGGTCTATTCCTGCCGGGCAAGCCACGAGGAGGGCCGCACCATGCCGACCGACGCCGAGACCAAGTCCGCTTCGCTCTACGAACGCCTGGGAGGCGCCCAGGGGATCAGCGCCCTGGTCGACGACATCGTCGAAGCGCACATGCAGAACCCGGCCGTGAACGCCCGCTTCCTGCCCAGCAAGGACGATCCGGCCCACCTGGCGCAGGTGAAGCGGCACACCTGCAACTTCCTCGGCGCAGGCAGCGGGGGTCCCGAGCAGTACCAGGGACGCAGCATGCCGGATGCCCACCGGGGCATGAACATCGGCGAGGCAGAGTACATGGCCGTCATCGACGACATCCTGTTCGCGCTGAAGAAGCGGGGGGTGGACGAGCAGAGTCAGAAGGATGTGCTCGCGATCGCTTTCTCCCTGAAGGCCGACATCCTCCACAAGTGACGGTTCGTCACCGAGAGCCGACGCGCGCGCGGGCGTCCAGCACCGCTCGGATCGCGCGTAGCAGCTGATCCGGCTCGTACGGCTTGGGCAGGACCTCGTCGAACTCGGAAGCGGCGGGCCCTTCGGTCAGCGCGTCGGAGTACCCCGAGCTCAGGATGATGCCGACGTTCGGAGCCAGCGCGCGCACCTCGACCGCCACCTCCGCTCCGCTCTTGTGGGGCATCACCGAGTCGAGCACCAACAGCGAGACCGACGCGCGCTCGCGCCGGAAGAGATCGACTGCGCTCGCGCCGTCTTCGGCCGTCAACACGCGGTAGCCAGCTCCCTCCAGGATGCGTCCCACCACGTAGCTCACGGCGGGCTCGTCCTCGGCGACCAGGATCGTCTCCGTTCCGCCGCGGACCTCCACCGGCACGTCCTTGGCCGGCGCTGGCTCCGCCGCTTCGGCCCGCGGCAGGTAGACGTCGAAGCGCGCCCCCGCCCCGAGCTCGCTCTAAACGCGGAGCACGCCGCCGTGCTGCTTGACGATGCCGTAGGCGCTGGCGAGCCCGAGCCCGGTTCCATGGGGTTTCGTCGTGAAGAAGGGCTCGAAGACACGGTCGATTACCTCTGGGGAAATGCCAGTTCCGCTGTCGCGAACGCTGACGACGACGTGGCGGCCGGGCCGCGCCCAGGGGTGGCTCTCGCGGTGTCGTGGCTCGAGCTCCCGCTCCGCGACGTGGATCATCAGCCGCCCGCCGTCCGGCATGGCGTCGCGTGCGTTCACGCACAGGTTGACCAGCACCTGCTCGAGCTGACCGCGGTCGCCGAGCACGGTCCCCCCTTCGCTCGCGGACTCGATGTCCGCGATGCTCGACGGCAACAGGCGCCGCAAGAGCTTCATGGTGTCGGCGATCACCTCGTTCACGTCGAGCTCGGTCTCGAGCAGCTGCTGCTTGCGCCCGAACGCCAGGAGCTGCCGCGTCAGATCGGCCGCGCGCGAGCACGCCAAGAGCGACTCCGACAGGTGGGCGTCGCGCAGCGAAGGATCGTCGATCCGACGCGCCAGCTCGACGTTGCCCATGATCGCCACGAGGAGATTGTTGAAGTCGTGGGCGACTCCGCCGGCGAGCTGGCCGATGGCCTCCAGCTTCTCGGTGCGCCGCAGCTGGGCCTCGTTCGCCTTCGACTGCGTGATGTCCACGATGCCACCGATCAGGTCCGTCGGCTTGCCGTCGGCGTCGTGCAACACCCGGCCGATCATCAGCGCCCAGCGTTCGATGCCGCCCGGGAGCACGATGCGGCTCTCGAGGTCCGGGTAGAGGCCGGTCTGGAGTGCCGCCGCCACGTGTTCCTTGACGCGTTCGACGTCTTCGGGGTGCACGCGGTCGAGGAAGGTCGCGTAGGTGATGTCCTCCCGCCCTTGGTCGAAGCCGAAGATGCGCTTGGCCGCCGCGTCCCAAGTCACCTCGTCCCGGGCGACGTTCCAGCACCACTGACCCATGCCGGACGCCTCCAGCGCGAGCCGGAGCTGCTGTTCCCTGGCCCGGAGCGCCCGCTCGGTGTCCTTCTCGGTGGTGACGTCGGTGGCGATCGAGATCAACGCCGCCACCTTGCCCTCCCTGAGAACGGGAACGACCCGCGTGCGCCACGCCAGACCGGTCACCGAGACCAACTCGAGCTCCTGGGGCAGGCCGGTCGAGACGGCACGGTCGATGGCAGCCTGCCACGGCGCGCGGCTGCCCGCGTCGAGGAAGTCCAGGGGCCTGAGCCCGAGCAGATCTCGGACCGGGCGCCCCGCCCCACCGCGGTTCATGTAGAGCAGCTTCCCGTCGAGATCGAGGATGCTGATCACATCGGTGGAATGAGCCAGGACCGTCGCCAGGAGCTCTGCTTGCTGCAGCGCTTCGCTGCCGGGCGGCTGGGCGTCGCTCTCCACGCGCGCCATCTTTACATGCGCGCTCAGCGCGCGCGAAAGCGCTCGCGAATCCAGCTGATTGCGCCGGGAAATCCGGCGCGGCCAGGGCCGCCGGGGCGCGCGATGCAGGCGTCGAACACCGCGCGGAGTGCGTCGCGATCGAAGCCCTCGCGTGCGCCGATGAACACGATCACGGTCTCCGGGGTGCGCTGCCCCCACGGCTCGCCGAGCTCGATGCGCGCGCGGCGTCCGACGATCTGCAAGACGGTGCGGTGGTCCGGTCGCGCGTCGAGGTGGACGAAGCCCTTGGCGCGGAACACCCCGGCCGGCAGCTCGGTGCAGGTCGCACGCAGCGCTCCCAGCGCCAGCATCGACGGCGTCCGGTAGGTGAAGGTGGAGAAGCCGTGGCTGTCGGCCGTCGCGACCTCCGCCGCGTGGCCCAGGTCACGCGGGTGGTCCGGCTCCGCGCCGAACCCCAGGCAGAGCTCCAGCGGGATCTCGCCCCGCACGGTCTCGACGACCCGCGCGGTGGGCACCCAACCCGTGATGCGGCGCCGGAGCTCTGCCACGCGTTCGGGCGGCACCAGGTCCGTCTTGTTGAGCAGGACGACGTCCGCCAGCACCAGCTGCTCACGCGCCAGCGTGTGGTGGGGCTCGCCCTCCTCGGGAAAGTGTTCGACATCGACCAGCGCGATCACGCCGTCCACGAAGAGAGGCCAGGTCTTCTCCATCAGCGCGAAGCTGCGGAGGACGCTGCCCGGATCGGCGATCCCCGAGAGCTCGACCACCAGGTGCTCCGGCGGCGGCTCGCGCCGGAGCACGTCGCGCACCGCCTTGACCAGGTCGTCGCGGATGGTGCAGCAGATGCAGCCGTTGGTCAGCGTGACGCTGGTGTCGTCAGCCGAGGCGATCAGCTCGGCGTCGATGCTGACGTCTCCGAAGTCGTTGACCAGGACCGCGACCCGGCGCCCGTGCTCACCGGCCAGGACGTGGTTCAGGAACGTGGTCTTGCCGGAGCCCAGGAAGCCCGCGATCAGCGTCACCGGCACCGGGGCGTGGGCCATCGCGGGCTCAGTCCAGGTGGCCGAGGACCCGCACCAGGGTCCGCTCGACGTCCTCCGCGGGCACGCCGAGCCAGCCGGCCACCTTGACCACGACCTCGAGCTCGGAGCGCATCAGCTGGCGATCTGCCAGAGCCACGACGATCAGGTCTTCGACCACCTTGCGACAACCGAGCGGCGGCAGGTGTCGGCCGAGGCGCTCGGCGAGGGCGCGCATGCGGGTCTCGTGGTCGGCCGGCGATAGATCGAGGAGCTCGGCGGCCTTGTCGACGATGCCGCGCTTGCCCACCAGCTTGCCCAGCGCCTCGCGCTCGCCTCGGCTGATCTGCCCGTCGGCGAGCGCGACCGCCATGCCCCCGAGCGCCAAGAGCTCCCGCGTGGTCACCACCACGTCCAGATCGTCCGAGAGGAAGCTGGGGTTCATGATCTTCATCAGCGCGCCGACCTCGCGCTCGAGCTCCGCCTCCGAGAGCAGCGCGCCGCTCTTGCCCAGGAAGCGGTGGAAGCGCGCGTCGGCGGCGCTGCGCCCCATCAGTGCATGAAAGGTCTCTGAGCGAGAGAACAGATCCAGCGCCTTCACGCGCAGCGGACTGTAGGGGTGGGTCGAGAACCAGTCTGCTTCGCTGCTCGGGAGCTCGTCCCGCTTGACCGCGGCCAGCTGTTCCGCGTGAGACCGCGCGTGACCCAGGTAGCTCTGCTTGGTGAGCCCGCTGGTGAGCTTGAAGAACGCACGCACAGCCGTGTCGAAGTCGTCGCAGCACAGAAGGCCGACGCGGTCCGCGGAGAGCTCGGCGTAGCGCATCCACGCGCAGAGCCTGACCATCTGCAGGGGCGACACGTTCTCGTCGCCGACCAGGTCGCTGACCGAGAGGTTGAAGTGCCCCAAGAGGACGTGCCCGATCTCGTGACCCAGGACGAAGCGGAGCTCGCCCGGATCGAGGCGCTCCAGCGCCTCGCTGGTGAAGCCGACCAGCACCACGCCCCCTTCGCCCTGGGGCGGCACCACGAAGGCGTTGATGCGCGTGTCGGACACGCAGAAGAGCTCGACCTCCGCCTGGATCCCCAGCCCCCCCACCACGTCGGTCAGCGCACCGAACGGCTCCGGCGCCATGTCCCGCGTCAGCCGCAGCGCGGACAGGAGCAGCTGGCGCCGAGCGGAGACACTCTCGGCGTCGCCTTCCTTCGCCACCAGCAAGCGCACGAAGCGTTTGTCCCGCATGAGCTCCTGGTGGAGCTCTCGATCGCCGTCGAAGACGACCCGCTCGGTGTCGAGCTTGGACGGAAGCACGGCGCCGGGAGGAGCTCCCGCGCTCAATTGCCGTCCCAAGGCTTGCCCAGCCCGGCCAGGATCTTCTTCGCTTCGGCGCGGTAGGGGTTGTCCGCCGGGGCGAGCCGCAGGAACGCCTCCCAGTGCGGGATGGATTCCTTCTTCCCGCCCATGGCCCGCGCGAGCATGTGGTGCGCTTCCCACTCCCAGCGCGGCTTCGAGTCGGCCTTGCCGACGATCTCGAGGGCGCGCGTGAGCTGGGTCTCGGCCTCCGCGTGACGGTTGTTGGCCACCAGGAGCTTGCCGTAGCGGAAGCGCCAGGTGGGGTTGTCCGGCTGCCCTTCGACCGCGATCTTGTACTCGGACAGCGCCTCGGCTTCCTTGCCCAGATCGTAGTAGCTGTCGGCGAGGGCGGCGTGTGCTTCCAGCCGGCCCGGCTTCAGCTCCAAGGCCTTCTGTAGGTCCTTGACCGCGTCGCGCACCGCGCCCTGCTTGAAGCGCAGGACACCGCGCTGCCAGTAGGCGTCGCCCATGCCCGCGTCCAGCTCGAGCGCCTTCTGCACGGCCGTCTCGGCGCGCTGGGGGCGGCCCACCTCGTTGGCCGCCCAGGCGACGTAGAGGTGGTACTCGGCGCGGTTGGGGTCCAGGTCCACCGCCTTTTCCAGGGTCTTGAGCGCTTCGGCCAGAGTGTTCGAGCCCAGCGTGAGCAGGGCCTTGCCCTTGCAGTGGTGGGCCTCAGCCGAAGAGGGGCGCTTCTCGAGCACCTTGCTGATCATCTCGGAGGCCTCTTTCGCGGCCTGCGTGGTGGCCTTCCCGCAGGCGACTCGCAGCATCAGGTCGGGATCGTTCGGGGCCTTGGCCAGCGCGTCCTCGTAGGCCTTGAGCGCCTCGGCGCCGCGGCCGGACGCCTCGAACAGGAGGCCACGCTCCAGGGCCAAGCCCGGGTACTCCTTGTCGATCGCCGCCACCTCGTCGAAGGTCTTGGCCGCCTGGTCGAACTTCTTGTCGCGCCTGAGCGCAATGCCGAGCTTGAACTTCGCTCCGACGTCGCCGGGATCGAGCACGAGCGCGGCTTGGTACTCGCGGATGCCGTCGTCGCTCTTGCCTTGACCGAGCGCGATGTCGCCCATCGCGACGTGAACCGAGGCAGAATCCGGCAGCATCTTCCGGGCGTCGGCCAGCACGGCCTGGGCCTCGTCGTTCTTGCCCTGAGCGTTCAACAGCTGCGCGAGACCGATGTAGACGAGGCCGATGTCCGGATCCACGACCCCGGACTTCAGCACCTCGCGATACGTCGCTTCGGCTTCCTTGCGAGCGCCGGACGCCTCGGAGATGCGGCAGTACCAGTACGCTACCAGCACGCTCTTGGGGAACGCCGTGCGCAGATTCTGGATGGCGGCCATGGCGTCCTGGAGGCGCTCGAGCGCGAGGGTGGTCTTGGCCACGCCGACCTTCGCGGTGACCTCCTTGTCGTCGGCCTGAACGGCAGCCTCGAAGCGCGCCAGCGCCTCGGCGTAACGACCGGCGCGGTAGAGGGCGTCGCCGAGCCCGACCAGCGCACGGGCCGACTTGGGCTCGATCTTGAGCGCCTCGGAGAAAGCCTTCTCGGCGTGGGTCACCCGCGACCGGGCCAGGTGGACCTCGCCGAGCAGCGTGAACGCCTCGACCAGCTCGCCAGAGCTCGAGCTGGCCGTGTCCTGAGTGACCGCTTCCAGGAGCTTCGTCGCAGCCTGCTCTTGCCCGAAGTTCCAGGTCGCGCGCGCGGTCAGGATGCGCGCTCCGGTGTGATTCGGGTTGCGCGAGAGCGTGAGCTTCGCCAGCTCCTCGGCCTTCTTGCGGTCAGCGGCCAGGAAGCGGGCACGCGCCAGCCCGTAGGCGGTGCGCGCGCTCTTCTCCACGCCCTCCGCCTTCTCCCACACCTCGGTGGCAGCCTGAGCGTCGCGTTCGCGGAGCGTCACCTCGCCCAGGAGCGTGAGCACGTCGATGTCGTTCGGACGTGCCTTGACCAGAGCTTCGAGCGTGACGCGCGCCCCACCGCCGCCGGACGCCGCCGCGTGAGCCGCGCGTGCCAGGTCGAGGTTGGGGACTTCCTTGAAGCTCTCCTGCTTGAGCTCGTCGAGCAGCACCGAAGCGCGGGCGCTGACCTCGGGGTCGGCGCCGAAGCGCAGCTCCCGCCCATAGGCGACGTAGACCGCGTAAGCCGCGAGCCCTTTCTGGCGCTTGTTCTTCGAGCGCGCCTCGTCCGCCGCCTGGTAAGCCTTCTTGGCTTCCGGGTGGCTGTCCTTGGCCAGCGCGTCGCGGGCCGTCTTCTGCGTGTCGGCCAGGAGCTTCTGGTAGTCGCCGCTCTTGAGCTTGTCGTAGATCCAGAGCACGCCGAACGGACCGACGTTCGGGACCAGCGCCAGGGCACCCCCCGCGAGCACCATCACCACCACCACGGCGGCGATGGCCCGGAGGCTCTTGCGCTTGGGCGGCGGCGCCAGCTCTTCCTCGCGGGCGATGCGCGGCACCGGGGCCCGAACCTGGAGCGGCGCGCCCTCCGCGGCTGCGGCACCGCCCTCCTGCGGCAGGCCGCCGAACTCCATGTCGTCGCGAACCGCGTCGATGGGGCCCCCGCCCCCGCCGGCGTCGAGGTTCACCTCGCCGAATGCGGTGCCGCCACCCGACTGGCGCACCACCCCGGCGTCGGTCGAGCCGGCCGCCGCCGGCGGAGCACCCCACGGGGGAGCCGAAGGCGGACGGCCCCCAGCGCCCAGATCGACCTCGCCGAACGCGCTCGGAGCTTCGCCCATGGGCAGCGTGCCGCCGTGCACCGGGAGCCCGGCAGCATTCATCGGCAGGGTCGCCGCGTTCATCGGCAATCCCGCCGCGTTCATCGGCAATCCCGCCGCGGGCGCCGGCAGACCGGCGGCGGGCACCGGCAGACCGGCGGCGGGCACCGGCAGACCGGCCTGAATCGCCGGAAGCCCTGCCTGGATGGATGGCAGGTCACCGCCAATGGTCGGTAGCTCCGCGCTCAGCGCGGGCAGGTCGAGCTCGCCGAAGCCGCCTCCGCCGGCCCGAGCAGCGGGCAGGTCGGCCGCCGGCAGCGGCAAGTCCACCTCGCCGAAGCCCCCACCGCGCTGCGCGGCAGCGGGGAGGTCCAGTTCGGCCGCCGCTGGGCGGTGGCCTCCCACCACCGGCAGATCGAACTCCTGGGCCTCGGCGGGGAAGTCTGGTGCGGCACCGACCGGTGACGGCAGGTCGATCTCGCCAAACCCACCGGTCGAACCGCCGCCCTTTGGAGCGACTGTGGCAGGTAGGTCCACGTCCATGGGGACCGGGACCGGCACTGGGGCGCGCGGCGGCGGCAGAGGTGGTTTCGGGGCTGCCTGCGGCGCCGGCGGCTTCGCCGCGGCGGGCGCCGGCAGGTCGAGGTCGATGCCGATGTCGCCGAAGTCTGCGAACTCGGAGGGAGACGGCGCCCCAGCCAGAGCGGGAAGGTCGGCTTCTTCCGGCACGGGCGCCTGGGGCTTGGTCAGGCCGGGACGGGGCGGGGCAGGCTTTGCGCCCGCTGGCCGCGGCGGGGCGGGCGCACCGCCCACTGTTGGTGGGGCCGTGCCCAGCAGTGTCTGCTTCGGCGACGCGGGTTTGGCAGGCGCTGCGGGTACGCCGCCTGGGCCCGCCACCCCGAGCATCGTCTGCTTGCGGATCGGGGGCAGCCCCGGCTTGGTGGCGGCCGGGGCCGCTGGAGACGCCGCTGCCGAGAGAGCTCCTGCCAAAAGTGGGCTCGGGCCGGTCGCGCGCGGGTCCGGAGGAGGATCGACCTGGAACGAGTTGCCGCACTTCGGGCAACGCATCTTGAGCCCCGTCGAAGGCACGCGGCGCTCGTCGACCTGGTAGGGCGCCTTGCACCCCGGGCACTCGACCTTGAACACGGGTTCCCTGACGCCTGTCTTAGCAGGATGCGGGCGGAGTTGTCGCGCTTTCTGAGGCCGCCACGGGCCCAGCCGTGCTACTCGCTCTCCCCGAAATGCAACGCTGGACGTCCGTGGTGGTGGGCGTGCTCTCCTCGGCGGCACTCGTTGCCGCCATGTATCAGGCTGGCGCCCCCGCCTCGCGCGGGACGCTGCCGGCGCCGAGCGCTTCGGCGTCCGCCCCGCCCTCGGCTTCCGCGGCCCCGGCGCCGAGCGGGAGCGCGGGAGAAGAAGACCTCGCCGGGCCGAGCCTATTGCCGGCCGCCGAAGAGGTCGGCGACGGCGGCAAGCCGCTGCCGGCGAACGCGCCCGGCACGGTGTCTTTCGGGGTGGTGCTTTTCACCTACCAAGGCGTGCAGTTCGCCCCGACCGGCGCGCGCACCAAGCAAGAAGCCCTGGAAAAGGCCAAAGCGGTCGTGGAGGACGCGAAGAGGGATTTCCCGGAGGCGGTGAAGAAGGGGGATCGCGGCTCGACGGCGGACGCGGGGAGGATCCCCCGGGGCGTGCTGGAGCCCGAAATCGAGGCGGTCCTGTTCACCCTGGACAAGGGCGCGGTACACCCGGAGCCCGTCGACACGCCACGCGGCTACTGGGTCCTGCGCCGTATCGAGTGAAGATTGCGCGCTTTCAGCGACAACCCCTCGTAAGGTAAGAGTAACTCCGTCCGCCCTCGTCGATGTCCAGCCAGCTACAACTCGATTCGGAAGAGCGGCTCCAGAGCGAGCTCAGCCGGTTGCGTGCCGAGCACGAGAGCGCGGAGAGCGACGTCACTCGCGCCATCCTCATGCACGAGATCGCCGTGCTCGAAGAGCGGAGCGGCGACAGCAGCGCCGCTGCGCGCGACCAACTCGACGCGGTCAACTCGGAGCCGGAGTTCCACGAGCCGCTCGAGCGCCTGATTCAGATCATCCAGAGGAGCGGTTCGAGCAAGAACTTGGGCAAGCTCCTCGAGCGCTCGGCTCAGGTCGCCGAAGGCGCCGAGGAGCGCGTGCGCGCGTTGATGGAGCGAGCCGCCCACCTCGCGGATGTCGAGGTGGACCCGGACGCTGCCAGAGCAGTGCTGGAGGAGGCAGCGGAAGAGAAACCGGACGACTCCGCCGTGTACCTCGCGCTCGAAGCGCTCGCGGGCAAGCTCGGTGACGTCGAGCTGCGCGCACGTGCCCTCGGCTCACGAGCCGATCTGTGCCAGCACCCGACATGGCGCTCACTACTGCTCATCGACGCGGCCGAGCTGGCCCTCGCCGACGGCGACAGCAGCACCGCCATCGAGCGCGTCGAGCGCGCCATCGAGCAGAAGGGCGAAGCGACCTACCCGGCGCTCCGCGCGCTCGAGCTCATCGGCAAACGCACCGAGCGCTTCGACGTCGCCGCGCGCGCTCTCGAAGCGCAAGCGGCCCTCTTGCAGCGGAGCGCCACCGACCCCGCGACGGCCGACTCGCTGGGGGTTCCGCACTACGCGCGCACCAGCGCGCATGCCGTGGACGCCTGGTTGCGCGCCGCCGACGCGCACCGACGGCGCGGCGAGCTCGGAGACGCGGCGGCGCTCTTGGATCAGGCGCTGACGCGGGTCGAGAACGAGCCTGCGCTCGCCCACGCTCGCCTTGTCGCCGCCGAAGCCACCGGTGACACGCAGAAGGCCGCGGAGCTCGCCAGGCGCGCCCTCGACGGCGGCGCGAAAGGCGGCATCGCCGCCGCGCTCTGGCTGCGCATCGCGGAGTCTGCGGCGAGCCAGGGTGACCTCGGCGCGGCGCTCGATGCCGTCCGGAAGGCGCTCGGCGAAGACCCTGCGAGCATCCCCGCCCGCGTGCTCGAGCTCGACCTGCTCGACCCGGGCACCGACGCGCAGGGCCTGGCGTCGTCCCTCGAAGCCACCGCGGAGCTGATGGGCAGCGACGCCGCGAAGGCGCGCTACTTCTTGCTCGCAGCCGACACCTGGACGAGGCTCGGCAAAGACGTCTCGGGCGCGAAGGCGGCGCTCTCCCAGGCCGGCATGTACGGCGCGCCGCCGCTGACCGTCGCGCGGGTCGCACGCCTGCTGGCGGCGCTCTCGGGTGACGGGGCTTGGTACGAGGAGGCCACGCGTCGCCTGATCGCGGCTCACGCCAGTGAGAACGAGCTCACCGGCCTGTGGTTCGAGCTCGGACGGCTGCGCCTCTTGCGGGGTGATCTGGAGCACGCCCGCGCCGCGTTCGGTTCACTGTGCGAGCTCGACCAGGGCCGCTGGTTGGGCGCCGTGCTTCGCGCCTTCGCGCTCCCCCTGGCCACCGGCGCCTCGGACGGCGACGCCGAAGCGGCTCTGGCGACGCTGGCCACGCTCGCGCCGGACCCGCGCACCGGCGGCGCGCTCAGGACGGCCATGGCGATGCGCGCGTTGCTCGGCGCTCGCGAGGCAGACGCCGTGGAGCAACTCGGCGCGCTGCACGCCGACGACCCGAGCAACGCGGCGGCGGCGGCGGCGCTGGCAGCCCTGGCGCGCAAGCGCGAGAAACCGGTGCTCGCGGCAGAAGCCTTGCGCGCCAGCGCCGCGGCCGTGACCGACGCCGAGCTCGCGGCGAGCATGGACCTCGAGGCCGGGATCTTGTTCTGGCAGGGCGGCGAGCGGAAGCAGGCGGTCGAAGCATTCGCGCGAGGCGCCGAGCGTGCTCCCGCGGCGGGAGGGCCCATTCTGGGCTGGGCGCTGCGCGCCGCGGAGCCCGACTCCATCGAGGCGCGACGCCGCGCGCTCGGCAGCGACGAAGACTCGATCAGCGGGGCGGAGGCGCTCGAGCGCTTCGGCCTGGAGGTAGGCGCTTCGGGTGACGAGCGCGCCGCGCTCGAGGCGCTCGACCTGGTCGCGGCCGCAGAGGAGCAGGAGATCCGAGACGCAGGGCTCTTGGCTCGCGCGCTGGTCGCGCCGCCCGACCAGCGGCAGGACGCGCTCGACGGCGTCGCGACCTTCGGGGGCGCGGCGGGCGCGGTCGCCGCTGCCGCGGCCCACGTGGCGGAGCTGGAGCGCGGGCCGGTGGACACAGCGCGCCGGCTCGAGACGGCCACGCGCTGGGCCGACGCCGATCCGAACGTCGCGCCGGCGCTCGAGTGGCTGGCCGCCGCGGTCGCGGCCGGGGACACCAAGGCGGAGGTCGAAGCTCGTCGCGCGCTCGCCGATCGCCTGCCGCCGGGCCCTGCCGCGGCCTTGCGCGCGAGCGCCGCCATCGTCTCGCTGCTCAGCGGCACCGAAGGCGATCCGTTGCTCGAGGACGAGGCCGAGAGTGCCCGCCTGGCGAACGTCGAGCTGGCTCCCCCAGGCTCGGACCCGCGGCGACGCGCGCGGGCGCTGGCGGGCGTCGAAGGCGCCTTCGGCGAGGAGAGCACGGCTCTCGTCCGCGCGCTCGCGGGCTGGAACCTGCTCGTCGCCGGCGAGGCCGATGCTGCCCTCGAGGCCTTCCGCGCCGTCGTGGAGGCTCATCCGGAAGAGCTGATCGGCTGGGAAGGGCTGCGCGTCACCGCCGAGCTCATGGGCGAGCGAACCACGGTCGCGGAGGCGTCGGCGGCGCTGGGAGACGCCGTCAGCGACGACGCACGCGGCGCCGAGCTCTGGGAGGAGTCGGCGTTCATCCTGATCGACGAGCTGAACGACACGGCGCGCGGGGAGTTCGCGCTGTCCCGGGCCATCGCGCGCGACATCGGTCGCTTCAAGGCCTTCGACAAGCTGTTCCGGCTGGTGCGCGCGCGCAAGGACGCAGCGCGGCTCCTCGAGCTCATCACGCTGCGCCTCGATGTGGCCGAGGATCCAGACGAGATCGCCAAGCTGTATTGGGAACGCGCACGCGTGCTGCGAGAAGCTGGCGACCGGGATGGCGCGCTCGCGGCGCTCGAGAACGTCACGCTGCTCGAGCCGGACCACGTCGGGGCACTGGCCCTCTCCGGAGAGATCTACCTCACCAGCGGCAAGCTGGCGGAGGCAGCAGAGAAGCTGGCGCGCCTGTCGACGCTGAGCGAAGCGCCGGTGAAGCAACGCTTGATGAGCGGCGTGGCCGCGGTCGACATCTACGAGAACAAGCTGGGAGAGATCGAGAAGGCTCTGGCGGTCCTGGACGGGCTCTACCGCTCGGGCTTGTCGACGCTCCCGGTGCGCGAGCGGCTCGCGCGCGCGGCGGCCAAGGCCCAGGCCTGGCAGAAGGCCACCGAAGTGCTCGAGCAGCTGATGACCGAGCGCGACAAGCCAGAGGGCCGTGTCGAGGCGGCGCGCCTGGCGATGGTGATCCACCGGGACCGCCTGGGAGACCCCAGTGGGGCGGGCAACGCCGTGACCCGCCTGCTCAGCGAGTCGCCGGGTGACGGCGAGGCGCTCGACCTGGTGCTCTCCGGAGCGCTCTCTCCCGACGCCGAGGGTCCGCTTCTCGCGCAGGGACAACGCGCGCTGGTCGCCACGCTCACTCGCGAGCCCCTGGACGCCGAACGCGTCGATCGCCTGGCACGCATCGCGGCCCGCGCCAACAACGCGCCGCTCCGGCAGGCGGCTCTCGGCGCGTTGGTGGCGCTGGGCGAGGGGTCGCCGGAGATCGATCGCGAGCTCTCCGTGCTCGACCAGCGGGTCGCTCGGGTGCCGCAGATCGCCATCGATCCACGGGCGCTGCCCGATCTGTGCGACCCGGAGGACGGCGGCCCCATCCCCGAGTTGGTGGCAGCCATGGCGACCACTTTCGCCGAGGCCATCGGACCGAACCTGGCGACCTTCGGCGTGGGCAAGAGGGACCGCGTCGATCCGCGCGCCGGCCTGCCGGTCCGCAACGAGGTCGCGGCGTGGGCCGGCGCGCTCGGCATAGGAGACTTCGAGCTCTACGTCGGCGGCCCCGACGATCAGGGCATCTTCGGCGTGGGGAGCGAGGTGCCCGCGGTCGTCGTCGGGCGCGGCGTCCAAGCGCCGCTCTCGCCACTGCACCGGCAGGCGCTGGCGCGCGAGCTGTTCGCTGTCGGGCGCGGTACGACCATCCTCCGCCATCGCGACGCGACCGACGTCGCCGCCCTCATCGTCGCGACGTGCCGCATCGGCGGCTACGAGATGCCGTCGCCGCAGTACGCGATGCTCGGCGAGTTCTCGCGAGTGCTCGGCAAGGAGGTCTCGCGCAAGGTGAAGAAGATCCTGCCGGAGCTCTGCCTAAGAGCAGCCGGCAGCGGGCAAGACCCGATCGGCTGGGTTCGAGCAGCCACTTCGAGCCTCGATCGCCTCGCCGCGATCGCCGCGGGTGACGTGTCGTGGGTGCTCTCTTCCGCCGGACAGCCGCGCGGTCACTTGGGAGCTTCGATGGAGGCCCAAGAGCGCACGGCGCGGCTCCTCTCGTTCGTGCTGTCGCCCACCTACCTGACGTTGCGCGAGCAGCTCGGAATGGGAGTCCGATGAGCAACCCTGAAGACCCCAAGGCGAAGGGCAAACCGCCGGCGCCGGGTGTGACCGGCGCGGGCCGGAGCGCGAGCGCGCGCAGCATCGGCGAAGAGCTGGGTGATCTCGATTTCGAGCCGGACGCATTGCTCGACTCGCTCTTGTCGGACGAGCCGCGCCCGAGCGCGCCGGCGCCGATCGCCGAGACTCCGGCACCCGCCGAGCCCGCTCCGACCGCGGACGCCGACAAGCTGTTCGAGCCCGACACGCGCGCGTGGAGCCCCGACGAGGTCACGCTCGCCGCAGTAGTCGGTCACGTCGCTCCGGCGGCGGCGCCGGTGAACGTGCCGCCGCCAGCGTCCGCACCAGGTCTCGACGAGGTCGACGCGCTGCTGAGCGACGCCCCGCCCATCAGTGCCCCGCCGCCGCTCGCGGCCCCGCCGGCCGCGCCGCCGCGCCCACGACGGGACCGCGGTGTTCGGGCTAGGCGCGCTCCGCCACCTGGTGTGTACTGGACGGGTGCCGCGCCTCGGCTCGCTCGGGCTCACCGGCGTCGCCGCCCTCGTCGCCGGCGCGGTCGGCTGTCGCCCCGACTTCCTCGATGACTGCGGCGCGATCCTCGTCGGGCCCGGGGCGCGCGTGAGCTGCCAGGTGCCCGGGCACGTCGATCGCGGCTTCGATCTCGCCGTGCCGGCGGCGTGGGACGGCGTCACGCCGCTGCCGCTCGTCATCGCGTACCACGGCGGCGGCGGCAATCGCGAGGGCGCGCAGCGGGTCACCTGCGCCGGCGGCGAGCTGGGCGGCCCTGGCTGCCTCGACACCATGGCCACCGCCCGCGGCTACGCCGTGGTCTCCCCCGACGGCACCGGCGGGCGGCCGCTGCGCGACGTCCGCACCTGGAACGGCGGTGGCGGCGGGCCGGGGGCGTACTGCGCCAGCGGCGCCGCCTGCGCCCAGGGCATCGACGACCTCGGCTACACCGACGACCTCCTGATCGAGGTCGGGCGCGCCATCCCGGTCGATCCGCGGCGCGTCCACGCCACCGGCCTGTCCAACGGCGGCGCCATGGCCCATCGCCTCGGCTGCGAGCGGCCCCAGGTGATCGCGGCGATCGCGCCGGTGGGGGGCGCCAACCAGCACGCCGACGGCGGCGGGGCATGCGGCGCGATGCCGGTGCTCCACATCCATGGCACCGACGATCCGTGCTGGCCGTTCGCGGGCGGCACCGGCGGCTGCCTCGAGCAGGAGGGCCGCAAGACCTCGGTCGACGAGACGATGGCGGGCTGGGCGGCGCGCAACGGCTGTGCGGGGCCGACCAGCGAGCAGTCCCTCCCCGACGCCGATCCCGGCGATGGCGTCACCGCCTTCCGCCGCGTCCGCGCCGGCTGCGCCGCGGCCACCGAGGACATCGTCATGGTGCTGGGCGGCCACACCTGGCCGTCGGGCTGGAGCTACCTCGGCACCGATCGCATCGGCCGCGTCACCCGCGACTTCGGCAACGAGGTCATCCTGGACTTCTTCGATGCCCACCCCCGGCCCTGAAGCCCCGGCGAGGCTCACCGCCGCCGCGCTCGCGCTCGCGCTCGCCGGCTGCGGCTCGTACACCACCTACCAGTCCGCCGAGCCGCTGCCACGCGGGCGCTGGCAGGGCGCGGCCGCGCTGGGCGCCGGCGCCTTCGCCGACCACCCCGGCGACACGCGCACCCCGAGCCTCCACGTCGAGGTCGCGGCCCGCCGCGGCGTCGGCGCCGGCACCGACGTCGGGCTCAAGCTCTACGCCCTCGGCGTCGAGGCCAGCGTGCGCCATCGTCTCCACGCCACCGCCGCCGGTTGGTCGGTGGCGGCGCTGGGGGCGCTCGGCGGCGTGCGCACGACCGGGCGCGGCTCGCTGCCCGACGCACTGTCCGGACACGCGCGCGCCACCGCCGCCATCACCCGTCGCACCTCGCCGCGCCGCGCGTGGTCGTTCGGGCCGGTGGTCACGGCCTCGCTCTACCTGCCGGCGGCCGGCGGTCACGCCACCGGCCTCCTGGCGGGCGCCTTCGTCAACCTGAGCTGGTCGTTCGGTGGCTGCTGGCACCTGGTGCCCGAGCTGTCCGTCCACCGGACGATCCACGGCGACGTGCCGGTGGACGGCGCGGTGGTCCAGACCGGGGTCGGCCTCGCCCGCGACTTCTGACGCGGGGTTGGATACGGATTCGGGTTCGGATTCGGGTTCGGGTTCGGGCTCGGGTTCGGGTTCGGGTTCGGGCTCGGGTTCGGGTTCGGGTTCGGGTTCGGATTCGGGTCCGGGCTCGGGTTCGGGATACGGATTCGGGTTCGGGTTCGGGTTCGGGATACGGATTCGGGTTCGGGTTCGGGTTCGGGTTCGGGTTCGGATTCGGATCCGGGTTCGGATTCGGATCCGGGCTCGGGTTCGGGTTCGGCCCCCGCTCGCACCCCGTCCGCGCCCCGGGAATAGCGCCGGCGCCGGCCCGGTTGACACGGCGGCCGAGCCGCCTTACACAGCCGCAGAATCCACCGTGCTTTCGAGGCCGTATGTCTGATCGTCAGTCCGAGGACGTCGCTCGTTATCAGGGTCGCTTCGCCGCGCTCAAGGCCGAGATCGGCAAGGTGCTGGTGGGCCAGGACGACATGGTCCAGCGCCTCCTGCTCGGCCTCCTGGCCGGCGGCCACGTCCTGCTCGAGGGCGTGCCCGGCCTGGCCAAGACCCTGGTCATCCGCACCCTGGCCGAGGCCCTGGACGGGACCTTCTCGCGCATCCAGTTCACGCCCGACATGCTGCCGGGCGACGTCATCGGCACCCAGGTCTTCAACCCGCGCGAGGGCACGTACTCGGTCAAGAAGGGGCCGGTGTTCGGCAACTTCATCCTCGCCGACGAGATCAACCGGGCCCCGGCCAAGGTCCAGTCGGCGCTGCTCGAGGCCATGCAGGAGCGCCAGGTCACGATCGGCGAGCACACCTTCAAGCTCGCCGAGCCGTTCCTGGTCCTGGCCACCCAGAACCCGATCGAGCAGGAGGGCACCTACCCGCTGCCCGAGGCCCAGCTCGATCGCTTCATGCTCAAGGTCAAGGTCGGCTACCCCGGCCGCGAGGACGAGGTCAAGATCCTCGACCGCATGGCCGGCGCCGGCGGCGAGCCGCGGGCCGAGCAGGTCATGACCTGCGACGAGCTCCTGGCGGCCCGCGACGTCGTCCGCCATGTCTTCGTCGACGACAAGGTCAAGCGCTACGCCGTCGACCTGGTGGCCGCCACCCGCGATCCCCGGGCCGCCGGCCTCGGCAACCTGGCCACCCTCATCGACAACGGCGCCTCGGTGCGAGGCTCGATCGCGCTGATCAAGGTGGCCAAGGCGGCGGCGGTGCTGGGCGGCCGCACCTACGTCAGCCCCCACGACGTCAAGAGCATCGCCGTCGACGTGCTCCGCCACCGCATCCTGCCCAGCTACGAGGCCGAGGCCCAGGGCAAGACGTCCGATCACCTGATCGCCCAGGTGCTCGAGAACGTCCCGGTGCCCTGAGCCGACCGCGCCGACGAGACAAGCCGTGTTGCCCGCCGAGCTCGCGCGCGAGGTCAAGCGCATCCAGTTCGTGACCGGTCGCCAGGTCGCCAGCGTGATGGCCGGCGCGTACCTGTCGGTCTTCAAGGGACGCGGCATGGAGTTCGACGAGGTCCGCCCCTACGTGCCCGGCGACGACGTGCGCTCGATCGACTGGAACGTCACCGCCCGCACCGGCGAGCCCCACGTCAAGCGCTACGTCGAGGAGCGCGAGCTGACGGTCATGCTGCTGTGCGACATCAGCCAGTCGCAGGATTTCGGCTCGGGCCGGCGCAGCAAGCTCGAGGCCGCGGTCGAGCTGTGCGCGCTGCTCGCGCTGTCGGCGGTCGGCAACGGCGACAAGGTCGGCCTGTTGCTGTTCCACGGCGGCGCCGACACCTTCATCCCGCCGCGCAAGGGCGACAAGCACGCGCTGCGCATCATCCGCGAGGTCTTCGCCCGCGGCCACGAGCCGCCGCGGGCGCGGGCGCGCTGGAACCCGGCCGAGATCCCGCGCCGGCTGTGGGCGTGGTTCCGGCGACTCGACGAGACCAGCCGGCGCGAGGCGCGGCGGTCGACCAGCATCGCCGCCGCCCTCGAGGTCTGCCGCCAGGTGCTGCCGCGGCGGGCGGTGGTCTTCCTGATCAGCGACTTCCTCGACGAGGGCTACCTCGACGTGCTGCGCCACGCCAACCGCAAGCACGACGTGGTGGCGGTGGCGGTCACCGACCCGCGCGAGCTCGAGCTGGTGCCGGCGGGGCTGGTCACGCTCGAGGACGCCGAGACCGGCGACACGCGGCTGGTCGACACCCGCTCGCCGGATTACCGCGAGCGGGTCGCGGCCGACGCCCGGGCCCGCCTCGATCGCCTCGAGGACGAGCTGTCGGCGAGCGGCGTCGACCTGGTGCGCCTCGACGCCCAGGGCTCGGTGGTGGACCCGCTCCTGCGCTTCTTTCGCGAGCGCCAGCGGAGGGCGCGGCGATGAGCGCGCGCGGCCGCCTGATCGTCGCCACCGTCGCCGCCGGTGTGGTCGCCGCGGGCGGCGCCGGCGGGTGCGGCGACGGCGGTGACGGGGCGCCGCGGGTGCCGCGCCTGGAGCCGCCGGCCGACGTCGAGGCGCGGGTCACCGAGCACGGCCAGGTGCGGGCCTCGGTGCGGGTGTGGCCGGGCGAGCCGCGGCTGGGCGATCCGATCTACCTGCGGCTGACCCTCGAGCGGTCGCCGGGCGCGCCCGAGGTGACGGCGCCGTTCTCCGACGAGGCGCTGGGCCGGCTGCGGGTCGTCGGCTGGACCCCGTCCCGGCAGCGCCGCGACGACGGGACCGTGGTCGAGGAGCAGACCTACACCCTGGAGGCGCCGGGCAGCGGCAAGTTCCGGGTGCCGCCGCTGCGGGTGAGGGTCGGCGACGACGAGGTCCTCACCGAGGAGGTGCCGATCACGGTGGCCCCGGTCGATCCGGCGCGGGCCGGCGAGGCCCTGGCCGGTCCGCGCCCGGCGCTGTCCGCCCGCGCCACGGTCCGCGCCGTGCCGCTCCACCTGATCGCGCCGCTGCTGGCGGCCGGCGCGCTCGCGCTCGGCGGGCTCGGCCTGATGACCTGGCGCCGTCGCCGCGCGCGCCAGGTCCGGGTGTCGGCCTTCGACGAGGCCATGCGCCGGCTCGAGGCCCTGGCCGCCCGCGGCGCGCCCGACGCCGGCGCCGCCGACGCCTGGTTCGTCGAGCTGTCGGGGATCGTCCGCGCCTACGTCGAGGGCCGCTTCGGCGTGCGCGCTCCCGAGCTCACCACCGAGGAGTTCCTGCAGGAGGCGCGGCGCGCCGCGGGCCTGGCGACCGCGCACCGCGATCACCTGACCGGGTTCCTGGCCCGCTGTGACCGCGTCAAGTTCGCCGGCTACCGGCCCGACGCCGGCGAGTCGCTGGAGACCCTGGCCGTCGCCCGCACCTTCGTCACCGACACCCGGCCCCAGGCCGAGGTCGCCGGTGGCGGCCACGGAGGCCGACGACCATGACCGTGCTCGGCGTCGAGCTCCAGCACCCGTGGTACCTGCTGGCCGCGCTCGCCGTGATCCCGGCGGTGTGGTGGGCGCACCGCGCCGCCGGCCGCGTCGTGTACTCGTCGGTCGGCGCCCTGCCGCGGGCCGCGACCTGGCGCACGCGCCTGGCCTGGCTGCCCGAGCTCCTGATCGCGATCGCGATCCTCGCCCTGGCGGTGGCCCTGGCCGGGCCGCGCGAGGGGCAGCGCGACAGCCGGGTCCGCACCGAGGGCATCGCGATCGCGATGGTCATCGACCTCTCGAGCACGATGGGCGCCCTCGACCTGTCCGAGCGCGATCGCGAGCGCACCCGCCTCGACGTCGTCAAGGAGGTCTTCGAGCAGTTCGTGCTCGGCGGCGGCGGCCTGCGCGGCCGCCCCGACGACGCGATCGGCCTGGTCTCGTTCGCGCGCTACGCCGACACCCGGAGCCCGCTGACGATCGATCACGCCAACCTGGTGGCGGCGGCGCGCGCGCTCGAGCTCGTCACCGAGGAGCGAGAGGACGGCACCGCGGTCGGCGAGGGCCTGGCGCTGGCGGTCGAGCGCCTGGCCGAGGCGCCGACGCGCAGCAAGGTGGCCATCGTCCTCACCGACGGCGTGTCCAACGCCGGCGAGATCACCCCGCTGGCCGCCGCCGAGCTGGCCCGCGACGCCGGGGTCCGGGTCTACACCGTGGGCGCCGGGACCAACGGCATGGCCCCGATCCGCGTCGCCGATCCCTTCACCGGCGGCGAGCGGCTGCGCTCGGTGCGGGTCGAGATCGACGAGGAGACCCTGCGCGCGATCGCCGAGCGCGCCGGCGGCGCCTACTTCCGCGCCACCGACGGCGACGGCCTGCGCCGGGTCTACCAGGAGATCGACCGGCTCGAGCGCAGCGCGATCGACGAGGTGAAGTTCTTCGAGTACGACCAGCACTACGGCTGGTTCGTGGCCCTGGCGATGGCGGCGGTGGCGGCCGCGCTGCTCCTGCGCGGGACCGTGCTGCGGAGGCTGCCGTGATGGACCTCGTGCCCTGGCCCGACTGGGACTGGCTGCACCGCGACCGCGTGCACCTGCTGTGGGGCGTGCTGGCGCTGGTCGCCGGCCTGGCGGTGCTCGAGTGGCAGCGGCGCGACGCGCTCGGCCGCTTCCTGTCCCCGCTCATGCAGCGCCGGCTGGTGACCCGGCCGTCGGCGACGCGGACGGCGGTGCGGCTGGCCCTGGTCACGGTGGCGCTGTTCGCGTGCGTGCTGGCGCTGATGCGGCCGCGCTCGGAGGCCAGCGGCGAGACCGTCCTGAGCTCGCGGGTGGCCGCCGACGTCGTCATCGTCCTCGACGTGTCGAAGAGCATGCTGGCCGAGGACGTGGCGCCCAACCGCCTGGCGCGGGCGCGGGCGGAGATCGCCGGCATGGTCAAGCAGCTCGGCGGCCAGCGCCTGGGCCTGGTCGCGTTCGCCGGTCGCGCCGTCACCCTGTGCCCGCTCACGCCCGATCACGCGTTCTTCAACCTGGCGCTGCGCGGCGTCGACACCCGCACCGTGTCGCGCGGCGGCACCCGCATCGGCGACGCGGTGCGCCTCGCGGTGCGCTCGTTCCCCACCGGCCGCGGCGCCAAGCTGATCGTGCTCATCACCGACGGCGAGGATCACGAGAGCGATCCGCTGGCCGCCGCCGGTCTGGCCAAGGCCGAGGACGTGCGCATCATCGCGGTCGGGCTCGGCTCGGAGGAGGGCTCGCCGATCACCGTCACCGACCCGCGCACCGGCGCCCGCACCCAGGTCATGCACGACGACCGGCCGGTGATCTCGCGCCTCGACGGCGACACCCTGCGGCGGATGGCGCTCCTGACCGGCGGCGCCTACGTCCCCGCTGGCACCTCGGCCCTCGACCTGGAGTCGATCGTGCGCGAGCACATCAAGCCGATCCTGCGCGCCGAGGCCGATCGCACCCTGCGGGTGGTGCCGGCCGAGCGCTACCCGTGGATGGTGGCGCTGGCCCTGGCCGCGCTGCTCGGCGCGCTCGCGGTCGGCGCCTACACCGGGAGGGAGTCGTGAGCGCTCGTCGGTCGCGGGCGGCGCGGCGCGTCCTGCGGACGTGGACGGCCGTGGCGCTGGCGCTGGCGCTGGCGCTGCTCGGCGGGTGCGCCGAGGGCCCCGAGCGGCCGGCGCGGGTTCGCTACAACCAGGGCCTGACCGCCCTGGCCGAGGGCAAGGTCGACGACGCGGTCGCCGCCTTCCTCGAGGCCCGCGGCGACGCCAGCGGCGACCCCGAGCTCCGGCTGCGCGCGGCCTACAACCTCGGCCTCGCCCACGCCCGCCGCGGCGAGGCCGCCGCCGCCGACGGGCCCGAGCGCGATCTCGAGGCCGCGATCGACGCCTACCAGGACGCGGCGACCTGGTTCTCCGACGCCCTGCGCCTCGCGCCCGACGACGCCGAGGCCCGCGCCAACCTCGAGCGGGTGCAGGCCCGGGTCCTGGCCATGGTCGACGAGCTCAACCGCGGCGAGCGCGGGCTCGAGCGCCGCCTGGAGCAGCTCATCGCCGGCGAGCGCGCGCTGCGCGACCAGGTGCGCGGGTTGTGGCAGGCCCAGGACGCGCGCGGCGCCGGCGCCGATCCGCTGGCCGACCGGGACGCGTTCGAGGCCGCCGCCACCCGGCAGCGCGTGGTGGCGGCCGACGCCGGCGTGGTCGCCGACCTGGCCGGTGACGAGATCACCGCCATCGGCGGCAAGGCCGAGGCCCAGCGCAGCGACGAGGAGCAGGCGCGGCTGGTCCAGCTCAAGAACCTCGACCTCTACGTGCAGGACGCGCGCAAGGAGATGACCGACGCCCGTCGCAACCTGGCCGAGCTGCAGGGCGAGCTGGCCTACCGGCGGACCGAGGGCGCGCTGGAGGCGCTCAAGCGTGCGCGCGAGCAGCTCCTCGATCCGGTCACGGTGCTGCGCGGGGTCGCCGCCGATCAGCTCGAGCTGGCCGGTCACGCCGCCGCGGTCGACGAGGCGCGGGGCGGCGTCCGGCTCGGCGCGGCGCCGCCGTCCTTGCCGGCGTGGATGGAGCCGGTGCGCCTCGGCGGCCGTCAGCTCGACCTGCGGGCGCGCCTCGAGGAGGTCAAGGCCCGGCTCGCCGCGGGCGCCCAGGCCGACGACGCCGCGGGGGGGCCCGGGGCGAGCGCCGCGGGCGGCGCGGGCGACGATCCACAGGCGGCCGAGCGGGCGCGGCTGCGCGCGCTCATCGTCCAGGCCCTGCCCGCGGTCGAGGAGGCGAGCGGCGCGATGATGCGCGCCACCGAGGCGCTGCGCGGCGGCGACGTGAAGGGCGGGCTCGTCGCCCAGCGCGAGGCGCTGGCGGCGATGGCGCGGGCGATCGAGGTCTTCCTCGACCTCCGCGGCCTCGTCGACCTCGCCCTCGCCGAGCAGGGCCAGGTGGTGGCGGCGTTGACGCCGCCGGCCGAGGGCGACGCCGCGCTGTCGCCGGCCGATCGCGCCCGCGTCGTCGGCGATGGCGTGACCCGCAACCACGCCCGCGTCGAGCGCATGCAGGAGATGATCGCGACCCTGGCCGCGTCGGCGCAGGCGGGCGCGGGCGGCGCGGGCGGCGCGGCGCCGGATCCCGCGGATCCTCAGGCCCAGGCGGCCCAGGCCGAGGCCGAGCAGGCCGCGGCGCTGTACGCGCGCGCGGAGGTGCTGCGCGCCGAGGCCCTGGTCGCGCTCGAGGCGCTCCGGGCCGTGGCCGGCGGAGGCAAGGGCGCGCCCGCGCTCGAGTCGGCGACCACCGCGCACCGGAAGCTCGAGGAGCTCCAGCAGCTCTTCTTCTCGGTGATCGAGCACCTGAAGCGGCTGGTCCGCGATCAGGGCGAGACCTGGGATCGGACCGCGGTCGCGGTCGGCCAGGACGACCTCGCCCGCAAGCCGCTCCTGCCGGGGCTGGTCGAGCGCGAGGGCGAGCACGCGCGCGCGGCCGACGCCATCGCCCAGGCCCTCGCCGCCCAGGCCGACGCCGCGGCGCAGGCCGAGCCCGGTCCGGCCGCGGGGGCCGGCGGTCCGGACCCCAAGGCGCTGCGCGAGGCGGCCGGCGAGGTGCGCAACGCGCTCGGGACGATGCATGATGCGAGCGACACCTTGTCGCGCGCCGCCGACCCCACCGCCACCATGAGCTTCGACCTGTCGCCGGCGCTCGACGCCCAGGGCAAGGCGCTCGAGCACCTGGAGAACGCGCTGCGACTGCTCCAGCCGCCGCAGCAGCAACGGGACCAGCAGCAACAACCGCCGCCGCAGCAGCAGGACCAGCAGCAGCAGGACCAGCAGCAACAACAGCAACAGCAACAGCAGCAGCAGAGCAAGGACGAGGCCCAGCGCCGGCTCCAGCAGGTGCGCGAGCGCGAGGCCCAGCGCGAGCGCGAGCGGCGCGAGCGGCAGCGCCTGCCGTCCGAGCCCGTCGACCGGGACTGGTGACCATGCGCGCCCTCGCGTTCGCTGCCGCCACCGCCCTCGCTGCCGTCGTCCTCACGAGCGCGCCCGCGGCGTGGCGCCCGGCGGCGGCCCAGGCGGCGCCGCCGCAGGCACGCTACCAGCTCGGCGGCGAGGCCTACGCCGGTCAGCCCTTCCTGCTCGCGATCGTCGTCGAGGGCCTGGCCGAGCAGCCGCAGCCGACCGCGCCCGCCATCACCGTACCCGGCGCGACGATCA
This sequence comes from Polyangiaceae bacterium, assembly GCA_015075635.1. Taxonomy (NCBI): domain Bacteria; kingdom Pseudomonadati; phylum Myxococcota; order Polyangiales; family Polyangiaceae; species Polyangiaceae bacterium. Next base: position 3,613,014 of record JABTUA010000001.1, read on the forward strand.
CGCCCATGGGCGTCGAGCTGCGCGCCGCTCCCACGGTCATCATCAACGGCCAGCGCATCGATCAGGGCAGCGGCACCTGGGTGCTGCGCTACCGCATGGACGTCGCCCGGGGCGGCACCTACACGCTGCCCGAGGTCAAGGTGGCGCAGGCCGGGTCGCAGGTGGTGGTGGCCAGCGCGCGCCTGCGGGTCGCCGATCTGCCGGCGACCAAGGACATGGCGCTCGAGGTGCTCTTCCCCGGGCGCCCGATCTACGTTGGCGAGACGGTCCCGGTCGACATCGCGTGGCTCCTCCGCCGCGACCCGCAGGACCAGACCCTCTCGGTGCCGCTCCTGTCTCTCGAGGACGTCTTCGCGATCTCGGTGCCACCGCCGGTCAACCCGCGCCAGGTCCTGGCCTTCCCCGCCGGCGGCCGCGACCTCACCCTGGGCTACACCCAGGATCAGGTCGAGCGCGACGGCGTGTCCTACGAGCGGTTCACCTTCCGCGTCCTGGCCACCCCGCTGCGGCCCGGGACCGTCGCCATCCCGCCCGCGACCGTGGTCGCCCGGCTGCAGACCGGCATGGGGCGGGACGCGTTCGGCTTCCCGGCGGCGCGCACCGAGCTCTTCCGCGCCAGCGACCAGGCCCGCACCCTGGAGGTGCGGCCCCTGCCCGAGACCGGCAAGCCGGCGAGCTTCGGCGGCGCGGTCGGCGCGTCGTTCTCGATCGGGGTGCGCGCCAGCCGCTCGGTGGTCCAGCTCGGCGAGCCGGTGGAGCTCGAGATCGCGATCCGGAGCGACCAGCGTCTCGACGGCGTCGGCCTGCCTCCGCTCGACGCGCCGGGCATGCTGCCGCGCAGCCAGTTCGTGGTGCCGGCCGACGCGCCGGTGGGCGAGCTGGCCGAGGACGGCCTGACCAAGATCTTCCGGGTGGCGGTGCAGGTGGTGGGCGCCGACGCCACGGCGGTGCCGGCGCTCGCGTTCTCGTACTTCGATCCGGTGCGCTCGACCTACCAGACCATCCACAGCGAGCCGATCGCGCTCTCGGTCAAGGGCGGCGCCGTCGTGGGCGCGGCCCAGGTCGTGGGCGGCAGGCCGTCGAGCACGAGCCGCGCCGCGGGCGGCGGGGACGGCGGCGGGGCCGAGCCCGACGAGCTGGCGCTGGTCGGGGTCGAGCTCGCGCTGTCGCCGCCGGGCGGCGCCGGCGCGCCGCTGTCGCGCGGCGTGCTGTGGACCCTGGTCGCGCTGCTCTACCTGGCGCCGCTCG